>SACH01000470.1 GCA_009928645.1 Gammaproteobacteria bacterium | reverse complement strand
CATTCCTTCTACGACAATTAATGACCGACCACTCCCTCTGCGCCGAGCGCATCCGCGTCCGCGGACTGGTGCAGGGCGTTGGCTTTCGTCCCACCGTCTGGCGGCTGGCGCGGGAACTGGGCCTTGGCGGGGAGGTGCGTAACGACGGCGAGGGGGTGCTAATCCAAGCTCGTGGAGATCGTGAGGCGCTGGAGGCTTTTTGCCTCCGTCTGGTGAGCGAGTGCCCGGTCCTGGCGCGCATCGATAGTGTGGAGCGGAAAGCCTGGCCGGAAGGTCTGGCGGCACTGAACGGCGCCGCGGCTGAGGCTGGCAGCGCTGGTACGGGGGATGGGGCTGTTACGGGTACCTGGGCAGTGGGTGGTGAGGTGGCGAGTGAGGGGTTTCACATCCGCGCCAGCGGCGCCGGGCGGATTGAGACTGGCGTGGTGGCGGATGCCGCAACCTGCGCCGCCTGCGCCGCCGAGATCGCGGACCCGGCGGACCGGCGTTATCGCTATCCCTTCGCCAACTGCACCCATTGTGGTCCCCGCCTCAGCATCGTCCACGCCATCCCTTACGACCGGGCCAATACCAGCATGGCGGCGTTTCCCCTCTGCCCGGACTGCAGACGGGAGTACGAGGACCCGGCGGATCGTCGCTTCCACGCCCAGCCCATCGCCTGCCCGGTCTGCGGCCCCCTGGCCTGGCTGGAGGACGCCCAGGGCCAGGTGATCGCCCCCGCCAGTCTCGATGCGGTGGACGCCGTCGCCGCCGCCAGCCGGTTGCTGGCCCAGGGCCAGATCCTGGCCATCAAGGGGATCGGCGGTTTTCATCTGGCCTGTGATGCCACCAACGCCCAGGCCGTCGCCGCCCTGCGCCAGCGCAAGGGGCGCTATCGCAAGCCCTTTGCCCTCATGGCCCGGGATTTGGAGGTTATCCGGGGTTACGCGTGGCTGAACGAGGTCGAGGCCGTCAGCCTGCAAGGCCCCGCGGCGCCGGTGATACTCCTCGACAAGAAGCATGCGGACTCACCGCCGCTGGCGGATGAGGTCGCGCCCGGCCAGACCACCCTGGGCTTCATGCTCCCCTACAGCCCCCTGCACCGACTCCTGCTGCAGGACTGGGACCGGCCCTTGGTCATGACCAGCGGCAATCGCAGCGAGGAACCCCAGTGCATCGCCAACGACGAGGCCCGCCAGCGGCTGGTGGGACTGGCGGATGCCTTGCTGTTGCACGACCGCGAGATCCTCAACCGGGTGGATGACTCGGTTCTGCGGGTGATGGACGGCGAGGTCCGGCCCCTGCGGCGCGCCCGCGGCCTGGCGCCGCTGCCTCTCAACCTGCCTCCCGGCTTCGAGGCCTCCCCGCCCGTACTGGCCCTGGGGGGGGAACTCAAGAACACTATCTGTCTGTTGCGACCTGGCTCAGGGCCTGTTTGGGAGTCACCTGCCCCCCTCCCCCCAACCCCCTCCCGCGAGGGGAGGGGGGGGCAGACCGGCCATGCCCTGCCCGACGCAGTCCTGTTACCACCCCCTGCCGGTTTCGGGAGGGGAAGCCAGACCCCTAGTGGTCCCGCCCAGGCGATCCTGTCCCAACATCTGGGCGATCTGGAGGATGCCCGCACCGCCGGCGAATTCGAGCGCACCCTCGGGCTCTATCAGGATCTCTTTCACCACCAGCCGGTCTGGCTCGCCCTGGATCTCCATCCAGATTACCGCTCAACCCTGGTGGGCCTGGCCCTGGCGGCGGAGCGGGGGATCGAGGTTATCCGGGTCCAGCATCACTTCGCCCACATCGCCAGCGTCCTGGCGGATGCCGGCTGGCCCCTGGACGACGGTCCGGTCCTGGGTATCGCCTTCGACGGGCTAGGCTGGGGGGCGGACGGCACCGTCTGGGGCGGGGAGTTCCTGGTCGCCGCTTACCGGGGCTACGAGCGCCTGGGCCAGTTGCGCCCGGTGCCCCTGCCCGGCGGGGCGCGGGC
>SACH01000469.1 GCA_009928645.1 Gammaproteobacteria bacterium | reverse complement strand
GTCTCCAAGGACCTCCAGGAAGTCATCCGCGCCCGCCCGCAACTCCTCGCCGAACTGCTGCGCCAGGTCAAGGATCTGCCGGACGACGCCGTCCAGCACCTGGTCCGCGAAGTCCGCGATGGCGACTGGTGAGGAGCGGCTTAGGCATGCTGACCCTCCACGGTACTACCCTCTCTTTCGACTTCCCCGAGGTCCACAAGAAGGCCCGCTGCGGCATCAAGTTCAGTCGCACCCTGCGGGTGCCCGACGACAGCCGACCCTTCCTCTGGCCACCCCTCCTGGGTCAGTTACCGGTCCACCCCGTCGACGATCACCTTGACCGGTTACCGGCAGCCTGGGGCCTGCATGGGGGCGTCTTTCTGCCCATGTACCAATCCGAGGCGCTTTCTCTCTACTTTCCCGAGTCCTACCCGTTTGCCGTCAAGGTCGGTGCCGGCAAGATCAACGTCATCACCGGCGAGCCGTGGCAAAGCGAACTGATCCCGGGCCACCATGACTACGTGGTATCCAGCGAAAACCGCTTTCTCGATGGCTTTAACGTCGGTGAACAGCAGGTCCGCCAGTTCGTCGCCATGCCCCTCGGTGAGGGCTATACCCCCGAAGAGCAACTAACCGGCCACGCTGAGTATGGTGGTCTGCAAATCCTGGTCTACCCCATGAAGGTCGAAGCCTTTCGCGACCTCTATGGCGCGCGGGCAGACAGCGACGCTGAGGATTGGGATGAAGTCCCTCGTGTTAATTTTATGCGGGGCGGACCGCCCAAAGGCCAGCAGCCGGAAATGGGCCTAGCGCCCGGCGGTGTAGTGAAGCAAAAGACCGTCCGTGACTGCTACGGCTATGACGCCTGGGACCAGACCCAGCGGGGCCGGTGTTTCGTCCATCTCCTCAACAGCCAGCAATACCATGCCGTCACCGGCACCAAGCTGCCCTATCCACCGCCCCAGCGCCGCGATTTCAGGAACCGGCATCTACCCTGGTTTCACCACTACAGAGAAGGCGAGCCCGTGGAAGATACTGGCATCCTCGCCAAACTGGCCAGCGTCGCCACCTGGTTCAAGGCCAAGCACGGCCAGCCCCTGCCCGACAACGATCCCCCGGGTCCGGTCGAGATCCGCCCCATCGAGGCCCGGTCCGTCCGGTCCGGCTGAAGGTCAAAAAAATTTCCCCCAATCGTTAAGCATGTACTTAACGTATTACCGTGATAACAAGAAGGAGAACACCATGGTCGCCAACCTCACCCCCACCCGACTCACCAGTCTGCTCGTGACCACCCTGCTCGTCGGGTGTGCCTCCTCCTCGGACAAGGTCGGCACCAGTTACGTCTCCCCCCTGCAATACGCCACCCTCACCTGCGACCAGATCAAACCCGAACTACTGCGCGTCAACACACAGATCGTCAAGGTCTCCGGTGTCCAGGATCAGGTCGCCACCAAGGACTCGGTGGCGATGGGCGTTGGCCTGGTGCTGTTCTGGCCGGCCCTCTTCTTCCTCGCCGCGGGGGATGACCAGCAAGCGGAACTGGCCAATCTCAAGGGCCAATACGATGCCTTGGAGTCCGCCGCCATCCAGAAAAACTGCGACATCGCGCCCGAGCTGCTCGCCGCCAAGGCCCAGCGCGAAGAACTGAAGAAAAAACAGGAGGCACAACAGCGCGAGACCGGCATCACCCCCTGAGCCAGACCCCTCTGGCCACGGTGTAAAGTCTGGCGCTGACACCCGACCGGGCCGATGTTTACACCGTCCCAGGGTGGTCAGGCGCGTACCCGCGCCTGATCACCTCCTCAAGAAGAAGCACCCATCACCCCGCACCAGGAGCCCCCGGCACCATGCTGACCCTGCGCAACGACCAACTCCGCTTTACCTTCCCTGACATCCACCCCCAGGCCGGCTGCCACCTCACCTTCCACCGCACCCTGCGCGTCCCCGACGACGGCCACGTCTACCCCTTGCCCCCGGGCCTGGGCAAATTC
>SACH01000468.1 GCA_009928645.1 Gammaproteobacteria bacterium | reverse complement strand
TTGCAGGTCCTGGTTGCCCGTCACGATATCTTCGCCCGCACCAGCCCGGAGCATAAGCTGCGCCTGGTCCAGGCCCTGCAGGCCAATGGCGAGGTCGTGGCCATGACCGGCGACGGCGTCAACGACGCCCCGGCGCTCAAGCGCGCCGACGTGGGCGTGGCCATGGGCATCAAGGGGACCGAGGCCACCAAGGAGGCGGCGGAGATCGTCCTCGCGGACGACAACTTCGCCTCCATCGAGCGGGCCGTGGAAGAGGGGCGCACCATCTACGACAACCTGCAGAAGTCCATCCTCTTCATGCTCCCCACCAACGGCGCCCAGGCCCTGGTCATCCTCGTCGCCATCCTCTTCGGTCTGACCCTGCCCCTCTCGCCGGTACAGATTCTGTGGGTGAACATGGTCACCGCCGTGACCCTGTCGCTGGCCCTGGCCTTCGAGCCCCCGGAGCCCGGGGTCATGCAGCGCCCGCCCCGACGACCAGGGGCCGGCATTCTGGGGGGCTATCAGCTCTGGCGGATCACCTTTGTCTCGCTGCTCATCGGCATGGCCACGCTGGGGGTCTTCCAGCTCGTGGAGGCCGAGGGGATCCCCTTGCCGGTGGCCCAGACCATGGCGGTCAACACCCTGGCCTTTGGCCAGCTCTTCTTCCTGTTCAATAGCCGCTTCCTGCGTGATTCCAGCCTGCGTCCCCGTTACTGGTTCACCAACTGGACCATCTGGCTGGCGGCGGGGCTCCTGGTGGTGTTACAGGTATTCTTCGTCTATTCCCCCCTCCTGAACCTCTGGTTCCATTCGGCCCCCCTGCTGCCGCTGGACTGGTTGTTACCCGTGGTGCTGGGTCTGGGGGTCTTCTTCCTGGTCGAGATCGAAAAGGCCGTGGCGCGGTTGCTGAGCAAACCACGAAGGACCCCAACGCCGGTGGGCTGAGGGCGGCCGGAGCCCCACGTTTAGGCCGGGCTGCCGATCCTTCCCCCCAGCGGGGGAAGGATCGGGCAAGGGGTTATTTACACTTGCTCGCGCGCTCGGTTTCGATCTCCTCGACGACCGCGCCCTCAAAATCAACGGACACACAGGCGCCAACCTGCGCCGGGCCATCGTCTTCGTCCAGCTTGGTCGTGGCGGTGGCCTCGATAGCGCGCCCGCCAATCCGCCAGGTACCGGCGATTCCCGCCGGGCGGCTCTCAACGATCCCGGTAAAATCGTTGCTGGCGTCAACCGTCAAAGGCATCCCGACCACCGTGGCGGCCAGAAAGAGGCCGGATAGCTTCGTTTTCATATCACGCTCCTGTCGTGGATTATGCTCAAATGATTCGCATCGATGCTGACGGGCCGTAGGCCCGCTGGTCACCAGTCTGCACCCTTCTCAAAGCCATTGCCAAGCATGTTGCCGTGCTAAGCGATGAATGCTAACTTTTTGTAGCTCAATGCTGAGTTTGAGGCTGACGGACCTGTTAACCTCTTTCGCCCCATCTCCGGTCTCTGGTCAGCCACCTCATGCAACTGCCTCATGATGGCCATCCGGGATCGCATTGGACTCGCCGGACACACCGGGGGAAATTCCGGTATCCATCCGCTAATCGCCCAAGAAAAAACCCAGAAATTCCCTCTGGAGTGGGCTAATGTGAGTTGGCGGCACGGCTTCCCGGGCCGAGACCGGAAGCAGCCCTCAACACCTCCGCTTCAAGCCGACCAGGAGCCCTGTCCCATGACGTTCAAGATCCGTTATCCCCTCGCCATTGCCGCCCTCTTCGCCAGCCAGGCCCTGGTGCCGGCCCAAGGCGCCCTCAATGAGCAATCTTTCAACTACGACACGGCCAAGGATCTGATCGAAGTTTGTTCCAGTGACGTCGAATCGGCGGCCTTCGGCTGCCGCGCCTTCCTCGAGGCCACGGTGCAGTACCACGACGCCGTGAGCGACCGGAAAAAAATGAAGCCCCTGATCTGCCCCCCCAAGGGCACGACCATCGCCCAGGC
>SACH01000467.1 GCA_009928645.1 Gammaproteobacteria bacterium | reverse complement strand
GCCCACCACTTCGCCCGCTTCCACGCCGCCCGCCAGACCATGCAGCGGCACATGGACGCCGCCATCGCCGCCCACGCCGAGCCGGAGGTCCTCTACGACCAGCCGGCGGTGGAGAAGGACAAGCTGCGCATCACCGGCCCCTTCACCGTCGAGGCGGTGCCCTTCCCCAGCGTCAAGTCCCTGGACCAACCGCTGGAACCGGACCAGGCCGACGCCAGCATCGCCCGCACCCGCGAGTCCGGCCGCCAGCATCACTGGCGGGACGAACTGCTCAAGACCGGCATCCGCGGCAAGGGCGGGCAAATGTTGCGCTGCGCCGACCTGGAGGCCCTGCCCAGCGGCACCGGCACGGACGACGGCGAGCCCCTGGTGTATCTCCACGCCACGGGCCACCTGGAGAGCGGCGAGCGGGTAGTGGTCAGCTTTGGCCCGGAACACGGCGCCCTGGAACAACGGCAGGTGAGCAACGCCCTCAACGAGGCCAGCCTGCTCTTCCCCGTGCCCAAGATGCTCCTCTTCTGCGCCTTCGCCTTCGACCCGGAGGCGGCGAAGGACATCGACGCCATCCGCGGCATCACCGCCCTCAAGGCGCAGATGAACACCGACCTCCTGACCGAGGACCTGAAGAAGGCCCGCGCCAGCAACCAGAGCTTCTGGCTCATGGGCCAGCCCGACGTGGAGAAGCGCCGTCGCCCCGACGGCCTGTGGGAGGTGGAGGTTCACGGCTTCGACTACTTCGATACCGTCAAGGGCGAGCTGGTCTCCGGCGGCAAGGGCAAGATCGCCCTGTGGCTGCTGGATACCGACTATGACGAGCGCAGCCTCTATCCCCGGCAGGTGTTCTTCCCCCTGGCGGACCAGGCCAATGGCTGGGCCAAGCTGCGCCGGGACCTGCGCGCCGGCCTGGACGAGGCCCGTCTCGACGCCTTTCACGGCACGGTCAGCCTGCCGTTCGCGGCGGGGGACAACCGCAAGATCGCGGTCAAGATCGTCGATGACCGGGGCATCGAGTCGCTCAAGGTCATGGCCTTGAGCTAAGGAGCGGCACCATGGCGCAACCCCACTCCCTGATCGTCAACTCCCCCTACGCCGCCCCCACCCACCATTGGCGCCGGGCGGGACAAGACCAGTTCACCCTGGTGGCGGGGCGCCGCCCGGCGGGGTACGAAATCTTCGACACCCGCAACAACACCCTGCGCCCGGTGGACCTGCCGTTAGTCAACCGCATCCGCTCCCGGGTGGACGAGTGGCGCGCCGCCGACTATCCCGGCGTCACCGGGGTGACGCGGCAACTGCTGGCCCATTGGCGGGACGCGGAGGCCAACCGTCAGTATCCCTTCTACTTCTGTCAGATCGAGGCCATCGAGACCCTGATCTGGCACCTGGAGGCCCTGCCGGCCTTCAAGCAGGGTATCCAGATCCCCGGCGACGGCGGCCCCTGGGAGCGGCTGTGCAACAAGATGGCCACGGGCACCGGCAAGACCCTGGTCATGGCCATGATCATCACCTGGCAGGTGCTCAACGCCCTGGCCTACCCCAAACGGCAACGGGACTTCTCCCGCGCCCTGTTCCTGGTCGCCCCCGGCCTGACGGTCAAGGAGCGGCTTCAGGTGCTGCGCCCCGGCCATCCCGACAACTTCTACGACCTCTTCGGCCTCTGTCCCAATCCGGCCCTGCGCCAGAAGCTCAACCAGGGCGTGCTGCACATCGACAACTGGCACAGCCTGCTGCCGCTCAAGGAACCGACGCGCAGCGTGGTCAAAAAGGGGGCGGAGAACGACGAGGCATACAGCCGCCGGGTGCTGGGTCCCCTGGCCCATTACCGCAACCTGGTGGTGATCAACGACGAGGCCCACCACGCCTACCGCAAGCCGGCGGAGGCCAAGATCGGCAAAAAGCAGGCCGAGGAGCTGGGCATCGACCTGGAGGAGGCGACGCGCTGGATCGAGGGCCTGGACCGGGTGCACAAGACGCGGC
>SACH01000466.1 GCA_009928645.1 Gammaproteobacteria bacterium | reverse complement strand
GCAGCTGTTCCGGCGTGGTAATCACCTGCCAGCACGCCGGGTCAATGCCGAGAAGATTCAGTTCCCGCACCATCTCATCCAGCAGATACGCTTCGGTACAGACCAGACCGCGGCGACAGCCTGACAGCAGTATCAGGCAGAGTGCCAGCCGCGCCTTGCCCAGGCCCACCTCCCAGGCCGCGATCCCATTCCGACCCATGCTCAATTCCAACAGGTCATCGAGTTGATAGTCCCAGCTCAGGATGCGGTCAAGCCCCAAGGACCGGGCACGGGCGCGCAAGCTCTGGGCAAGCGCGGGAAAGGCCGCGAGCCGCCCCGCGTGCACCGTACGCCACTCACCCTCGCCGGCCGCTGAGTCCGCAACGGTGAAACGCTGATTCAGCTCTTCGTCGACCAGTTCCTGGGTTTGGCCCTGCACATCCAATACCCACCGACCGTCGCCGGCCGCCCGAACCTGGAACAGCTCCCCGGCGCGCAGCAGCGGCGAGCCCCAGACCCGGGGATTGAGCACCTGCGTAACGCGGGCGCGCACGGCGAGGGCGTCCCGGGTGCGGTCCGCATGCCCGGCCGGTACCCGCACCGCATGGCGCAACGGCGTGGTCATGACCTGCAGGCGGCGCTGGCGTCGCGCCAGATAGCCCAGCAAGCCGGGGTCCACCTCCACCACGGCGCCGGTATCCTGAATACGCCCCAGGAAACGCTGCAAGGAGGTCAGGGGGTCCGCCTGCGCGAGATGGACCTCCAGATCCAGCTGGCCCTCGCCCACATAGCGGAGGCCCCGCGGATAGCGCCGCCCCTTCTCCGGCGGTGTCAGACGCTCGATCAGCAGCGCGTTGCGCACGCGCGCCTCCTGAAGCCCGCAGTGGAAGCCGAGCGCCAGCCGACGGCCGCTATGGCCGACATGGACCCGGGGATCTCCAGTGACGGGGCGCGTAATGACCGGGCCGTCATCCAGCATCCCGACCGGGCGCAACTGAGGCGCCCAGTGCGAGGGGGGCGCGCAGGAGCAGTGGATCTCGGGTACTGTGAGGTCCACGATCCGCTCCACCCGCACGGGGACCTCGGGGGCGCGCGGCCGGCTGTCGAACAGGGCGACGCTCACGGCAACCTCGGTCTGCTCGGTGGCCGCGAAAAGCCCCGCGGGTAGATGGAAGATCGCACACAGCCGCGGCCAAGACGCCGCCTGGTCGGCGAGCAGGCTCAGCGCATAGTGACGCGGCAGGATGGCCGCCACCACTTGAGCGGCCACCAGCCCCTGCTGCAGGGCGTACGCATGCGAGAGGGCTGACGTGTTGGGGCCGAAGGGTCCATAGACCGTGGCCGGCCCCGGTTCCAGGAGGGGCGAGACCAGGGGGAGGCTAAACGGAGGATTGAGCACGCAGAGCGCGAAGCCCTGCGGGCGGTAATGCTCCATGACACCGCATTCAAACTGCCACTCAAAACCGGCAGCCCGCGCGTCCGCGGCCAGGGCCTCAATGCAGCGTTCATCCGGTTCGATGCCAAAGATCGCATGCTGTTGCGGCTCCGCGAAGTGCAACAACGCGCCATTGCCACAGCTGCTATCCAAGATGGGCAAGCGCGCGCCGACGGCAGACGGACGGGCGCGGGAAAGGGTCGGGCCCAGCAGGCGCCAGAGCCAGGATGACAACGGGGCGGGCGTGAAGAATTGTCCCTGATGCCGGGCGCGGGCCACATGCAAGCCCGCCAGGGAGCCGGGGCGCGGTTCCTGGGAGCCGCGAGACGCGAGTTGGGCGGAACGGACCCGCCATGGGCCTGCCGAGGTCATGGCGCATCCGCTCCTGGCGGCGCCCAGCGCGAGACAAACCCGTGGAGTTCAGCGGCGACATCCTCGCGCAGCAGCACCACGAACTTGGTCTGATAGGTCACCAGTTCCACGCCGGTGAAGATCCTATAGGTTCCACCCGAGGTGAACTGAAAATCAGGCGCCGATAGCGCGGTGCGGAACTGAAGGAGGGAGGT
>SACH01000465.1 GCA_009928645.1 Gammaproteobacteria bacterium | reverse complement strand
ACCTTCGAACCCACGCCCCGCCAAGTGGCGGCCCTCGCCCAGGCTGACCTGTTTGTCGGCACGGGCATGCCCTTCGAGAACGCCTGGATGGCCCGTTTGCAGGCCGCCAACCCCCGGATGCGGGTCCTCGACGCCCGTGAGGGCCTCACCCTGCTCCCGGCCGAGGAGCATGGGCACCGCCATGCCCCCTCGGCCGACCTTCATCCCCACGCTACCGAGGATTCCCATGCCACTGAGGACCATCATGCCACTGAGCACCATCATGGGGTTGGGGATGGGGATGGCGCGGAGCTGGCGGCGGCAGCGGCACCAACCAGCGCCAGCGATCCTCACCCTATCCATGACGCGGGTGACCCCCATGTCTGGACCAGCCCACGGCTGGTGGCGCTCATGTCGGTCAACATCCGCGACACCCTGGCCGAGTTGGACCCCGCTCACGCCGCGGACTTCGCCCGCCATCAGGCGGCCTTTGCCGCCGAGTTGGCTGGCCTGGACACTGACATCCGCGCCCTGCTGGCCGATCTGCCCAGCCGGAAATTTCTCGTCTTCCACCCGGCCTGGGGCTATTTTGCCCAGGATTACGACCTGATCCAGGTGCCCATCGAGCAGGGTGGCAAGGAACCGGGCCCCCGCGCCCTGGCGACCCTGATTGACGACGCCCGGCAGGAGGGCATCCGCGCCGTCTTCGTCCAGCCCCAGTCCGACCCACGGTTCGCGGCGCGGATCGCCGAGGCCATCGGCGGCCAGCTCATCGCCATTGACCCCCTGGCCCCGGACTACCTGACCAACCTGCGCGAGGTGGCACGGCAGATAGCGGCCGCCGGAAAACCCGTTTCGCCCTGAACCCCGGGACCCGGGGACCCAGATTCCTGAGACCCTGACCCCTGTCGCGCAGCCCTTTTAGTCATGCTACCGACCTGCGGGAACATCCGTACCTCACCGAGAACCTGACGGCCATGCCCGCACTTGAGACGTCAACCACCCTGCCCAACTCAGCCGCTCCCTCGGCCATGCCGATCCCGCACGCGGTCATCCGCGTCTGGGGCCTGGGTTTTGCTTATGGCGACGTGCCGGTCCTGGAGGGCGTGAACCTGGAGGTGGGCGCCGGCGAGTTTCTGGGCATCGTCGGTCCCAACGCCGGTGGCAAGAGTACCCTGCTTAAACTCATCCTGGGCCTGCTGGAGCCCCAGGCCGGTCGCATCCGCGTCCTTGGCCACCCGCCGGCTGAGGCCAGCCGCCTGATTGGTTATGTCCCCCAATATCCTAGCTTTCCCCGCGACTTCCCCATCACAGTGGAACAGGCGGTGCTCCTGGCACGCATCGGCGGACGTGAGCGACGGCATCCTGACGATAGTCGCCATCCCGGTGATACGGGCGGTGCTGCCAACCCTGGTAGATCCACAGCCATCTCGGCCCCGCCAGTATCATTGCCGAGAGACCAGCGGCAGGAGCCCCAGGCTTCGGGACGCGCCGCGGCTCCCCGGACCGATAACCATGGCGGCGACATAGCTGCCCAGGGTCCACGCGCCGGCCCTCCCCGAGGTACGGGTTTCCGGTACCCTCTTCCCAACTGGCTTGCCGCCCTCCGCCCCGGTGGCTACGGTCGGACCGATCGCGCCGCCGCCCGCCAGGCCCTGGAGGAGGTGGAGGCCGCCGATCTGGCCCAACGGCGTATCGGCAGCCTGTCCGGGGGGCAACTGCAACGCGTCCTGCTGGCCCGGGCCCTGGCCGGGGCGCCGCGCATCTTGATTCTGGACGAACCCACGGCCAACATTGATCAGCGCCTGGAGGGGGACATCTTCGACCTGCTGCGCCGCCTCAACGAACGCCTGACCATCCTGGTCGTCTCCCACGACATCGGCTTCATCTCCAGCTATGTGGGGCGCGTCGCCTGCGTCAACCGCACCCTGATCTGCCACCGCACCGATGCCATCGACGGCCAGATCATCCGCGACCTCTACGGGGAGTCGGTGCGCATGGT
>SACH01000464.1 GCA_009928645.1 Gammaproteobacteria bacterium | reverse complement strand
CTCGGCGCGGTAGCGCACCCCGGGGCCGCCACTGACCAGGAAGCGCGCCACCCCCGGGGCACCCTCCCCGTCGTTCGGCAGCGAAAGGGCCGCGACCTCCTGATTTCCCGCGTCCACCCGCAACAACCGCAGGCGCGGCCGCACGCCCCCCAGGTCTGCGGGGAAACCACCCTTGGCCAGGGCGAGGAGGCCCGGCTCCACCTGCCACTGGGCTTGCAACCGGTCCGGGTCCAGGTCAGAAAGGACCAGCAGGGTGCGCCGGCAGGTCAGGGGAAAAACGCGCTCGACCTCTGTGGCGATGGCCCGCAACCGGGCGCGGCCGTCCTCGTCAGCCATGCCTTGCTTGTCCTCGGGCACACGCGACCGGGGCAGGCGAGGCAACCGCAAGGGAACGCCAGGCAGGGGTAAGCGCACGGCCATGGGCTATGGCATGGGCACGGCCGTGGGCTATGGCGTGAGCACGGCCATGAGTTGGGGCACGGCCATGGGCGGAAGCCCGTGCATGCGGGAGGCCAATCACGGCGCGGTGCCTCGCCACCTCAACGCCCTTCCAGGACGACCAGGGTCCGGGCCTCGAGGTAAATGCCATCCCGACGAATGGGGATCTGCTCCGCGGGTGGTACCGGGGCCATGGCCGGTTCCCGGCCGGTGTCCAGAACCAGGCCCCAGCGCTTGTCCGGGCGCTGGGGCAGACGGAAACTCCGCCCCTCCACGCCCATGTTGATCATGACATGCAGGTCCGGCTCGCTTTCGTCGAGACCCGTCAGGGTGAAGGCCAGGCAATGACTCCCCGGGCCATTCCAGTCCGGTGGGCCCCCTTCCGGCCCCTGCCACTCGATGTCCGGCGGGCCGTCCTGGACCCGGGGGCGGCCGTTGAGAAAGCGCCGCCGCCGCAGACAGGGGTGGCGCTTGCGCAGGGCCACCAGCCCGGTGACGAAGCGGCGCATATCTGCCTGGGTTTCCACTCGTTCCCAATCGAACCAGCCCGTCGGGTTGTCCTGACACCAGGCATTGTTGTTGCCGCCCTGAGTGCGCAGCACCTCGTCCCCGGCCAGAAGCATCGGCACCCCCTGACTCAGGAGCAGGATGGCCATGAAATTGCGGGCCTGCCGGCGGCGCAAGGCGAGGATGGCCGGGTCCCCAGTCTCCCCCTCGGCCCCGCCGTTCCAGCTCTGGTTCTCGTCGTTGCCGTCGCGGGAGTCCTCGCCATTAGTCTGATTGTGTTTGCGCTCGTAGCTGACCAGATCCCAGAGGGTGAAACCGTCGTGGCAGGTGACAAAGTTGATGCTGTTGATGGGCAGGCGCTGGTTGGCCTGGTAGAGATCGCTGCTGCCGGCGATCCGGCTCGCCACCTCCCCCACCAGGCCGCCATCGCCGCGGACGAAGCGCCGCACGCTGTCGCGGTAGCGCCCATTCCACTCCATCCAGCGATAGCCGGGGAAGGTGCCGACCTGATACAGACCGGCGGCATCCCAGGCCTCGGCGATGATCTCGGTGTGGGCCAGGACATCCGACAACTCGATGGCCCAGAGCACTGGCGGGTCGTGCAGGGGGCGACCGTCCTCCCCCCGGGCCAGGGCGCTGGCCAGATCGAAGCGGAAGCCATCGACGTGCATCTCCCGCACCCAGTACTCCAGGCAATCGACGATGAAGCGCGTCACCAGGGGATGGTTGGCGTTGACCGTGTGGCCGCAGCCGGTGAAGTCGAGGTAACGGCTCTTGTCGAGACTATCCAGCAGGTAGAAGCTCTCGTTGCCGAGGCCCTTGAAATTGAGCACGGGGCCATCGGCGCCACCCTCCGCCGTGTGGTTGAAGACCACGTCGAGGATGACGCTGATGCCGGCCCGATGCAGGGCCTTGACCAGGTCGCGGAACTCGCGGCGGTGGGTGCCGGCCTCGGGGGTGACGCAAAAGCCGGGATGGGGGGAAAAGAAGCTGTGGGTGCTGTAGCCCCAGAAATTGGTCAGACCCAGGTCGTGGAC
>SACH01000463.1 GCA_009928645.1 Gammaproteobacteria bacterium | reverse complement strand
AAAATATACCTGCTAAAAATCTTTATGTTTCTGATTTTTGGTTATTTTTTAGAGAAATGGGGTCTCACTGCTCAATCCAAGACAACAGGGATTGAAACCCGCCGTAAATCGCGCGGGCATTCTCGACCGAGAACGTCTCACTGCTCAATCCAAGACAACAGGGATTGAAACAAGACCTGATTGATTTTGTTCAAATACATCTAAAACAGTCTCACTGCTCAATCCAAGACAACAGGGATTGAAACCTAAGAGAGTGCCTTCAGGATAGGAAAACGGGATACTGTCTCACTGCTCAATCCAAGACAACAGGGATTGAAACTCGCTCGTGCCCATGAATTTACAGGCCACGCCGGTCCGTCTCACTGCTCAATCCAAGACAACAGGGATTGAAACCCGACCACATGCAGCCGGTGAAACTGGGCGGCGCAAAGTCTCACTGCTCAATCCAAGACAACAGGGATTGAAACTGTCGCGCCCGCCGACCAGGCAGCGCCCGACAGTCGCGTCTCACTGCTCAATCCAAGACAACAGGGATTGAAACCGTATTGCACAACACGAGCTGCATATAGGCGTCGGCGGTCTCACTGCTCAATCCAAGACAACAGGGATTGAAACCGCAACCCTATGCCGCGGCATTGCTCGCCGACGGGAGTCTCACTGCTCAATCCAAGACAACAGGGATTGAAACCGGATCTGTGGCAGGACTTCGCCGGTGACCCAACGGGTCTCACTGCTCAATCCAAGACAACAGGGATTGAAACGCGATGAGGGTTGCCACGGGCCAGCGCTTGCCGTCGGGTCTCACTGCTCAATCCAAGACAACAGGGATTGAAACAAATAACGCCCGTCAATCTGGAGCAGGCAAACGCCTGTCTCACTGCTCAATCCAAGACAACAGGGATTGAAACCCGTCGGGACCAAGGACGCCTCCGAACCATTTCGCCGTCTCACTGCTCAATCCAAGACAACAGGGATTGAAACCCAGCGGAGAACGCCACCACGACCGTCAACCCGGTCGTCTCACTGCTCAATCCAAGACAACAGGGATTGAAACATGGATCAATGATCAAGATGTCGGCTGCGCTGTACGGTCTCACTGCTCAATCCAAGACAACAGGGATTGAAACCCGTCTTCACGCGGTCAACCGTGACGGTCCAGCCCGGTCTCACTGCTCAATCCAAGACAACAGGGATTGAAACATAGCCCATGCGCGCCGAGCTGAAATTGACGCGCGAGTCTCACTGCTCAATCCAAGACAACAGGGATTGAAACTACAGACCGGACAGAGATGCACCCATTGCGGAGCGTGTCTCACTGCTCAATCCAAGACAACAGGGATTGAAACATCATGGGCACGATCAACCCGCGGAACGTCCACTCGGGTCTCACTGCTCAATCCAAGACAACAGGGATTGAAACAGCTTGACCGCCACCGGAGCAATCACCGTATCCAGCGTCTCACTGCTCAATCCAAGACAACAGGGATTGAAACTCTGCAGCGAGGCGAGCGCGGTAAAGAGTGGCGGTTGTCTCACTGCTCAATCCAAGACAACAGGGATTGAAACTCGATGTCGATCGGATTCGCCACGCGCACCGGAAGGAGTCTCACTGCTCAATCCAAGACAACAGGGATTGAAACATCCCTGACAAGCCGGAATCGAAGAAGCTATTCCTGGTCTCACTGCTCAATCCAAGACAACAGGGATTGAAACACTCCTTCACAGTCGACTGGGTGAAGTCGGAGCCGGGTCTCACTGCTCAATCCAAGACAACAGGGATTGAAACCACTCGACGCCATCTGTCTCCCATAGCGCCGTCACTGTCTCACTGCTCAATCCAAGACAACAGGGATTGAAACCTCCGATGCGCCCGCGCCCGGGCCTTGGCGTACTGCGGTCTCACTGCTCAATCCAAGACAACAGGGATTGAAACTACGCCCCGCGGATCTCGCCCCAGCGCGGCCCCAGGTCTCACTGCTCAATCCAAGACAAC
>SACH01000462.1 GCA_009928645.1 Gammaproteobacteria bacterium | reverse complement strand
GTTTCCGATTGTTGTTACCTTAATCGGATTATAGGCCCGGCATGAGACAGTGGCTGACCAAATCGCAAGCGCTGGAACGGCAGTAATTGGTGTGGATATTGCCTTACAAGAGCCACCCGGACCGACAAAAGTTTCCTCAGCTCCGGCGGGGGTTATGGCCCGGTATGGAGGAGTCTTGTCGGTGGTGGTCTAGCCACCCTGCGGCACTGGCAATGGTAGCGGCTCCGTAGCACCTGAGAACCCCCCTCCGAGGCAGCCAAGAGCCCAGTAACGACGGGGTGTGTAGCGGTGTTGCACCCGTAGCGGCTGGTGGGGGTACCAGTCAGCGATAGGCCACCAACACCGCGCCCAAGGTGATAAGCGCCACCCCCAGCCAGTTGGTGGTGGAGAGTCGCTCCCCCAGGAAGATCACGCCAAAGATCGCCACAAGCACCACGGAGAGCTTGTCGATTGGGGCCACCTGAGATGCCTGGCCCAGCTTCAGGGCGCGAAAGTAACAGAGCCAGGAACCGCCAGTGGCCAGTCCCGAGAGCAGCAGATAGAAATAGGTGCGACCACTGACCGCCCCCGGCGACTGAAACTGCCCGGTGATGGCCAGGATGAAGACCAAGGTGATCAGGATGACCAGGGTACGGATAAAGGTGGCGAAGTCGGAATTGACATGCTCGACACCGATCTTGGCGAAGATGGCGGTCAGGGCGGCAAACACCGCCGATAACAGCGCCCAGAATTTCCAGGAGGACAGCAGCGTCGACATAGCCGGGTAGCCCAGGTCAGAAAGAGGTCTGCCCGCAGCATGGCACCGGAAGCCCGGCTTGGCTAGCCGCCTGGTGGTAGGGGTTATCTCTTCCCACACCGTTCCCAACAGCCGCCACAGGCACCCTGTTGACTGATCCAATGACGGTTTTTTCTGCTAAAAGGGGGGCGGCTTGCCCCAGGCCCCGGCAAACCGCGCCAACCCCTGCGCGCCCCTTGGAGGGCGCATGTCTAGTAATCCAGCCCGTCAGGTGGGCCAGTCCCGTGCCGCGCCGGGATAGCCACCCGGCCGTAAACCTTGACGGCAGCGCGGCGCGCCCAGTCAGACCACCTCCCAGGGCAGATCCAGGTCCTCCCGCCCGAAGTGACCATAAGCCGCCGTGGGATAGTAGATGGGGCGCTTGAGATCCAGGCAGGCCATGATCCCCGCCGGGGTGAGGTCGAATTCCTGGCGCAGGGCCGCGGCGATGTCCGCGTTGCGGGCATCCGTGCACCCGGCGGCCGCGACCAGGAAACTAACCGGCTCGGGCTCCCCAATGGCATAGGCCAGTTGCACCAGGCAGCGGGGTGCCCAGCCCCGGGCCACGACCTGCTTGGCCAGGAAGCGCGCCATGTAGGCCCCCGAACGGTCCACCTTCGAGGGATCTTTGCCGGAGAAGGCCCCGCCGCCGTGGGGGGCGGCCCCGCCGTAGGTGTCGACGATGATCTTGCGCCCCGTGACCCCGGTATCCCCCTTGGGGCCACCGACGGTGAAACGGCCGGTGGGGTTGATGTGTTCCCGATAATCGGGTGCCCGCAGGTGGGCGGGGATGACGGGGGCGATGATCTCCTGGCTGACAAGGGCACGCACCGCCTCCATCGCCATCTCCGCGTGATGCATGGTGGACAACACCACCGCCGTCACCGCCACCGGGCGGCCCTCCTGGTAGCGGAAGGTCACCTGGGACTTGGCATCGGGTCCCAGCCAGGGGTGGAGACCCCCGCGGCGCAATACGGCATGGCGCTGCATGAGGCGATGGGCAAAAACGATGGGCGCCGGCATCAGGGCGGGGGTTTCGTCACAGGCATAGCCGAACATCAGGCCCTGGTCGCCCGCGCCGATCTGACCACCGGCCTGGTCGACCCCCTGGGCGATATCGCCGGACTGGCGATTGAAGCGCACCTGGACTTCACAGCGGTCGGGGTCGATCCCGGTGGCGGCGCTGCCGTAGCCGGCCTCGCGCAGGACCCGGGTCACCA
>SACH01000461.1 GCA_009928645.1 Gammaproteobacteria bacterium | reverse complement strand
TTCCGCTGGAGGCTGAACCCGGATGAAGATTCTTTTCCTCAGTGACAATTTCCCCCCCGAGGTCAACGCCCCGGCCTCGCGGACCTTCGAGCACTGCCGCGAGTGGGTCAAGGCCGGCCATGACGTGACGGTGATCACCACGGCGCCCAATTTCCCCAAAGGGGTGGTGTTTCCCGGCTACCGCAATCGCCTCTGGCAACGGGAGGAGATGGAGGGCATCCGAGTGGTGCGGGTCTGGACCTACATCACCGCCAACGCGGGTTTCGGCAAGCGCACCCTGGATTACCTGTCCTTCATGGTCAGCGGCTTTCTGGCCGGGCTGGTGCAACGGCGGCCGGATGTGATCGTCGGTACTTCGCCGCAGTTCTTCACCACGTGCGCGGCCTGGATGCTGGCGGTCTTCCGCTGGCGGCCCTTCGTCTTTGAGTTGCGGGACCTGTGGCCGGAGTCGATCAAGACCGTGGGGGCGATGAATGAATCCGCCGCGTTGCGGGCGCTGGAGCGGCTGGAGCTGTTCCTCTACCGCAAGGCCAGTGCCGTCGTGGCGGTAACCGCATCGTTCAAGCGCAACCTCATCAGCCGCGGCATCGCTGGCGACAAGATCGCGGTGGTCACCAACGGCGTCGATCTATCCCGCTTCCGGCCGCTGCCGCCGGACCTGGCGCTGCGGGACGCGCTGGGCATCCCCCACCAGGCCTTCGTCGCCGGTTACATCGGTACCCATGGGATGGCCCATGCCCTGGAGACGGTGCTGGAAGCGGCAGGGCTCCTGAGCGCGGTGGGGGATGTCGGCCCCACTCCTGTCTGTCAGGACCCAAACTCCGCAGTCCTTCCGACCTCAAACACCGCCGTCCCCGCCGTCATACCGGCCGGGAAGCCAGCATGCAGTACCACCTCCGTCATTCCGGCCGGGAAGCCGGAATCCAGTGCCATGGATGGCAAGGCCACAGTAAACCACAGCGCCGCAGCCGTGCGCGGACCAACCATCCCTGGCCTGGGTCCCGGCTTCCCGGCCGGGACGACGGAAGACGGAGGTCATGCCGGCTGCATTCCCTCCGTCATTCCGGCCGGGAAGCCGGAATCCAGCGCCATGGATGGCAAGGCCGCAGTCACCAACCACGGCGCGGCACCCAGGCGTGGACCAACCATCCACTTCATCCTGCTCGGCGACGGCGCCCGCAAGGAGGCACTCAAGGCCCAGGCCGCTAACCTGGGTCTGACCAACGTCCATTTCCTCGACAGCGTGCCCAAGGCCGAGGTACCACGCTACTGGTCCCTGCTGGATGTCGCCATCATCCATCTGCGCCAGGCGGATAACTTCACCCAGGTGATTCCCTCCAAGCTGTTCGAGTGCATGGGCATGGGCATCCCGGTACTGCACGGGGTGGCTGGGGAGTCCGCCGGGATCGTGACACGGGAGGAGGTGGGCCTGGTATTCCCGCCAGAGGATGCCCAGGCCCTGCGCGACGGCGTGCTGCGCCTGGCGGAAGATCCGGCCCTCTACCAGCGCCTAAAGGCCAACTGCCTGGCCGCCGCGCCGCGCTATGAGCGCGCGTCCCTGGCCCGCCAGATGCTAGCGGTCTTGGAAGCGGTGGCGGGTAAAGCCGGAACCGTGTCCGTCACGGGATGAAGCCCTCATCCTCTGCATCCGTGACCTTACCGGCTGAAACCATGACCTCTCACACCGACTGCTGACTGAACGGCTGATAGGGCCCGTCCGTGAAGGACTGACCCTCACATGCTTGGCCATGACCTTGCCCATCGGACGGCCCTGATCCCATGATTTCCCGCTACTGGCACACCCTGCGCTATCTGCGCCCGGTGCAGTTTTACGGGCGTCTATGGTTTCGCCTCTACCGCCCCACGCCTGACCTCCGCCCGGCGCCAGCGGTGCGCCCCGTGCCGGGTCGCTGGCTGCCCCCGGTGGCCAAGCCGGTGTCGCTGCTGGGGCCAGCCACCTTTTGTTTTCTTAATGAGACCCACACGCTGGCCGGGGC
>SACH01000460.1 GCA_009928645.1 Gammaproteobacteria bacterium | reverse complement strand
GAGCAGCGCGGGCTGACGTCCGCCCAGATCGGCCAGCTCCGGCGCCTGAAAGAACAGGCGCGTAACCAGACGCAGCAGGCGGCCATGGCCGCGCATATCAAGCGGGTCCGCGCCGGCACGACCGGGATTGGGTGCGCGATCCTGGAGATGCATGCCGCACTCCGGAACCATGCCTGGACCGACCCCTATGGGCTGGCCAAGCGGGAACTGGCCCGTCAGGACCTGCTGGGCCAGGTGGTCTTGATCGAGGACGAGACGCCCGTCGACAAGTATCGGATGGCCTTTCGCGATTGTCTGCGGATGGTGGGCGTGGTGCCCGCCCGCGCCGTGCCCCAGGCTTTGGCCCCGGCCGCGCTCACGGTGTTACAGCTGAATGAGGACGTCGTCAGCGGCACGAATCGCGCCAGCACGGCCTTCCCACTGGCCGCGCGCATCAACCAGGGCATGCTGGAATGCGCTTTGCCGACCCCCAGTGGCGACCCGGAGTGGCAACCCTATGCCCGCGCCTGTTTACGGCTGGCGCGGGGCGATTTCAGTCCCTTCGGCCGCTCCCGCGATGAGCATACCCGGGAGAAGTACGCCGCCTTCTTTGCCGCGTCCCTGGAGCAGATCGCGCACCGGGGGCCCAGCCTGGTGATCGTCGAGGAGGGCACCGTGGCTCACAAATGGCCCGGGCTGCAGAACGCCCATCTGACCTTCGACGACCTGACGGCAGGCACCCGGACCTTTACGCCCGCGCAGGTGCCCAATCTGCGGGTGATCCGCACCAGCCTGAGCACCCAGCGGTTACCACCCCACTACCACGAACAGACGAACAAGGAAGTCTCGGGCTTCTTTTCCTGGGACGGCGCCCAGCGGACGTTCTATGGCCTGAAGGTCGCCCCGCGCACCGCCCAGAACATCAAGGTCAACGCCGTGATCTCGCGCCACGGCGCGGGCACCGACAAGCCGAAAGACGCGGCGGTGCGGCAGCTCCCGCAACTGGATGAGATTTGCGTCGCCTTCTGCCAACCCGGCGACGATCCCGCCGCGCTGGGCTTGCTGACCCACCGGTTACGCCAAACCCATGTGCAATTCAGCGATGACACCAACCTGCCCTTTCCCTTGCATGAGCTGCGCCTGCTGGGCAGAAGCGTGACCTTGTAGGGCGGAGGGCGATCCAGGGCGCCCGGGGCGGAGGACGTGCGTGGACGGGCCGTGGGCCGCGCCGGGGGCGAGGGGGCGCGACCCCCTCCCCCGCTCCTGGATGCAGCCCGGATCCGAGCGACGGCGGTCCCGTCCGCCTGGTCACCGCGCCGTGATCCGGCTCCGGCCACGGGACCATTTTGCCGACGTCAGCAAAATTTTACCTCGCTTATCAACTGGCTACTTGAAGTTGATGATCAGCCCGTTGGTCGTACTGAACGCGTAGCCGTGCCGGGCCGTGTATTCCCCGAGGAATTAGCAGGTGTCACTTGGGGACAGGGAGTAATGGTCGGGCCGTGTCAGGTCGTCAACCGGTGTCAGCAGGTGCGGAAAGATGCACTTTGATGTCATCGTAGTCCGTGACCCGAATGGCCCCCTTTGAGGCAAAGCTGTGCGGCCAGGTCAGCCCCTTGTTCTTAAAACAGCTATCGAGAATGAACAGTTTGCGGCCTTGTTGCAGCGCGGCCCGCGCCTGAATCAAGGTGCCGGAGGTTTCCCCCGCCTCAACGATCATCGTCGCTGTCGTCAGGGCCGACATCGTGACGTTGCGCTCCGGGAAGAATAGCCTGTTGCAATGGTAATCCTGCTTTTCGTAACGACGGATGGGCACTTGACTGATAAGCAGCCATGGCGAAGTCCGACCGCCCCCTTGGGGGCCCGTCGTGACGCAGCCGTGGCCCGGAGCGGGGCGAACCGGGGCACCCGGGTTGTCGCCGAGCGAAAGGCGAAAGGGGGACTGGGACGTCCCGTTTCGCATCCTGAGCACGGCGACACTCCGACACCGCGGGGTATGAAGTGTTCGGCAAGGTCGTGGTCGACC
>SACH01000459.1 GCA_009928645.1 Gammaproteobacteria bacterium | reverse complement strand
GGCCAACATCGGCTGGGCGCCCGGGGTCCGGCGCCGTTGGTTTTGGAAGGCATTAAACTCGGCCAGCCGTTGGTCGCGGGCCACCCGGCCGGTGGTCAGATCGTCATGGCAGGTTTTGCAAATCAGCCAGACGTGGTTTTCATCCGGCAGGCTGCTGGCCATGAAGTGGTCGAACTCGGCGTTGTTCACGCGCCGCTGCTGTTCCACCACGGTCTGGCGGGCACAACAGGGACAACGACCCCCGAGGCAGTGCAGTTGCCAGACCAGCAGGGCCTTGGTTTTGTCGCTGATGCGTCGCCGCCGCCCACGTATCTCTTGCCAGATCTCGTGGATGGACTGTTCCTGGGTCTGCTGTTGCCGTTCCACGCGCTCCAGGCGGGTGTCGGTGCGGTGTTGCCCTTCGAGCAGCTCGCGGATGCCTTCGGTCATGGGCAGCATCATTTCGCGGAAGGCGGCGTCGGTGATGGCGATGAGGGCGCCCGTGGCCTGTACCGGGACCAGCCGTCCTTCCATGTGGTCGCGGACCACCTGGTTGCACCAGGCATGGAACTCAGGGCTGAGGTACTTGGCATAGGCCATGCCAATTTGCCAATGCGCCCAGGTGCCGGCTTCTGTGCCTCTAAGTGTTTGAATTAAATCATCGTGTGATTTTCCCACGACGGCTGAGATGTGTTCAGCAAAATCGATTGTCGATTGCAGTCGCAACCAGTCGACAGGGCGCTTGCTATCTGTCCCTCCAGCCGCCCGCCACATATCCGTCAGCGACAGCATCTCGCCGCGCTCGTGGATGGTTTGGCCCTGGTAGGTGAGCCCGCGTGAAGGAAGAGCAGCAGGAGTCATGACGTTCTCGCTCGCCTGCCCCAGGAGGTGGATGCGGCAGGCCCATGGCAGGCGAGAACGATTCTGGTGTGGGCTCTTCGGGAGCTACCCTATCCGCCCGGTCAGTGTGGTGTCACGACATTGCAAGCTTGGCTGGTTTGCTTATACTGAAGTCAACCCGCTCCCATACAGCGACGTGAAAGGGTAGGCGCTGTATGCGTAGGCACCCGGAGGCCATAGACCCTACGGGTGCCCATCGGGGCTTTTCCGCCATCCCGTCAAGAGCCAGTGCCCCGTCCGGGGATTGGCGACCAGCACGGCGACATAGCCGGCAAAAGCGATCCGGACGTTGGCCGCATGTTCTCCGGGTACCCGCTCCCGCTTCCCCATAGCAATGACGTCTGGCAACTTCATCGCCAGGTCCTTGGCTTGCCCCAGCGTTAAGCCATCTTTGCGTTGCCGCGCCTCCAGAAGATGGGCAATCCCCCTGGCGCCCTTGCGCTTGCCGGATAAGCCTGGCGGCTTGCCGGCGCTGCCCCAGACAAAGTCAATCCACCCAAGATCGGTCCGATGCATGGCATACCTGGCGGTTGCTTGGTGCAGGATGACATGCGCCATCGCCGCTTTGCCGCGCTGGATGTTGGCGGCGGTGGACGACGGGACGCGGGGCGAGGGTTTGTCATAAAGCCGCTTCCAGCGACTGGTGACATGGCCGCGCCGGTCGACCACCTGGCGCAACCACAGGTCGGGGTTGCCGCGTAGCGTGCCCTTGGCGAAGACAAGCAGGACCATTTTCAGGCAGGCCGTCTATTGTGGAATTGGAGCCGGTGCCTCGTCACACTTCGACCCGCCAAATGTCCGGGATGACGCTGCCGAAGGCGTCGCCAAGGTCCGCTCCAGACGCGCCAACTCCTCGTCGGTGCATTGGTCCGCCAGGCGTTGCATCCAGGTCGGTAATGCCATCGCGGTCTCCTGCGGTCAAGGCCTTGCCAAACTGGCCGGCCATTTCACCCACCATCTGCTTGGCCAGGGCGGCGCTGTCGGCCTGGGGCGCGGGGCCTTGGTCGTCGTCCGCCTCGGCCTCGTCGTCGCCCGTGTCGCCCGCCTGGGCCGCCTCCTGGCCTTCGTCGAGCATGGGGCCGCCCTGCTCATCCGGACCGGGGGCCTCGTCGCCCTCGGGACCACCC
>SACH01000458.1 GCA_009928645.1 Gammaproteobacteria bacterium | reverse complement strand
CGGTCCCACTCCATCGCGCGGGACAGGCACATGCTATTGCTGCGCACCGCCCAGGCCAGGCCGCCGTGTTCGTCGTTGACGCGCTCGATACGGTCCGGGTTGAGGTCCCCGGTGTCGGGGATCAGGTAACTACCGACAGGTAGGTTCAGCATGCCGGTGGCCTTAAAACGGGATGTCTTCGTCAAGGTCAGGCGCTGCTGCGGCAGGCCGCCCCCCGCCGTACTGCGGCGGCTTGCCCGGGCGCGAGGTCCGCTCGCCGTCATCACCCGCGTCCTTGCCGCTGAGCAGCATGACATTGCTGGCCTGGATTTCCGTGGTGGTGCGCTCCTGGCCGTCTTTATCGACCCACTTGCGGGTCTGCAGCTTGCCCTCGACGAAGGTCTTGTTGCCCTTCTTGGCATATTTGCCGAGGAACTCCGCCGGCTGGCGGTAGGCCACGCACCGATGCCACTCGGTGCGCTCTTGCCGCTCGCCGGTGTTTTTGTCTTTCCAGGATTCGCTGGTGGCCACGGAAAAGTTGAGGATGGCGTCGCCCGCCGCGCTGTACTTCAGCTCGGGGTCTTGGCCAAGGTTGCCGATCAAGGTGACGCGGTTAAATGAAGCGGCCATAAACGTCTCTCTCTGTATTTGCCAGTCATGATTTCAGGGTGCGCATACGTGTTGTTCTCGGGTCAGGGATTCAGTTACCACCCGGCATTCACCGTCGATTACCCCCTCCTGCCGGTAGCGGAGATAATCCAGCGCCTCGCGGCGCCGTGCCTCAATGTCCTCGCGCCGGGCCTGCGCCTCGCTGGTGCCTTGATGTTTGCGCGCCAGGGACGCGCGTAGGGCCTCAAGCCGGGCCTTGGTGGCGTCGTCTTGGGGGATCGGGACCACCTTGCCGGTCAAAAGCCCAGCAAGGGCCTGACCGGCGGGTGTCGCCTCTGGGGCGGGCAAATACCCTTGCGCCTGCTCGTGGGTCAGGTGGCCAGCGACGATGGCAGCCTCGATAGCCAGCCGTCGGCTGCCTTCATCCCAGCCCAGCGACACCTGCCAAGTTGGTGCGCGTCCAGTCACCCGCGCCTGGGATGCCAAGCGGTCATAGGCGCTTTTGAATGCCATGCGCGCGCCTACCTTGTCGTAGGTCCAGGTCTCCCCAGCATTGCTGGCCCGCAATGCATCCAGCATCAGGTCGGTGACCACCACCGTTTCGCGCTCGTCAAACGACGCCACGCACAAACCCCAGGCCTCATCCGCACTCATCACCGCCGCCACCTGGGGAATGTGGGCAATGATGGCCGCCGGGGTCGGCGGAAAACGCCCCTGATCCGGGTCGGTCAAGTGATGCTGAAACGCGGTGCGCACCGCCTCCAGGTCGTAGTGCTTCAGCGCCTGCCACCAGATGCTGGCCGCCGCCTCGGTCAAGTTGCGCTGGTACACCTCCAGGGTTCCGCCCAGGACGCGCGCAAAAGTCGGTTTGTCGGCATCACGCATGGCGGCACTCCCCCTCGATGAAATCCCCAAACTCCGACCCCCCGTTAACGAAGCGGTCGAGCACCGCCTGGTTACGCTCGGCCAAGCTGACCACCCTGCCGCCGGGCCTCACTGCCTGGATTGGCGTGATGGCGTCCTCCCAGCGGCGCCCGTTGAGGTACGTCGCCGGGTTGGGGATATACCCCTCCCGCCAACTGCGGTCGGTCGCCAGGCGGAGGGGTAAATCGGCCTGGATGGCGTCCACGTCGCCGGGTGGCAGCCGCAGTTTGTTCCACGCCTTCAGGGCATCCTGCTTGGCCTTTTTCGCCGGGTAGGCACCCCAGAAAGCATCGAAGCCTGGCCAGGTCGTTGGAGCAACCTGCCGCGAAGGTGGCGATGCGGCCTTAGCGGGCAATGGGACTGGCGGGTCCTGGGTATGCCTCTCACGCACTCCAGCCACCGCAGTAGCGGGGGCGACCTCGGGTGCTGGGGAGGGAGGGGGTTTGGGAGAGAGAGAGAAAGATTCTTCCTGTTCCTGTTCCTGTTCCTGTTCC
>SACH01000457.1 GCA_009928645.1 Gammaproteobacteria bacterium | reverse complement strand
GCGGGCGGCATCCGCGATGCCGGCGGGCGGGTCGATCCGCACCACCAGCATGCCACGGCGTGGCACCGGGCCTGGCCAGCGGGGCAGTTCCGGCAGGTGGCATTTATTGAGTCCGAGTTGTTCGATTACTGCCTTGGCCTCCGCGGTCAGCCACCAGGCCCTGGTGCGCCCAGTCACGGGGTGGCGGATCAGCCGGTTGCGCCAGGTCAGGGCATGGAGCGCCAGGGCGACCAGGCCCAGGATGACCAGAAGGTAACCAGGTGGCAAGGACATGCTATGCCATCCTCACTGTCATGAGGCGGCAAGCCAGCCCACTGATAATATGAGCCTTTCCCGTGACTTTAACGCTAACTGTCATGAGGTGGTGGGTCACACCCCTGATAATCAAAGACATGCCCGTGACTTTCACGCTAATCATGTGGTGCAGCCACGCCCGTCAACCAGTTCATCGGCAATATTGCCGGCAGCTCCGATAACACTGGTTCTGGGTGCCATTGCAGCGCCAGGCGCAGATCTGGTGGCAGTTGTTGATGCCGCTGCTGGCCAGGACCGGTTCCTGGGGCAGGGTCCCGGTCCCCGCATGGGCAGCCACGCCGAGCAGCAGGGTGGTGACCAGGATCATCAGTTGCTTCTTGTTCATCGCCTATTCCCTCATGGTGGTCGTTCCGGTGTGCGGATTGATCGAGTAGGACAGCAAGGCACGGGAGCGCAAGGGCAGGCTGTCATCGATCACGAAGCGGGATCCTTACGGATGTACCTTACCCCTGCCAAGCCTTTGAAATGGCCGTCCTGAGTCCAAAGCAGGGCGTGATGCTGTTGGGCTGTGTGAAAGATGATGCTATCGGCCAAGGTGAGCTTGAGATCCATGGAGATCTGAGCGGCCCCCAACGCCAGGCTATCGGTTAAGTCAATACAGCGGCCCTGACGCATCACCCCGATTGCACGCAAGGCACTTCCCTGGCCCCTTTGCTGGAGAATTCGTTTGTATACCTCGAAGAGACAGAGGGTCGGGACCAGGATCTGGTCCATCTCCTCGATGGCCGGTGCAAAGAAGTCGGCATTGGGGCCATCAGCGAAATACTCCAACCAACCACAGGAATCGACCAGATTCATATGCGGTCTTCCTCGCGGGGCACCGAGGTATCGATGCCGGGCAGAAAACCCCTTAACTGCCGTGGCGACTCGATGGGGATCAACTCGATGCGGTTTGCAACAGCGATTACCTGCAAGCGCTCGCCAGGGACGAGACCCAACTGCTCCCTTACGGCTTGAGGAATGACAACCTGGTATTTGGGGGATAGGGTGACGGCGATCATTGGCGAGAACTCCAGGAAAATGACGGTAGTGATTGTAATCGATCCGCATTGGGTTGTACGCCTATGCCGATCGATATGCACGCCGTTCACCGCTCATCATCCACCGATCTCGGCTTGACCAAAGCTGAGCATTGGGAGTTATTCAGGATGCGGGCAGTCGTTTTGCTGTCTCAATTGAGCAGCCGCTTCGGCAATCCCCGCAGGAAGCGTCCACTACTTGCCAACTGGCGCTGCAGCAGGGCCCAGTGCTCGGCCTGTTGCTGCGCCCTGCGCAGGCGCAGCAGTCGTGTCCGGTTGGCTTCGGATTGCTGGGCCAGGATGGCCGCCCAGAGACTGTCGGTGACGTTGTAGACGCACCCCTGGGCCAAGCAGACGGGTATGGCAGCATCGAGTTCCACCCCCAGGTCGATGGTCGCGGCTTCCACTGCGGCGCGGATCGTTCTGGCTTTATCACTGGCGGGGTTATTCAGGTCATAGGGCGGCCGCCATTCCTGGCGCGGGCGCAAGAGGTCGATGTGGCTGACCGCGACCAGCAGGGTCGGGGGATGGCGTTCGGGGTGCGCCGCCCAGCGCTGGCGCAGCCGGCTCAGAAGCGCGGCCTCCGGCTCCCGGTCCGGGCGCTGGGCGGCGGTGACCCAGAGGATCAGGTCGGCGCGGTCCACCAACGGGTCCAGGATCTTGGGGGGCAGGGCGG
>SACH01000456.1 GCA_009928645.1 Gammaproteobacteria bacterium | reverse complement strand
ACGGGCCCGACGGGCGATTGGCGGACGGGCTGACATGTCTCGCGGGTACGGCCCCGGCGCGCGCACCGACCTCGTGGGGTTGGGTGCGCGCGGGCGTTGGCCCGGCGGGGCCTATTTTATCCCCCCGGGGCATGATAAGGCCTTAGGCGTGTTAGGTTAACTCCCGCGACCTTATCGTCTAACCTTAACTGCATCCCGGCACCATAGGTCCCCCGGATGTCTGCTCTGGCTCGCCGACTGAGGCTGTATGAACAACTGGAGGGGCTACCCCCGGGGCTGACCGGCGAGATCCTCATCGGGCAGATCTGCACCCAACCATGTGCAATTGTTGAATAGCATGCCTGATCCTCATCCCTTTGAACCCGCTGTCCCGAACCTGGATAGTGCCGCACGTGCCGTGGTTGAGGCGACCGTGTCAGCCGTCGATCCGGATCAAGTCATCCTTGCACGCAGGCGAAGGCCTGGAGCGGGTCCGCCGCGGCTGTAGTCCGCGTCCGGATAGGCCAGCAGGGCCCAATCGGCCACCGTCGGCATATCCTCCAGGGTATAGCCGAAGGTCTGAATGAATCGGTCATTGAGAAAGCAGACGCTGGCCTGGAATCTGGTTCGAGCAAGAGTATAGCCCTTAGGGTGACGGCTATCGGCCCCGGATTAAGTCCGGGGGATGTTGAACAACCGCCTTTTCTGACCAATTCCATTGGAGTCCTTCATCGGGCGGGAAGTGGCCCGCTGGGGTGATCAGCACGGCACCGCGCTATACTGAACCTGAGGCGAAGGTCGCCAGGTCCATGGTCAGTCATGGGACCTCCGGCATGATGTCAACCATGGGAACCAGAGTCCGATGCGCTTGAGTGCTGAGCAACGCCGCGCGATCAAAAAGGCCACCCGGGATTGTTTTGGGGCCGATGCCCAGGTGCGCCTGTTCGGCTCGCGGGTTGACGACAGCAAACGCGGCGGCGATATCGACCTGCTCATCACCACCTCCCTCGCCGACACGGACCAGATCGTCCGGGCGGAGATCGCCTTCCAGGTTCAGGTTCAGGGGGCACTGGGCGAACAGCGCATCGACGTCCTCGCCGACTATCCTGGCCGCTGGGTGCGGCCACCGATCTTCGCCATCGCGGAACGGACCGGAGTCCCGCTATGACGGATGAAATTCCCGCCCTGCGTCTTGAGCAATCCTGGCGTGAATGCCGGCTGCATGCCCGTTACATGCGCTATGCGCTCACCGCACTGGGCCCGGTATTGCCCTTGACCGGAGCGCGGCTCCAGTCGCTTGATGCCGAGGCGGTTCAGGATCTCGACCAGTTTGTCCTGCGCTTTGGCAAGCTACAGGATGCCCTGGGTCTGCGCCTACTGCCGTCAGTTCTGGCTTACCTCCAGGAACCTTACGAAAGCCGACCGATGCTGGACAAGCTCAACCGCCTCGAACAATTGGGCTTTCTTGAGCATGCCGGTGATTGGTCCCGCCTGCGGGCGATCCGCAACCAGTTCACCCACGAGTATCCCGATGAGCCGCAGAAAAATGCCAGCCTGCTTAACCAGGCCTTCGCCGCCGCCGATGAACTGGAAGCCATCCTGGCCCGCATCGAGACACGTCTGGGATTGGTAACCTAGACGGCCGTGGCGCGCCGTTGATGGCGCATGGCGAGGTAGTAGATCACCGGTACGGCCATGCGCGACAACAGCAGGGAGGCGATCTCACCTGCCATGAGGGACAGGGCCAGGCCCTGGAAGATGGGGTCGTAGAGGATGACGCTGCCACCCACCACCACCGCCAGGGCGGTGAGGAGCATGGGGCGGAAGCGGATGGCGCCAGCGTCCACTACCGCCTCGGCCAGGGGCATGCCCTCCTTGACCCGCAGCTTGATGAAATCCACCAGGATGATGGAGTTACGCACGACGATGCCGGCCCCGGCGATGAAGCCGATCATGGAGGTGGCGCTGAAGAAGGCCCCCAGGGCCCAGTGGGCCGGCAGGATGCCCACCAGGGAGAAGGGGATGGCCGCCATG
>SACH01000455.1 GCA_009928645.1 Gammaproteobacteria bacterium | reverse complement strand
AGTTAATGGCATTGGATTGAAACATAGGTGCGATCGCGGGTGGCGATCTCGCCGAGGAGAATCGCCCGGCTTCATAGCCGGGCGTGGATTGAAACTGCAAATCGGCGAACAGGCCGGGGCGATCTTCCTGAATCGCCCGGCTTCATAGCCGGGCGTGGATTGAAACATGATCTATACTCTTGATCAGGGATACCCACACGCCGTTTAGGACGTATGGCCGGGGGCCGCAAGGCATCAGGCAGTGTGGCCCCTACCTGATCCATAGCGTATAGGGCACCAGCAGCCTTTGTTTGCGCTGCACCTCTAACACGATCTCCCACAGCTCATCGCCTCGCTGCGCCCGCACCCGGATTAGGAATCGCCCGGCTTCATAGCCGGGCGTGGATTGAAACAATCTCCAGCTCGGCCTTGCTGCGGGCCATTTCTGAATCGCCCGGCTTCATAGCCGGGCGTGGATTGAAACCTGATAGAGGGCCAGCAGGGGGGGGGCCCAGGCCGGAATCGCCCGGCTTCATAGCCGGGCGTGGATTGAAAGCTGTTGGGCGGCGCGCGCGGCCAGTGCCCGGCCGGCGAATCGCCCGGCTTCATAGCCGGGCGTGGATTGAAACCCGCTGGACCTGGAGTACGAGACCATCCACATCGAGAATCGCCCGGCTTCATAGCCGGGCGTGGATTGAAACACAGCCTGCCCGGCAACCCCCAGGCCAACGGCGCGAATCGCCCGGCTTCATAGCCGGGCGTGGATTGAAACAGGTATCGGGTATGGCCACGGGCGCCTTGTAGGGGCTTACAGCGGGTCAGGCGCGCGCCAGGTAATCGGCGAGGAGGGACAGGATCTCGCTCTGGACGGCGGGCGGCAGCTCCCCTGCGGCGTTGACCGGCAGGAAGGGGCGGGGGGGGATGGGGGCCGGGTTGCCGCGCGGGGTGTTGTACATGCGGTTGTCAGGCCGGCCAAACTGATGGGTGGCGGCATAGACCTTGGGCGCGCCCAGGACGACGCGCTCGTCAGTGGCGTCGTAAAAGATGGACGCGGCCAGGCGGCCGGCGGACATTTGCAGCATGGGCCCCGGCCACTTGCCCAGCTTGGCGCGGCGGGCCTTGGTGACCGGGGAGAGGTCCGGCCAGGACCCACCGAAGGGACTGGCCTCGGCGGCGAAGGCGTCCTCGGTATGGTTTTGCAGGGCGCGGCCGATGTCCTCCAGGGCCGGACGGAGATGGTCCAGGCGGCCGGCCAGGGCGGTCAGGGCGGCCTGGACCTGGCGGTCGTCGAGGGTGAGGGTGAAGCCGTCACTCACGGCTGGAATCGGGGCGGCCAAGCAGTGACTCGGGCACGAAGACGGCAAGCGTCCGGTCCGCCCATTCGATACCCAACAGATCCGCCTGCTCACGGATGACGTCGACCATGTCGTAATAGGCGAAGGCCATCGCCTCGCCGTGCTGGTCGCTACCGTCGGCTGCCGCGGCGCGCGCGCGGCGGGCGGCCGCGATGGCGTGAGTCATCACCTCCTCAAGAACGACTTGTGCCTTTTCCACTTTCGATCTCCTCCAATAAGCCAAGCAAAATATTGCGCTGCGTTGTCAAGCGCCGGATATCGTCAGGCCATTTTTCCCGCACGCACCTTGCGACCTCCTCCATGGCGGCCTGCTCCATTCCGGGCTTGGAAGCGGGGTTGGCGATCCACCCGCGGTGCAGCTCGATTTGTCGAGCAAAGGATGCGATCGCCTTGCGCAGTTGCCGGGGGCGCATGGTGGCGCGGGCATTTTTTAGCCAGCCGGCATGGGGACCTCCGGCCATGGCCGCCAGGTAGTCGTCGTTCTTGATTATAGACGGCGCCGTCGCGGTTGCGGACATCCCCTGTAGACGCAGGCCGTCAACCACCGCTTCTCGGATGCCATCGCCAAGCCGGCTGGCGTTGGCCAGCAACAGGTCGAGCACGGCGCCGCTGGTGGCGTCGTAGCGGATGACCGGGGACAGGTAGGCGTACTCGCCCTGGGCGAGCATGTCGCGGGCCTTGGG
>SACH01000020.1 GCA_009928645.1 Gammaproteobacteria bacterium | reverse complement strand
GACGGAAGTGGCTCATCGGCTCAGGCCTCCCCAGTAGATGGGCTTATTCTATCGGGCGGCTCCCCCGCACGAAACCGAGAAAGTCCGACAGGCTGCTAGGACGGGTTGGCGAGGCCTCCTGGCCAGGCTTTTCCCGCGGACCCTCGTGCAAGGGTTGATAAGGACTTGCACGACCGGCGGGATTCCCTTATCTTGCCGCCCTTCCACCGGCATGGAATGGTATCTGGCAGCCCCCGCGCCAGCCTGGTGGTCCCTCCCGGAGAGGTGTCCGAGTGGCTTAAGGAGCACGCCTGGAAAGTGTGTATACGGCAACGTATCGAGGGTTCGAATCCCTCCCTCTCCGCCATTATTTCATTATAAATCAAGCAGTTACGAGATTGCTCGGGCTGCCTGGCGTCACGATCCTCCCCAGCTTGTCGCTCAATCCTGCCTGCCGTGTCCATCTGCCTGGTCCCAGCCTGAGCTAACTCGGAAGGCGTAGGCCATGAATACCGATCCCGGTGCCTGGACCCTTATCTATTGTTACAGGACCAGCAAGTTCCTCCTCGGCAAGCGCAGCCACCTCGTCCATAAACCGGGCTTGTGGAATTTCTTTGGGGGTCATCTGGAGCCTGGAGAATCCCCGCGGACGGCGGTGCTCAGAGAACTGGACGAAGAAACGGGCCTGACCCCTGCGGTGGGTGAGCTTCTGCCATTGGGCAACAGCAACTTCCGGGAACTCGGCTATGCCGCCGGGGTGCGGGAATTCCACTACTTCGTTATGTTTACTGAACGGGAACTCACGCCCAGGCTCGGCCCTGAGCATAGCCTCTCCCGCTGGTTCGCGGCCACGGCTATCCCCAGGAATATCAATCGCCCTTCCGGTGTGGCGATCGCGATCGGGCTGGTCCTGAAGACACAGCGGCTGGCGGTGCAACTGGGACTGCGCTGATCGCGATCTTACCCGGGCAAAATGCCGCCTCGCCCGCGACCTGTAATGACGGGACTTCACTTTGGACGCTCCAGATTCACCCTGGCCCCCGGGCTGGTTCGATCCTGACTGCCGCCGCTGCCCGCGCCTGGCGGGCTTCCTGGACGAGGTGCGGGGGCTTCACCCGACCTATCATGCCGCCCCCGTGGCGCCCTTTGGCGATCGGCAGGCCGGCCTGCTGGTGGTGGGCCTGGCCCCGGGGCTGCATGGGGCGAACGCCACCGGTCGGCCCTTCACCGGCGATCATGCCGGTATCCTGCTCTACGAGACCCTGCACCGCTACGGCTTTGGCAGCGCGCCTATCTCCCAGACTCAGGGAGACGGTCTGGTGCTGACCGGCTGCCGCATCACCAATGCCGTCAAATGCCTGCCGCCGCAGAACAAACCCACGGGTGGGGAGGCTCGCGCCTGCAACGCCTATCTGCGGGCCGAACTGGCGGACCTGGGGCCCGAGTCCCTGATCCTGGCGCTGGGGCGGGTTGCCCATGGAGCGGTGCTGATGGCCCTGGATCTCAAGCTCGCCGCCTATCCCTTCGCCCATGGCGCCAGCCATGACCTGCCCGCCGGTCGGCGGCTGCTGGATTCCTACCATTGCAGCCGCTACAACACCCAGACCGGTCGCCTGACGACGGCGATGTTCCAGGCCGTGATCGCCCAGGCCCGGGACTGGCTTCGGGCGGCCTGAGGTCCGGTTCGCCGTCAGCGCCTAAACCTTCCGTACGTCGCGATTACCCCGGACATTGCCGATGTCCAGTCAAGATCCCGCCTTGGCGGAGAACCGCATGGAGAACCTCAGCAAGACCTGCGGGGATACCGATTTGGAGACCAACGGGGAGACCGGCGAGGAGAGTATCGCGGAGCCTGGGCGGGTGACCAGCCTTGAGGTTGGCGTGGGAACTGGCTTGCCGGCTGGCAAGGAGTCGCGCGATCCCCGCCGCCTGCTGAAGACCCTCCCCGAGTCCCCCGGGGTCTACCGCATGTTGGATGGCGCTGGCAAAGTGCTCTACGTCGGCAAGGCCAAGGACCTCAAGCGCCGCGTCTCCAGCTATTTCGGCCGGACCCACAACCGGCGCATCGAGATCATGGTGTCCCTCATCCGGGACATCGAGATCACCGTGACCAGCACCGAGGGCGAGGCCCTGCTGCTGGAGAACAATCTCATCAAGGCCTTGCAGCCGCGCTTCAACGTCCTGTTGCGTGACGACAAGAGCTACCCCTACATCCGCCTGACGGTGCCCGACACCTTTCCGCGCCTGACCTTTCATCGCGGCTCCACCAAGGGCAAGGATCGCTTCTTCGGTCCCTTCATCAGCGGCTACGCCGTCCGCCAGACCCTGCACCTGCTGAAGAAGATCTTCCCGGTGCGCCAGTGCGAGGACGCCGTCTTCAACAATCGTTCCCGCCCCTGTCTGGAATATCAGATCAAGCGCTGCAGCGGGCCTTGCGTCAACCTGATCAGCCCCGAGGACTATGCCGAGGACGTGCGCCATACCATCCAGTTCTTGGAGGGCCGCACCGACGAGGTGATCGGCGACCTGGCGGGGCGCATGGAGGTCGCCGCGGCCGCCCTCAATTTCGAACGCGCCGCGGTGCTGCGGGATCAGATCCAGATGCTGCGGGGTATCCAGCAGCGCCAGTACGTCAACGGCCAGGGAGGCGATCTGGACATCGTTGCCGCCGCCAGCGGTGGCGGCCTGACCTGCGTCCAGGTCTTCTACATCCGCTCCGGGCGCAACCTGGGCAACAAGGCCTTCTTCCCCCGCGTGCCGGAGGGGATGGAGGCGCCGGGGGTACTCGCCGCCTTCCTCACCCAGTTTTACGCCGACAAGGCGCTGCCGACCGAGATCCTGATCAGCGCCGAGCCCGAGGAGCGGACCCTGCTAGAAACCGCCCTCGGCGAACGCGTCGGCCATAAGGTGGCCATCCGCCACCGCGTCCGCGGGGAGCGACGCCACTGGCTGGACCTGGCCCTGGGCAATGCCCGGGTGGCCTTGGAGGCCCGCCTTGGCAGCCAGGCCGGCTATGCCCAACGCCGGGAGGCCCTGCGCCTGGCCCTGGGGCTAGAGGCCTTGCCCCAGCGGCTGGAATGCTTCGATGTCAGCCATACCCAGGGGGAGCGGACGGTCGCCTCCTGCGTGGTCTTCGGGACCGAGGGGCCCCTCAAGTCCGACTACCGCCGTTTCAATATCGAGGGCGTGACCCCGGGGGACGACTATGCCGCCATGCACCAGGCCCTGAGCCGACGTTACGCCCGGGTCAAGCAGGGGGAATACCCGGCGCCGGACATCCTGTTGATCGATGGGGGGCGGGGCCAGCTTTCCCAGGTGGAGGCGGCTTTGCATGAACTGGGGGTAACCGGGCCGATCCTGGTCGGGGTCGCCAAAGGGCCGGACCGGCGTCCCGGGGCCGAGCAACTCTGGTTGTCCGGTCGGGACCAGGCCCTTATACTGCCCGCGGACTCCCCCGCCATGCACCTCATCCAGCAGATCCGGGACGAGGCGCATCGCTTTGCCATCACCGCCCATCGTCAGCGCCGAGCCAAGGCGCGGACCGCCTCCCTCCTCGAGGAGATCCCGGGCATTGGTCCCCGGCGCCGCCAGCGGTTATTGCGCGAATTCGGTGGCATCCAGACCCTGGAGGGCGCCGCGGTGGAGGACATCGCACGGGTCGAGGGCATCAGCCGTCAACTCGCTCAGCAGATTTTCGAGGCCCTGCATCCCAACAGTCAGCTACCCTGAGGGTGGCGATTGAGTACGCCCTTTTGACCTTCAGGACACATTCGGAGGGGGTCCATGTTAGCGGTCGCAGTGGTCGTTGTCGCCGTGGTAGCGATGTTGATCTTCGTCCTGCGGGTCAACCGTCGCGATCGCCAGGAGATCGATGCCCTGGTCCAGGAAAATGGGCGGCAGGAGGAAGCCTTGTTGGCCAGGATGGCCCAGGCCGAGACGGACTATCAACAAGCCCTGCGCGGCGGGGATCGGGACCAGGCGCTTAGGCTGGGGACCGTCTATTACCACCGCAAGACGGACTATGAATACTGGGCCGCTCCCCCGCTCCCGTTACCCGATCATCGGCACATGACACTTGAGGAGCGACAACGGCAAGAACAGGAAATTGAGCGCGACAATGCCGCCCTTAGATCCGATTTACAGGCTAGGAACGATCAGTTATTGGAGCAAGACCTGAGGATGATGACCCCTTGATGGTGGCTGCCGGCGCCCGACCCCCGCTCTCCTTCAGGGTGGCGGGTCTCTCGCCACACCCTGAATGATCCGATAGCGCTCCATTGCCCCGCGACGGGTGATGCGCTCATAGCCTTCCGCTGTTCCCTCCCTATGTGGAATATTCCCAATCTTCTGACGCTGCTGCGGATTTTTCTGATCCCGGTCTTTATCGTCCTCTTCTACACCCCGGTGGCCTGGGCGCGTCTGGCGTGCGCGCTGGTCTTCGGTCTGGCCGCCCTCACGGACCTGGTGGACGGTTATCTGGCGCGGCGTCTGGGACAGACCTCGGCCCTGGGGGCCTTCCTCGATCCGGTCGCCGATAAACTCATGGTCGCTGCGGCACTGGTCCTGCTGGTCGAGGCCGACCCCCGCCCCCTGCTGGCCCTCCCGGCGACCGTCATTATCGGCCGTGAGATCGCGGTCTCCGCGTTGCGGGAATGGATGGCGGAGATCGGTGTCCGCTCCCGGGTCGCCGTCTCACAAGTGGGCAAGTTCAAGACCACGGTACAGATGATCGCCATCCTGGTGCTCATCCTTGGTCCATCCCCCTGGGGACTGCCGACCTACGTGCCGGCGCTGGTACTGCTCTACGTTGCTGCCGTCCTCACCCTCTGGTCCATGTTCATCTATTTGCGCGCGGCCTGGCCCAGTCTTACCGCCCCGTCACCAGGCCCCTGAAGGCTCCTGAGGCGGGCTGTTCAGTCGGCGCTGTCCGATCCGGCCCGCAGCGTGCGACCGGGCTAGTACCAACCCAACCCGCCGCTCCTGGCGGCCAGCGTCGGCCGGGCCTGTCTGGTTGCGAACCCTGGAGCCGGGAGAATTCCCCGGAATGGTGCTTGACAGTCCGGCTGTGCTCGGTAAAATGCGCAACTTCCAACGCGGCGGTAGCGTCGATGTTGGAGCCTAAAGCGGGAATAGCTCAGTTGGTAGAGCACAACCTTGCCAAGGTTGGGGTCGCGAGTTCGAGTCTCGTTTCCCGCTCCAGATTCTTAAAAGGAGGGTTAAAACCCCTCCTTTTTTTATGCCCACCATTTATACCTGGCCAGTCTGGAAAAGCGCCAGGATTTGCTGCCATGAAGCGACGTCCCATCTGGCTAGCATCATCGGAACCTGGCGGTCGTCCCGTGTGCGGGAGAGGCTTGGTCATGGCGTGTTCAAGCCAGCATGTCCACGATGGGCGGTCGTGGTCGCCTCTATGCCCCACTAGCCTATTCCCCTGCCGCGGGCCTGGGAAGAGCCTTTGTCCCTCAGGGCAAGGGAGGCAAGGTCTTGCCCGGGTTGAGGATGCCGTTGGGATCGAATTGACGCTTGATGCCGTGCATCAGGCGCAAGGCTACGGGGTCCAGTTCCCGGGGGACGAAGTCACGCTTGGCCAGACCCACGCCGTGCTCGCCGGAGAGGGTGCCCTCCAGGGCCAGGACCAGGCTAAAGATCGCGTCTAGGCAGACGGTGGCGCGGCTCATCTCCGCCGGGTCGTCGGGGTTGACCAGCAGGTTGACGTGGATGTTGCCGTTCCCGGCATGGCCGAAGTTGACGATACGGATGGCGTGCTCCCGTCCCAACCGGTCCACCCCCTCGATGAAGGTGCCCAGGCGCGAGACCGGTACCACCACGTCCTCGTTGATCTTCTTCGGGGCGATCTGGCGCAGGGCGGGGGAAAGGGCGGTGCGGGTCCGCCAGAGGTCGGCCACCTCGGCGGTGCTGGCGGCGGTCTTGAGTTCCAGCAGACCCGGGTGGCGAGCGGCGGCGGCCACGGCGGCGGCGGCCTCGTCGCTGCCATGTGCCGGGCCGTCGACCTCGATCATCAACAGGGCGCCGGTCTCCGCCGGCAGGCCCAGATCGGCGACGTGACGGGCCATGGCGATGGCGGAACCGTCGAGGAACTCCAGGGCGCAGGGGGTGACCGGCTGGGCCATGATCGTAGCGACTGCGGCGGCGGCGGCGTGGATGTCGCGGTAGCTGGCGCGCAGGGTGCGCTTGGCCTCCGCCAGGGGGGTCAGTTTGAGCGTCGCCTGGGTGATGACGGCCAGGGTGCCCTCGGAGCCGATGAGCAGCCGGGTCAGGTCATAACCCACCACGCCCTTGGTGGTCCGGACACCGGTGCGCAACACCTCGCCGGCGCCGGTCACCACCCGCAGCCCCAGGGTGTTCTCCCGCGGCGTGCCGTACTTGACCGCCCGGGGACCGGCGGCGTTGCAGGCCAGATTGCCCCCCAGCGTGCAGGTGGCGGCGCTGGTCGGGTCTGGGGGCCAGAAGAAGCCAAGGGGTGCCAGGGCCTGCTGCAGGGCCTGGTTGGTGACGCCCGGCTCGACGATCGCCAGGCGGTTGTCGGGATCGATGTCCAGGATCCGTTCCAGGCGCTCGCAGGACAGGACCAGGCCGCCCCGGTCTGGGACCGTGGCGCCGGTGGTACCGGTGCCCCTCCCGCGAGTGACGAGGGGCAGCCCCTCGCGGTTACAGAGCGCGACCAGGGGTTGGACCTGGGCCACGTCCTCGACCAGGACCACCGCCTGGGGCAGGGCCTGGCGGCGGCTGTTGTCGTAGCCATAGGCCCAGCAGTCCTCCGGCCTGGTCAGCAGGGTCCCCGGCGTGGCGATGACCTGGAGCTCGGCCAGAGTCTGGCGACTCAGGGGCTCAGCCGGCAGCATTGCCGGCCTCGCTCTTTAGCGGGCGGGTGAAGACTCCCGTCCCGACAACCTCCTGGCCCCCTATCCGTTCAGACCCCTCGCGCCCCAGGAGGGCTGCGGTGGCACCGGCTGCGGCTTCTCCCACTCCCTCCCCCCTGGGGGGGGAGGATTGGGGGGAGGGGGGCTGAACGGTTACCTTGCCCCCAGCACCGGCCTGGGCCTGGCCGCCACCACCCGTCGGGGGCTCCGCCATACCCGCCTCGTGCCAGGTCTCGAACATCTTGACTACCTTGGCGACCCCGGGGGTGTAGCGCGCCTTGTCGACGGTCGCCTCGGCCTCGGCCGGGGTCACCAGCCCCAGCAGATAGACGACGCCGGATTCGGTGACGATGGTGACGCGGGTGGGGTCGAAGCCCGGGAGGCGGACCTGGACCAGTTCGAGCTTCAGCCGGGAGGTGATCAGGGTGTCGTCGGCCTGCTGCTGGAGGCTGGCGAAGGGTCCGATACTGATCTCGTCCAACACCTGCTTGACACCGGGGATCTTGCCGATGCGTTCGGCAAAGCGTTGCCGTGCCGCCTGATCCTGGCATTGGCCGGTGAGGAGCACGACACGGTTGTAACTGGTGGCCGCGACCTGACAGCCCGAGCCGGAACCGGGCCAATCCTTGGCCTTAAATTCGATTTCCTTGTCGGCGAGCACCACCTCCTCCCCCCGCCGGTCACGGACGACGACGGTCGCCCCGACCGCCGCCCCCACCCCGGCCGCGATCAGTGCCCCGGCACAGCCTTGGAGGAGGGGGAGGGTCAGCACCAAGGCCGAGAGGATGACGCGGGTGGCGTGCCAGGGGTGAATCACGGGGCTACAGGGTCCGCAAAGCGCGCGTCGGGTCCCGCTGAGCGTGCGGCTCGGCCAGGTGAACAGGCGGCTTGGCCAGATCAGCGCATGGTTCGTCCAGGCAAGCGCGTGGCCTAGCCAAAATATCCAGGCGCGGCGTCCGATACCGGGAGCGGTGAGACCGGACAATACCGTCAGTGGTGGTGAAGGTGGGCGAGTTTCCGGGCAAAACATCGGCGGGTAACCATGGGTGAGGGGGGATGGAAGCGGTCCTGGGGGTGATGAAATTCTGGTCAGAAAGCAGGGATCATCGGTCAGCGATCAGGGATTAAGCGTTCAGTGATCGGTGGTCAGCATTCTGCGATCAGAGGTCAGCGATCAGCGATCTGCGTTCAGCGCACAGCACTTAGCATCCAGCAGTCAGGGGTAAGTAAGTAGGGTTAAGCAGTCAGCGGACCAAGGTCTGGATCACCAGGCGCCAAAGGCGTCCCTGATCCAGTCGATCCGGTCGCCGGCGCCAATGGCCAGGACGTCGAAGCGGCAGGGCAGGGCGTTGCCATGGCCTCGGCCTTGCAGAAAATGGCCGGCGGCGGCCTGCAAGCGGCGCTGTTTGGCCTGGCCTACCGAGGCCGCGGCGCCGCCGAAGCGCTCGGAGGCCCGGTAACGCACCTCGACGAAGACCAGGGTCTGGCCGTCGCGCATCACCAGATCGATCTCCCCGTGCCGGCAGCGGTAATTGCTTGCCACCAGCCGCAGGCCCTGGGCCTCGAGATAGGTCCGCGCCAGGCGCTCCTTGGCGGCGCCCGTGTCGCGCGGGGTCTCAGGGGGTGAGGGTGGCAAGGCGGGTCGGGCCCAGGGAATCCATCCGCGCCAGGACCAGTTCACGCTGGACCCGCCGCCGGTCATCGATGCTCAGGCGCCCGGTGCGGCCGTCGACATAGGCCCCGGGACGGGCGGTGAGCCCCTCCAGATAGGGCAGCAAGCGATAGGCATCGATCCCCATGGCGTAGAGCCGGATATAGCGCGGGTCCAGCCCGCCCTGGGCCCGGTCCAGGCTGGCGCGGGACAGGGGATCGGTCGGGGCGGTGTCGACCATCCAGGGGATTTCCACGAATTGCACCCCCGTCAGGAGCTGATTTCCCTCGATGTCCTGGGCGCCTTCAAAAATATGAGAGGTGGCGAAGACCGGGGGCAGGCCAGGGGCGCTGGCGAGGATCTGGGGCCAGAGCTGTCGGGCCTGGGCGGCCGTGGCAACGAGGAAAATGCACTCGGCGGAGGCGGCGTGGATGGAGCCGGCCAGGGCGTCTGCCAGCAGCCCCTGCGGCAGGTCCGGTTGCTCGGTGTCGAAGGCGTGGGTGGCGGCGAAGGTGCCACCCCGTCCCAGCCATTCGCGGCGAAAGCCCCTCGCCAGGCGTTCTCCCCAGGGGTTGGCGGGATAGAGCAGCAGGGCGCCGTGGAAGCCCAGACCCCAGGCCTTGCGCGCGGCGTCGCTGGCCTCGTCCTCCGGGTCCAGAGCAAATTGATAGAGGTTGGCGGGGGCGGCCTCGCTGGTCGCCCGGTTGAGGGCCAGGGTGGGGATGGGGAGGGCTGGCTGCAGGGCCAGGGCTTCCACCGCCTCCTTTTCCAGCGGGCCGATGGCCAGGCTGGCGCCGTTGGCGGCGGCCTGGCGCAGCAGTTCCGGGGTCTGGCGCGGGTCGCGGCTGGCGTAGAACCTCAGCTCGGTGTCTTGTCCGCCCTGGGTCTGGGCGGCGACAATACCGGTCCTCACGGCCTTTCCGGCCTCGGCGTAGCGACCGGCCTCCGGCAGCAGGACGGCGATCTGGACCCGGGGCGCCGGGGCCGCCGTCCCTGGTTGGTCATCACGACCGCTGGCGGGACCCGCCCCCTCCCGTGGGGCCCCGGCGCAGCCGGCCAGCAGCAGGGTCAAGGCTAGGAGGAGGCCGAGGAGCGCTTGGGAGGGGCCTCCAGGCCAGAGAAAGGTCCAGCGCCCAGGCCAGAGACCAGTGCAGCGTCGAGGCCAGAGCGCGGGACGCACATCAGGCCGGACTGCCGACGTGCCCAACGGCGGTCGAGGCAGCGATCCGTCCGACCGGCAGGGCCAGGACGCGGTAGCAGACGGATCCCGGGCGGTGACGAGCAGAGTCGGCGTTGGCATGGCTGGCGTCCCCACATCAAATAATCGGGAAGTAAATCCTTGAACCAATCCCCGGGAGTACTATACGTGGTGGCCACGCCCATGGGCAATCTGGCGGATATCAGCCAGCGCGCCCTGGACACCCTGGGGCGGGTGGGCCTCATCGCCGCCGAAGATACCCGCCATACCGCGGTACTGCTCGCCCACTATGGCCTGCGCACCCCCCTGACGGCCTGCCACGAGCATAACGAGACCCGCCTGGTGCCGCGCCTCCTGGAGCGTCTGGCGGCGGGGGAGGACCTGGCCCTGGTGTCCGATGCCGGCACCCCCCTGATCAGCGACCCCGGCTACCCGCTGGTGGCCGCCGCCCGGTCCGCCGGCTTCCGCGTGGTGCCGATCCCGGGGGCCAATGCCGCCATCTGCGCCCTGTCCGCCGCTGGCCTGCCTAGCGATCGCTTTTTGTTTCTCGGTTTCCCTCCGCGCACCCCCGGCAAGCGTCGGGAACAGTTCGCTGCGCTTGCCCGGGAACCTGGCACCCTGGTGTTTTACGAGGCCGGCAATCGGGTCTTGGAAACCCTCGCCGACCTAGCCCAAGTATTGGGTGGGGAACGCCGGGCGGTGGTGGCGCGGGAGCTCACCAAACGCTTCGAGACCTTTCTCGCCGGGACCCTGGCGGACCTGCCCCCCCGCATCGTCGGAGACGCCGATCAGCAAAAGGGTGAATTCGTGCTGCTGGTGGCGGGTGATCGCAATCAGGACGCGGTGGCGGCCGAGGGTGAACGGGTCCTGCGCATCCTGGCGCGCGCATTACCGCTTAAACAGGCCGCCGCCCTCGCTGCGGAAATCACGGGCGAAAAAAAGAACCGCCTTTATGCTCTGGGACTGAAGGCAGGTGCTCGTCCTGAGAGCTGATCACTGGTGAAAAAGACCATTACTTTTCAGCCGCGTATTTGGTAACCAACTGTTTTGAAGGATATCAAGATCCCTGATTGAGAGTTTGGTTCACTGCTGCTGAGACCTGAGACCTGAGACCTGAGACCTGAGACCTGAGACCTGAGACCTGAGACCTGAGACCTGAGACCTGAGACCTGAGACCTGAGACCTGAGACCTGAGAGCTGAGACCTGATATCGGTTCGCGCCGGCTATCACTGGCATGGACGGGGTTAAAGGTCCAAAATACCCATTGTTACCACTTTTTATTTTTGCGGCCTGCCCCCGAGGGCCGCCCCCTGCCCAGGAGATCCCCCAAGATGCGCAAATTGACCCTCGTCGCCCTGCTGGCCCTCTTGTCCCTGTTGATGACCACCGTCGGTCTCGCCGAGCAGGCTGCAATGCCCAAGATTGCTGACACCGTGCTCAAGATGCCGTTGGCGGAAGGGGTCACCGCGGATGACGCCATCGAGTCGATGAAGCTGCGCGCCAACGCCCTGAACTTCAAACTGGTTGCGCACCTGCCCCTCTCACAACAGCTCATCAGCATGGGTATCGAGAGTAAGCGGGTGGAGATCTTCCAGTTCTGTGATGCGGCCATCGCCCACGACATGATCGCCCATGACATCGACTTTTCGGCCTATCTGCCCTGCCGCATCACCCTGATCGAGGACCGCGACGGCCACGTCTGGCTGGTCACTCTGGACTTGGACATGGTCATTCGCACTGCGGACCTCTCGCCGGCCTTGCTGGAAAAGGCGATCAATGTGCGGGACACTCTGCGGGAGATCATGGAAGCCGGAGCCAGCGGCGATCTCTGATATAGGCCTTCCAGCCACCTGCTGCCCGCCCGGTTTCCTCCTCGCCATCCGCCTCCCTGAGATACTAAAGGCCAGACGTCCTCAAAGCCGGAGGTCCAAGTGTCGAGGAGTCCTGGCGGCGGGTTAATAACAGGAATTCCAGCGCTTGGCGCAGTACCGGTAACAGACGGTCCCTGTCGAGTTCCGGGTGGCTGATGGCCCGGGCCGGCAGGCCCTGAAAGATCGCCACCAGCACCTCGGTAACCGCCTCTGCCTCCCCCTCCGGCTTCGCCGCCTCGTTGACATCCATCTCCGCCTCTGTGTTCGTGGCGGGTAGGCCATGCGCCTCACGGGCACCCTGATAGAGGCGGATCAGATGCACGCGGATCGCGGCATCGGCGTCACGCACGATTTTTGCCACCCCTGGATTGCGTCCCGCCTCCGCCAGGATCTCCAGGCCTAGGGCGGCTTGGTCCGGGTCCGTCTGTTGTTCCAGGCTGAACGCGACCCGCTCTAGCATGGCCTGCACGGGGTCCGCGGCGGCCTTGATTTCGGCAAACAGGGTTAGGGACTGGTCCAGCCGGCGCTGCACCAGGGCGGCAATCATGGCCTCTTTGCCGGAAAAGAAGTGGTATAGGTTGCCCGCGCTCATACCCGCCTCCTTAGCGATGCGGGCGATGCTGGCACCATGAAAGCCCTCACGGATGAAGCAGGCGGCGGCGGCATCCAGGATCTGCTGCCGCCGGCTCTGACCGCGTCCCTCCGGGTCCGGAGCGGCGGTGATGGGCTCAGCCATGGACAGAGCCCTCGCTGACCACGGCGGAGGCGACCGACGCCGGGGAAGGGGCGGAGGCCGGAGATTGGGCGGTGCCCTGATCTGCTTGCGCGCTGGCGGGCCGGGTCGCCTGCCTGCCCAGCCGCCCGCGGATCAGCACGAAGAAGAGGGGCACGAAGAAGACCCCGAGCAGGGTGCTGGCGGCCACCCCGCCCAGGACGCCGGTGCCCACTGAGTTCTGGCCACCGGAGCCGGCCCCGGTGGCGATGGCCAGGGGCAGGACGCCGAAGCCAAAGGCAAGGGAGGTCATGACGATGGGGCGGATACGCATCCGGGCCGCTTCCAGGGCGGCGCTCATGGCGCTGCGTCCCTCATCCTGGAGGGTGCGGGCGAACTCGACGATGAGGATGGCATTTTTGGCCGCCAGGCCGATGGTGGCCAGCAGACCGACCTGGAAATAGATATCGCTCGGCAGTCCCCGTCCCATGGCGGCCAGGACCGCGCCCAAGACACCAATGGGCACGCCGAGGATGACGGCGAAGGGCACGGACCAACTCTCGTACAGGGCCGCCAGGGTGAGGAAGACCACCAGGATGGACAGGGTATAGAGCAGGGGCGCCTGCGCCCCGGCGGCGCGCTCCTCATAGGAAATGCCGGTCCATTCCAGCCCGATACCCGGTGGTAGCTTGGCCACCAGTTCCTCCACCGCCGCCATGGCCTCGCCGGTGCTGTGACCCGGCGCGGCCTGGCCCAGAATCTCCGCCGCGGGCAGGCCGTTAAAACGCTCCAGGCGCGGTGAGCCGTAGACCCACTTGATATCGGCGAAGGCCGAGAACGGCACCATCTCCCCCTGCTTGTTGCGCACATACCAGGCATCCAGGTCCTCCGGCAGCATGCGGAAGGGGGTGTCAGCCTGGAGGTAGACGCGCTTGACCCGCCCCTCGTGGACGAAGTCGTCCACATAGGCGCTGCCCCAGGCCACCGCCAGGGTGCGGTTGATGTCTGCCAGCGACAGGCCCAGGGCCCCGGCGCGGGTGCGGTCCACCTCCACCTGGAGCTGGGGCTCGTCGTCGCGGCCGTTGGGCCGCACCCCCATCAGCCGCGGGTCCTGGCTGGCCATGCCCATGAACTGCCCCTTGGCCGCCATCATGGCATCGTGGCCCAGGCCGACCCGATCCTGAAGCTGGACGTTCCAGCCGGTGGCGGTGCCCAGTTCCACCACCGCCGGCGGCGGGAAGGCGAAGACCATGGCGTCGCGGATGCCGGCGAAGGCCTGCATGGCCCGCCCAGCCACGGCCTTGACCCCCAGGTCCGGCCGCTGGCGTTCGGACCAGTCCTTGAGCTTGACGAAGCCGATGGCCATGTTCTGGCCCTGGCCGGCGAAGCTGAAACCGGCGACGGTGATGAACTCCTGGACCGCCTCGGGCTCGTTCTCGAGAAAGTGCCGCTCGATCTGCTCCAGGACCGCCTCGGTGCGCTCCAGGGTGGCGCCGGCGGGCAGTACCGCCTGCATGATGAGGATGCCCTGGTCCTCATCCGGCAGGAAGGAACTCGGCAGCCGCGGGTAGAGCCAGACCAGGGCCCCCACCAGCAGCAGATAGACGGCGAAGAAGACCCAGCGCTGTTTGAGCATGAACCCGGTGCCCCCGGTGTACAGGCCCACGCTGCGATTGAAGGAGCGGTTGAACCAGCCCAGGAAACCCTTGCGGCGTTCATGATGCTCGTGGTCCAGGGGCTTGAGCAGGCTGGCGGTGAGGGCCGGGGTCAGGGTCAGGGCCACCAGCACCGACAGCAGCATGGCCGAGACGATGGTGATGGAGAACTGGCGGTAGATGACCCCGGTGGAGCCGCCGAAGAAGGCCATGGGCACGAAGACCGCCGATAGCACCAGGGCGATGCCGATGATGGCGCTGGTGATCTGGTCCATGGACTTGCGCGTCGCCTCCCGCGGCGGGAGGCGGTCCTCGTGCATGACCCGGGCGACGTTCTCCACCACCACGATGGCGTCGTCCACCAGCAGGCCGATGGCCAGGACCATGGCGAACAGGGTCAGGGTGTTGATGCTGTAGCCAAAGGCCGCCAGCACGCCGAAGGTGCCCAGCAGCACCACCGGCACGGCGATGGCCGGGATCAGGGTGGCGCGGAAGTTCTGCAGGAAGAGGTACATCACCAGGAAGACCAGGGCCACGGCCTCGAAGAGGGTGGTCACCACCTTGCCGATGGAGATGCGCACGAAGGGCGTGGTGTCGTAGGGGAAGACGTACTCCATCCCCGGGGGGAAATAGGCGGACAGCTCCTCGACCTTGCGCTTGATGGCGTCGGCGGTCTCCAGGGCATTGGCGCCGGTGGCGAGGCGGATGGCCATGCCGGCGGAGGGCTTGCCCAGATGGCGGCCGTTGCGGCTGTAACTCTCGCTCCCCAAGGCGATGCGCGCCACGTCGCGCAGATAGACCACGGCCCCATCCTCCTGGGTGCGCAGGCGGATGGCGCCAAACTCCTCCGGGGAACTGAGGCGGCTCTGGACGTTGACCGTGGCGGTGAACTGCTGGCCGGCGTCCGCCGGACGGGCGCCGAGCTGGCCGGCGGAGACCTGGGCATTCTCCGCCTCGATGGCGCTCCAGACCTCCCCGGGGGTCAGGCCATATTGGTTCAGCCGGTGGGGATCGAGCCAGATGCGCATGGCGTACTGGGTCTCGAACATAGTCACCTCGCCCACCCCGGGGAGCCGGCTGAGGGGGTCCTTGACCATGGAATTGGCGTAGTCGCCCAGGTCGGCCTTGCTCAGGCGCCCGTCGCGGGAGACGAAGGCCACCACCATGAGGAAGTTGCGCACCGACTTGGCGACGGTGAGGCCCTGCTGGCGGACCTCCTCCGGCAGCAGGGGACTGGCCAGTTGCAGCTTGTTCTGCACCTGCATCTGCGCCGTGTCGGGATTGACACCGTTGGCGAAGGTCAGGGTGATGGTCGCCTGGCCGTTGGACTCACTGGTGGAGGACATGTAGCGCAGGCCATCGAGGCCGTTCATCTGCTGCTCGATGACCTGGGTCACCGAGTCCTGGACCGTCTGCGCCGAGGCCCCGGGATAGTTGGCGGTGATGGCGATGGCCGGCGGGGCGATGGCCGGATACTGGCTGATGGGCAAGGTCCAGATCGCCAGGAGGCCGGCGAGCATGATGAGGATGGCGATCACCCAAGCGAAGACTGGGCGGTCGATGAAGAAATGGGCCATGGAGCAATCTCCCAGTGAGGGGCGCGGGCGGACAGCGCGGCGGGGGTCTAGGGGGCCTTCGCCGCCGGGGCCCAGTCGACGGCCTTGGCCGGACTGCCGGGCCGGGCCTTTTGCAGGCCATCGACGATCAGGCGTTCGCCGGGCTGGAGACCGGCGGTGACTAGCCAGCGATTGCCCAGGGCGCGATCTACCTCGACCTGGCGCTGTTCCACCACCCCCTCCGCATTCAGGATCAAGGCCTGGGCATGACCCTGGCGGTCACGCTGGATGCTGGACTGGGGGACCAGGAGCGCGTCCGGCCGGACCCCTTCCTCCACCTGGGCACGCACGAACATGCCTGGCAGGAGCAGGGCATCCGGATTGGGGAAGGTCGCCCGCAGGGTCACGGTCCCCGTGTCCTGATCCACGCTGACCTCGGCGAATTCCAGGCGTCCCGCATGGGGATAGGGCGAGCCATCCTCCAGGACCAGGGTCACCGTGGGCAGTTCCTCCGGGGTACGCTGCAAGTGGCCACCCTCCAGATCGCGCCGCAGGCGCAGGAGCTGGGCCGCGGATTGGGTGAGGTCCACGTAAATGGGATCGAGCTGCTGGACTGTCGCCAGGGCCAGTTCCTGGTTGGCCGTCACCAAGGCCCCCTGGGTGACGGCGGAGCGGCCGATGTGACCGTCGATGGGGGAGAGGATGCGGGTGTAATCGAGTTCGATGCGCGCTTTGGCCAGATCGGCCTCGGCCACCTTGAGGTTGGCCTGCGCCTCCTTCATGGCGGCCTGGGCGTCGTCGTATTGTTCCCGGCTGGTGCCCTTACTCTTCAGCAGATCGGCGTAGCGATCCGCCTTCTGCTCGGCCCGCTCCAGGGTGGCGCGGGCCCGGAGCAGGGTGGCCTCGGCGCTGTCCCGGGCCGCCTCGAAGCGGGCCGGGTCGATAACATAAAGCAGATCTCCGGCCCGGATCTGGCTCCCTTCCCGGAAGTCCCGCGATTTGATGATCCCCCCGACCTGGGGCCGGATCTCCGCGATGCGGAAGGATGCCGTGCGTCCGACCAGTTCCACCGTCAGGGTCGCCGGCTCGGCCGACAGGGTGATGACGCCCACCTCGGGGGGGGGCATCTGCCCGCCGGGCCCGCCAGGGCCGCCCCCGGGCGCGCTACCCTGACCACAACCGGCGACCAGAAGGGTGGCGCAGAGACCCGCCAGTGGCAGGATGGCGTGAGCGTTGCGGGAACCCATGAAGCACCTCGCGGTAGGGCAGGACTGGATTGAATGAACGTTTATTTTACGGGCCTAGTGGGTGCCGGGCAAATCGCCGGCCTTCTCTCCGGTTCCCTAAGCCCAGGGAAGAGCTTGGTAGCCGGTAAATGTCATTAAACGGTAACCAAATCTTCATAAAACCTGAATATGCTCAGTAGCTCCTAACACTAAGTCTCATCTGAGAATCAATGATTTGGAGGTAATATGAAAAGAATTCTTGGCATTGCCTTGCTCCTGGTCTCTTCCGTAGCCCTGGCTGCTGAAGATGAGGCGGCGCTCAAAAAGCAGATGGCTGAGTCCTGCGCCGCTTTATTTGTCCCGGGTGGCGCCTGCGCGGACCTGGCCAAGGGGACGCGCAAGTGCACCCGGCAAAACGTGACCCAGGGGGGCGAGGCCTGTGTAGCGTTTGAGAAGGCCCACAAGGCATTCTTCGATGCGGGCATGAACGATCCCATCATCAAGAAGTAGTCGTGGGAACCGCGATTCATTGACGGGAAGAGAACCCGCTTGCAGTCCTGATGACCTCGCCCGCTCTGGCGATCCGGTCGATGTCTCCCGGTGCTGCAAGGGCCTGACCCCGACGCAGCCGTCTTAACCCGACAATGAGATGACGCCTGGTTGGGTTTGACACCCCAGCCAGGCCCTTGTCTAGGGTCCCCCACGAGTCCGCGATTACCCTGGACTCCGTCATACCTCGCCGCCCACCCTGTCGCTCCGGCTGTGTAACACCTTCGCCGCGGCGGGTAAGAAAGTCGGGCGTAAGCAATCAAAATAATCAGTGACGATCAGGGCAGTCACCCGCAGGTTTTTCCTGATCCGACAGGTTCGGCCTACTTCTTGATTTGACCCCCGCAGCGCTACACTTTGCCACTCAAGGGGAGCCTTTCGGTAACTGACTCATTGGTTCCGAGAGCCCTCCAGGTGTTGCAGCGGCCAACAACAAGAGTAATTGATATGGACCCGCCAGAATCCAACCCACCACTGACCCCACCCCGGGTGGAACGCCATCGCCACCCGGCCGAGAGGCTTTCCCCGGAGCTGTTGCCAACCCATGTGGTGGGCATCGGCGCCTCGGCGGGGGGGTTGGAGGCCTTGGAACGACTCTTTCGTGCTATGCCTCTCGACACGGGGATGGCATTTGTGGTCATCCAGCACCTGTCCCCGGATTTCAAGAGCCTCATGGATGAGCTCATGGAGCGTTTCACCCGGATGCCCGCGATCCCGGTGCATGCGACCCAGGTGGTCAGGCCCAACACTATCTATCTATTACCCCCGGCCAAGGACATCATCATCCAGGGTGATGACCTCATTACCCGTGACCGCGCCAAGGACGGCTCCCTGGCGCTGCCCATCAATACCTTTTTCCGCTCCCTGGCTGCCGCCTGGGGGGAGCGTTCGGCAGGCATCATCCTGTCCGGCACCGGTTCCGATGGCAGCAGCGGGCTGATCGACATCCACGAGGCCGGCGGCCTGGTGCTGGTGGAATCCCCCGAGTCGGCACGTTTCGATGGCATGCCCCAGAGCGCCATCAACACCCGCTGTGTGGATGCCGTCCTCATGCCCGAGGACATGCCCGAGACCCTGACGGAGTTCACCGCCGACCCGGAGGCCCTGCGCGCCATGCTGTGCGTGCGCCATGAGGAGGGGCCGCTGCGGGGCATGCCGGCGATCCTGGATCTGCTCCACAAGGCCTACAACATCGATTTCGCCAGCTACAAGCCGACCACCATCACCCGGCGCATCGCCCGGCGCTTGTCCCTGGACCTGAGCGGCACCAACGTCGAGGACTATGCCCGGCGTCTGGCCAGCGATGCCAATGAGCTCAACCTGCTCTACAAGGACCTGCTGATCGGCGTCACCCGCTTCTTTCGCGATCCCGAGGCCTTCGAGATGTTGCGGGACCAGGTCATCCCCGCCCTCCTGGACCAGACCCCGCCGGGTCAGGAGGTGCGCGCCTGGGTCTGCGGCTGCTCCACGGGCGAGGAGGCCTACAGCCTGGCCATCCTCTTCCACGAGGCCTGCGCCCAGCAGCGGCGGGCCCCCCTGATCAAGGTCCTGGCCACCGATCTGCATGAACAGTCGGTGCAGGCCGCCTCTGAGGGCGTCTATCGTGAGGAGGCCCTGAACGAAGTCCCGGAGCGGCTGCGCGCCACCTATTTCGAGGCCCAGGGCGAGGGCCGCTGGAAGGTGCTGCCCCATCTGCGTCAGTCCCTGGTCTTCTCCGTGCACAACCTGCTCAAGGACCCACCCTTCACTAAGATCGACCTGGTCAGTTGTCGCAATCTGCTCATCTACCTGCTGCCCAATGCCCAGGCCAAGGCCATCGCCAACTTCCACTATGCCCTGCGCCTCAACGGGACCCTGTTCCTCGGGGCCAGCGAGTCCCTGGGGAGCCTGACGGACGAGTTCGAGACCCTCGATCGCCAGTGGAAGCTCTATCGCAAACACCGTGAGAGCCGCGCCCTGACCACCCTGCGGGCCCCGCTGGATCAGGGCCCCTATCCGCGTCCGCGGGGCATGACCTCCACCGGGGTGCTGCTCAATCGCATCTACGACGCCCTCCTCGACCGCTTCATCCCCGCGGGTTTTCTGGTCAACGACCAGCACGAGGTCCTGCACATCTTCGGCGATGCCGCCCGCTTCCTCACCCCCCGCCCGGGTCGCTTCAATGGCGACCTGCTGACCCTGCTGGCCAGCAATCCCCTCAGCCTCGCCCTGACCTCCGCCCTGCGCAACTGCGCCAAGCAGGGCCAGCCGGTGACGGTGCAAAACCTGATTGTCAAGGGGGGGGAGGGCCGGGAGGAGCGCCTGGAGGTGCGGGTCGAGCCCCTGGGCGATCGGGCCACCGGAGGCCCCTGCTACGTGGTCCTGCTCAATGAGGAACGACAGCCGAAACCGGTGACCGAGCATCCCCAGGTCCCCCACGATTTCAGCGTCGGCGCCGAGGTGGCGGACTACATCCGTGAACTGGAGTTGGAACTGCAACGCGCCCGGGAGTCGGTGCAGACCACGGTCGAGGAGCTGGAGACCAGCAATGAGGAGCTCCAGGCCACCAACGAGGAACTCCTCGCCGCCAACGAGGAGCTGCAGAGCACGAACGAGGAACTGCACTCGGTCAATGAGGAGCTGTACAGCGTCAACGCCGAACACGAGCTCAAGATCGAGGAGCTGAACCGGGCGACCAGCGACCTGCGCAATTTGATGCAGTCCACCGACACCGCGACCATCTTCATCGATGGGGACTACCGCGTGCGCCTCTTCACCCCCCGCGCCACCGAGGTCTTCAACCTGCTGCCCCAGGACGTCGGTCGTGACTTGCGCCACTTCCAGTCCATACGCCCCGACCGCGATCTGTTCGCGGATATCCACGGGGTCCTGGACAGCGGCGCCGGTATCGAACGGCAGCTCGACCTGGGGGAGGAGACCAGTTTCCTCCGCCGTTGCATGCCTTATCAGAATGTTCAGGGCAAACGGATCGGGGTGGTGATCAACTATGTCGATACCAGCGGCATCAGCCGGATGCACCGCCAGCTCGACGAGCTCCGGCACCACTCCGAAGAGGTTAGCCGCGCCCACCGGGCCATGAGCGAGTTCCTGGCCAACATGAGCCATGAGCTGCGCACCCCCCTCAATGCCCTCATCGGCATGGCCTATCTGCTCGGCCAGACGGACCTGACCCCGGATCAGCGCGAGCAACTGACCACCATCGAGGTCGCCAGCCGCAGTCTTATGGCCATCATCAACGACATCCTCGACCTGTCAAAAATCCAGGCCGGGGCCATGCAGCTCGACCTCCGGCCTTTCAGCCTCGCGGCCCTGCTGGAGGAGATCCAGCAAATGTTCCGGCCCCTGGCGGCGGAAAAGCATCTTGCCCTGGAGAGCGGGGCCCCCCAGGAGGAGCTGCCACCGCTCCTGGAGGGGGATGCGCTGCGCATCAAGCAGATCTTGGTCAACCTGGTCAACAACGCCCTCAAGTTCACCCACCAGGGCGGGGTGACCCTGGAGGCGCGGCTCCTGGAGCGGCGCGAGGCGGAGGTCAAGATCCGCGTCACCGTGCGCGATACGGGGGAGGGTATTCCGCCCGAGGTCCAGGCGCGGCTCTTCCAACCCTTCACCCAGGCCGATGCCTCCATTACCCGCCGCCATGGGGGGACGGGGCTGGGACTCTCCATCGTCCGCCAGTTGGCGGAACTCATGGACGGTCAGGTGGGATTGGAGAGCCAACCCGGTAGCGGCAGCACCTTCTGGGTCGACCTGCCCCTGCGTGTCATGGAGGCCGAACAGCCCGCTACGGCCGGTCCGTTCGCCAAGGTCGATCAGCCTACCGCGGCGGGTTGGCCCGCCGTGGCTGATCAGCCCACCGTGCCAGGTCGGCCTGCCGCGGCAGATCAACCCACCACCGCTGAAAAGCACGCCAAGGTCGATGAGCCCATCGCGGCTGTTCAGCCCGCTCCGGTCGCACTGGCTGGCCCGGTCGATGTCCCCGGCCATGCTGCGGGTCAGGAGGGCGCCGATTCCTGCCTGGCCGGGGTGCGGGTGCTGGTGGTGGACGACAGTCGCATCAATCTGGATGTCAGTCGCCGTATCCTGGAGAAGGCCGGTGCCAGCATCACCCTGTGCGAGAACGGGGCCGAGGCCCTGGCCTGTCTCCGCGCCCATCCCGGGGCCTTCGATCTGGTCCTGATGGACGTGCAGATGCCGGTAGTGGATGGTTATGAGGCGACGCGCCGCATCCGCCGTGAACTCGGGCTGACCCGTTTGCCGGTGATCGCCCTCACCGCCGGGGCCCTGGTCACCGAGCGTGAGATCGCCCTGGAGGTCGGCATGACCGCCTTTCTGACCAAGCCCCTGGACCCGGCCTCCCTGGCACGAGCGCTGCGTCAGTACCTCGTCCCCCCCCCGGCCGCCCCTGGGTTCACCGCCTCCTTCCAGCCAGCGGCTAGCCTGCCACCGATTAACTCGCCCGCTGCCAGCCAGTCCGCGTCCAGCCCGCCATCAGCCGGCCTTGCCTCCGCCAGCGTGGCCGTTCAGACCCCCTCTCCCCAACCCTCCCCCGCCACGGGGGAGGGAGCAGGAGCATCAGCCGCTGGTCCGCTATCAGCTAATCCTCGCTCAGGCCGCCCGGCAACCGTGGCTCCAGCCTTGCCCTGGCCGGTCATCGCGGGCCTTGATCGTGACTGGGCACGTCAGCAATTCGAGGGCGATCGGGACTTCTACCTGAGCCTCATCGGCCGCTTTGCCGAGCGGGTCGAGGATCTCCTGCCCGCACTCCAGATCCCGCCCGCTCCGGGCGACAGGACCCTGGCCGAGACCCTCCATCAAGTCCGGGGCCTGGCAAGCAACCTTGGCGCCAGGGATCTGGCGGCCAGTTTTTGGCAACTGGAGGAGGCGCTCCAGGGGCGCGACCTGGAATGTCTGCCTGGCTTGAGGGCTGAGGCCCTGCGGCATGCCGCATCCCTCTTGACCGCGATCGCGACCTGGCGAGCGGCTGAGGAGGGCGTGGATGTTTCCAGGCCCGCTTCGACGGCAACTGGCGGCGTCTCCGCCCCGAGGGCGGCCACGGGCATGCAACTGCGGCGAGCAGGGCAACCTGGGGCGGGACAACCCGGGCTGGGGCAACCGGGAGCGGAATACCAGGTGGACGAGGAGGGGCCCGTCCAGGCCTGGGATGACCCCCGCCTCCAGCCTCCACTGGTGGCCCTGGAGGAAGCACTCAGCCTGCGGCGCTTCGATGCCAAGCGCACCAGTCAGACCATTGCCCGGCTGCTCGCCGGGGGACCCCTGGCCGAGGCCTTCGCACCGGTGGCGGCGGCGGCCGGGGGGTTGCGTTTCCAGGAGGCCCTGGTTTGCTTAGAATCCCTCCACGCCCGCAACCTGTCCGCGGATCAGACCTAGGGGGTCACCATGCAAGATCGCCCCCGAATTCTGATCGTCGATGACGTCCCCGAGAACATCGAGGTGTTGGGGGAGATCCTGGCCGACAATTACGACATCCAGTGCGCCTTTTCCGGCCCCGAGGCCCTGGAACTGGCGGTGGATCGGCCGGATCTCATCCTTCTCGATGTCCTGATGCCGGGTATGGATGGCTTGGAGGTCTGCGCCTGTCTCAAGGCGAATGCGGCTACGGCGGAGATCCCGGTCATTTTCATCACCGCCAAGAACAATCCCGAGGCGGAAATCGCGGCCTTTGCCGCCGGCGCCGTGGATTTCATCACCAAACCGGTCAATCCCGTCACGGCCCGGGCGCGCATCCAAACCCACCTCACCCTGAAACAGCAGAAGGACCTCCTGCGGGCACAGGCTATGGTCGATGGCCTCACCGGGATCGCCAATCGCCGCTTCTTCGACGAGCGCCTGCTCGCGGAGTGGCGGCACCTCCAGCGCCACCAACGGCCCTTGGCGCTGCTCATGATCGACATCGACCATTTCAAAGCCTACAACGATCATTACGGCCACCAGGCCGGAGATAATTGCCTGCGGCGGGTGGCCACAACCCTTGGCGCCAGCATGCAACGCGCCCATGACCTGGCGGCGCGCTATGGGGGGGAGGAGTTCGTTTGTATGCTGCCTGAGTGCGATTTGGAGGGTGCCGCCACCAAGGCGGAGGCCGTGCGCTTAGCGGTAGCCACCCTGGCGATCCCCCACGCCGCCTCGCCCAGTGGCGACCAGGTGACGCTGAGCATCGGCGTCGCCGCCGCCATTCCCTCCCTCCAGACGCACCCCGACACCCTGGTCTCCGCCGCCGATGCTCAGCTTTATCAGGCGAAGGTGGAAGGCCGCGATCGGGTGCGCGCAGCTCCCTGACCGGCGCACGATCCCCGCGGGGGGCGCTAGCGTGAACACCCCATCGGAGCCTTCCCTCTTCTGGGGTGTAGCTGGCTCCTCTCATGACAATTAGTGTTGACTTATGTCATGGCGGGAATCCGAGTATTCAGATACGTTACTCAGGCACTTCCCAGGCTGTAACGCGACTGGGCCTGACTCCAGCCAGGTCCTTTCTTTTGGCTTTTGTAATAATCAATCTGTGTTGCCTTTGCCAGCCGGCAAGGTATCGGCACGGCCGGGACGGGTTCCCCCAACAGGAAGCGAGACAAAAATATGACGAAGACGTGGCTGATCTCGGTGGCCGTCACGGCGGCCTTCCTCTCCCATGGCGCTCAGGCAGCCGGCGATGCCAAGGCCGGCGAGGCCAAGACCGCGGTCTGCATGGCCTGCCACGGCCCCGCGGGCAACAGCCTGGTGCCGACCTGGCCCAAGCTGGCCGGCCAGCATCCCGAGTATCTCTACAAGCAACTCATGGACTTCAAGACCGGGGCGCGGGTCAACGAGAGCATGAGCCCCCAGGTCCTGGCGCTTAATGAGCAGGACTTTGCCGATCTGGCCGCGTATTACACCGCCCAGACGCAAGTGGGCGGCACCACCGATCCGGCCGCCCTCGAACTGGGTGGGCGCCTGTTCCGCGGGGGTAACGCGGAGACCGGCGTCCCCGCTTGCACCGGCTGTCATGGCCCCGCCGGTTTGGGCGTGGGGGCCGCCAAGTATCCACGGGTGGCCGGACAGCATGCGACCTACGTCGAGTCCAGCCTCAAGCTCTACCGGGATGGTACTCGGGCTAACGATCCGAACGGCATGATGCGCGAGGTTGCAGCCCGCCTGACGGATGCTGAGATCGCCGCGGTCTCCCAGTACGTCCAGGGCCTGAGTCAGTAGCTCCCCTGACCCTGACAGACCTTGCTGGCCTGTGCGGCGTTGCCGCCATGGCAGGACAGCTCCGACCAGACGGGTCCAGAGTGAATGCATGCCTCAACCGCCTCGTCCGGCCAGTCGCCGGTTGAGCCACGGTTCCAGGAATTTCAGGAAATCCACCTTTTCGGACGGGAACCGACCGTCGTCATGGCGGCGGTTCAGCCCAAACACAGAGGGGTTAAGAACAGAACATGAGCGCACCAGGCGTTGACAAAAACCGGCGGCGCGTATTGATCGCCGCCACCAGCGTCGTCGGAGCCGTCGGCGCCGGCTTCGTTGCCGTACCCTTTTTGAGTTACTGGGAGCCCAGTGCTAAGGCCAAGGCCGCTGGCGCCCCAGTCGAGGCCGACGTCAGCCAGCTTGAGCCCGGCGCCCTGCTGCGTGTCAAGTGGCGCGGCAAACCGGTGTGGGTCGTCAACCGCACCGAGGCCATGCTCGCCGCCCTTCCGGGGCTCGACCCGCAACTGATCGACCCGGCCTCCGCCGCCTCCGACCAGCCCGCCTATACCCAGAACCCCACGCGGTCCATCAAGCCTCAATACTTCGTCGCCATCGGCATCTGTACCCACCTCGGCTGCTCGCCGACCTATCGTCCCGACATCGCCCCTGACGACCTCGGCGCCGAGTGGAAAGGCGGCTTCTTCTGCGCCTGCCACGGCTCACGCTTCGATCTCGCCGGCCGCGTCTTCAAGGGCTCCCCCGCTCCCACCAACCTCGTCATCCCTAAACACCAATACGTCACCGACGCCATCCTCAAGATCGGCGAAGACGGAGGAGTCGCCTGATGAGTAACGACACTACTACCCCGGGGGGTTTCCTCGGCTGGATCGACTACCGTTTCCCCCTCACCAAGGTCTGGAACGAACACCTCGCCCAGTATTACGCCCCGAAAAACCTCAACGCCTGGTCCTTCTTCGGCTCCCTGGCGCTCCTCGCCCTGGTCATCCAGATCCTGACTGGTATCTGGTTGGCCATGAATTACAAGCCCGCCGCCGCCGATGCCTTCGCCAGCGTCGAATACATCATGCGCGACGTGAACTGGGGCTGGCTGATCCGTTACATGCACTCCACCGGCGCCTCGGCCTTCTTCATCGTCATCTATCTCCACATGTTCCGCGCCCTGCTGTGGGGCTCTTATCGCAAGCCTCGCGAACTGCTGTGGATCATCGGCCTCGTGATCTACCTCGCCATGATGGCGACCGCCTTCTTTGGCTACCTGCTGCCCTGGGGGCAGATGTCTTACTGGGGTGCCCAGGTCATCGTCAACCTCTTCGCCGCCGTTCCTGGCATCGGTGAAGACCTCTCGGTCTGGGTGCGCGGCGACTATGTCATCTCCGACACCACCCTGAACCGTTTCTTTGCCTTCCACTTCCTGTTGCCCTTCCTGCTCGCGGCCCTGGTCTTCGTCCACATCGTCGCCCTGCACAAGGTCGGTTCCAACAACCCGGACGGCATCGAGATCAAGGCCAAGAAAGACGCCAACGGCATCCCCCTCGACGGCATCCCCTTCCATCCCTATTACACGGTGAAGGACATCGTCGGCGTGGTCGTCTTCCTCGCCATCTTCAGCGCCATCGTCTTCTTCGCCCCCGACCTGGGCGGCCTCTTCCTCGAAGCCCCCAACTTCCAGCCCGCCGATCCGCTGAAGACCCCCGAACACATCGCCCCGGTGTGGTACTTCACCCCCTACTACGCCATGCTGCGCGCCGTCCCGCCCATGTTTGGCTCCCAGTTCCCCGGCGTGGTGGTCATGTTCGGCGCCATCATCATCATGTTCTTCCTCCCCTGGCTTGACCGTAGCCCGGTCAAGTCCATGCGTTACAAGGGCCAGTTGTCCAAGATCGCCCTCGGCATCTTCGCCGTCAGCTTCGTGGTCCTCGCCTATCTGGGCCTGCAACCCGCCTCCGACTTAGGCACCTTCTTCGCCCGCGTCTTTACCGTCCTCTACTTCCTGTTCTTCCTCTTGATGCCCATCTACACCAAGCTGGAAGCCACCAAGCCGGTCCCGGAGAGGGTCACGAAATGAGAAAACTACTCCTCGCCTCCCTGTTCCTGCTCGTCCCCGCCCTGGCCCCCGCCGCGGGCGGCGGCGTTCCCCTGGAGGACGCCGACATCGACCTTAAGGACCAGGCCTCCCTGCAGCGCGGTGCCGGCTACTATGTCAACTATTGCATGGGCTGCCATTCCCTGGGCTACATGCGCTACAACCGTTTGGCCGCCGACCTGGGCATCGACGACGCCACCCTGCGCCAGAGCCTCATCTTCACCGGCGCCAAGCCCGGCGACCTCATGGTCTCCACCATGAACCCGGTGAGTGCCGAGAAATGGTTCGGCACCGCCGTCCCCGACCTCACCCTGGCCACCCGCTGGCGCAACCCCGACTGGGTCTATAGCTACCTCAAGGGCTTCTACGCCGATCCCAGCCGGCCCCTGGGCGTGAATAACCTGGTCTTCCCCAACGTCGGCATGCCTCATGTCCTCGCCGGACTGCAGGGCCTGGCACAGCCCAAGTTCGAGGAACATAAGGGCCCGGACGGCGCCCCGGTCAAGACCGTGGTCGGGGTCGAGCCCGCCCAGGGTGGCACGATGACGGCGGAGCAATACGACGCCTTCGCCCGCGACCTCACCAACTTCCTCACCTACGTCGGCGAGCCGATCAAGCTCGAACGCCAGCGCTTGGGCATCTGGGTGCTGCTGTTCCTGGCGGTGCTTTTCGTCGCCGCTTACTTCCTCAAGAAGGAATACTGGAAGGACGTGCACTGACGCACCCCGTCAGCCTCCCACCCGCGGGTGGGAGGCTGACCTACCAACAACCCCTCATGTAACCGTTCTAACCAGCCTCTCCCCAGCCCTACCCCATCAAGAACTCCCCGTCTGGCCGCCAGTCCGACGCCTTGCCTGGTAGACGGACCCCGAAGGTGCTTCCTTCCCCCAGGATGCCCTTGCTCTGCCGCTGCACCTCCGCCACGGCGCGGGTGATCAAGGGGTGCAGGTCCACTGGCATCCGCTCGATTTGTTCCAAGGTGGTAAGACGATCCTGGCGCAAAATCCGGTGGATGGCCAATAGGCGTCGCACGCCGCCCTACCGAAACTCCCCCCAGTTCTTTTCGATGATGAGCAGGTAGCGGATCTGAGGCAGGTAGTCGACCACCAGCCCCGGGACCTTGGTCAGCAGTGCGGCCAGGTCCGTCGGTACGGTCCAGGTTTTGCAGCCATTGTAGAGGACGATAGGCAACACCAGCGGCAGGGGCCGGCCGGGTTTCACCTCTTTACGGCGGATCAGGTCCTGGTAGAGCAGACCGATATAGACCAGCATACGCATCGCCATGAAGGATTCGACGCGGTTCTGGAACTTGATGAGGATATACAGGTAGAGCCAATCCTCACCGGCCTTGATCAGCCAGACGACACCGTCGCTGCGCCGGCATAAAAAGAACCAGCGTAATCTTACTTGCAAACTGTTCGCACGGGGCGTGTCACACCGTCAGGCAGCAGCGGCGGGGTGGTGGGTGGGGCGCGAAGGCTCAAAGTCCTGGCGGAGACGGGCCATGCCCTGTCGCAATTGCGTCTGGCCCTGCTGTACCACGTGGGGCAGGGTATGCCGCGTGATTACCGCAAGGCGGCCAATTGGTATGCCAAGGCCGCCGAGCAGGGGTAGGTGGGCGGTCAATACGCCCTGGCGGCCTTTTATCTGCGGGGGGTCATGGGCCCGCCGGACCCGCAACGCGCCTTTGCCGAGTTCCTGAAGCTGGCGGATCGCGGCTATGCCCCCACCGCTTATTACGTGGGCATGGCCTACGCCGAGGGCGAGGGGGTCACGCGCGATGACCGGGAGGCGCTGGCCTGGCTAGAACGTGCCGCCGAGGGTGGGCATGTCGAAGCCGCCAAACGCCTGGCCAAGGCCTATCGCGCGGGGGAGATGGGGCTTGCGGTCGATGCGCGCCTGGCGGAGCAGTGGGAGCAAAAGACCCAGCCGCCGAGATTTTGAGATCGGCCGGGGCGGCCAGGCCGATCTCGTTCCCTGCGCCAATAATCTGGTGCTCAAGTTCTCAAGTATCCGGGGCTTGCGGACGCTGAGTCGTCAAGACTTTCATTCGCCGACTCTCTGAACTCCAGACACCAGACACCAGTCCCGCAGCCTCAGAGACTTCCCTTCTCTAACCTTCTCTTAGTAAATCAACTCCGACCAGCGACCCTGCTGAATCATGCCCTGCTTCAGGGTCTGCCAGGCCTCGGCGGAGCCGGCGCGCTCACTCATCACCTTGTCAAGGACCTGGGCGATCTTACCCAGGCCGGCGAGGAAGACGTGGGTCTTGGGCGCCTGGACCAGTTCCCAGACCTCGTCCAGGTTCTCCCGCAGGCCGCGCTGCAGGGCATCGGAGGAGGCCACCAGGGAATTGGTGGCCAGGGACTTGAAGGCCTTGAAGGTGGGCTGGTCGTAATAATCGGCGAGGTTGGTCTCCTCGTCGTTGGCGTAGGCCAGGTCCAGGCCGGTGCGGCCGCCGTAGAACAGGCGCACCTGGCCGTCCCAGCCGCCGCAGCGCTCGTAAATGAGCTGGGCAAAGGCGCGGAAGGGGGCGACGCCGGTGCCGGTGCCGATCATCAGCAGGTTGGCGTCCTTGTCCTGGGGCATCTGAAAGGGGCTGCGATAGGGGCCGCTGAGGGTGATCGGCTGTCCGGGTTGGGCGTCGCAGAGGAAGTTGGAGGCGATGCCGGGGTAGCGCTCGCCGCTGATATCGTCGATGTAGAAGCAACGGCGCACCAGGATATCCAGGTCAACGGTCTCGTCCTCGGGGCGTGGGCGGGCGTTGGCGATGGAGTAGCGGCGCAGGTGGTAGGGGTTGCCGAAGGGGTGGGGGCCGGGTACCACCACGCCGATGCTCTGGCCCTCGATGAACTGGAAGGCCGGGTCCGTGACCCGCAGGGTGAGATGGCGCACCTCGACCGCCTTCTCCGGGGTGATGCGCCGGGATGCCAGGATCTGGGCCGCGACCGTGGGACCGATGGGGGGTTCGAGTTCGCTCATCTTGCGGGTTCCTTGAGGAGTGCGGAGGTCAAGTGGGGTTGAGGATCGAAAAAGGTTGCTGGTGGTTTTCACGCTGGGGACCACGGCCAGCCAAGGGGGGAGCCGTTGTGGACCCGTGGTGGATTTCGAGTGGTTACTGGCGCCTATTGACGGTGAACCGGTGGCAATGCCGTGGGGTACGGCGACTGGCTACCCTCATCGCGGCGGGACCTGGCACTGGCCGCCCTTGCAGGAGCAGCTTCCACCACAGCTATCATCGGGGCTGCGGAAGGGGCCAAGCCGGGGGTTCCGGCGGGCAAAGGTGGCGTAGCGCTGCTGCACCCAGACCCAGCCGAGCAGGACGGCGAAGATCACCAGGCTGGCGATCAGGGCCCTAACCATGCGAGCCCCCCAGGCCGGCGAAGCCCATGAAGGCCAGGGACAGGAGCCCGGCCAGCATCAGGCTCAGGGCGGCGCCCTGGCTGACCGTCGGCAGCTTGGCCAGTTCCAGCTTCTCGCGCAGGCCGGCCATGAGCATTAGGGCCAGCATGAAGCCGGTGCCGGCCCCCAGGCTGTAGACCAGGCTCTGGAGAAAGTCGTACTCCTTGGCGGTCTGGAACAGGGCCAGGCCGAGGATGGCGCAGTTGGTGGTGATCAGGGGCAGGAAGATGCCCAGGGAGCGGAACAGGGCAGGGCTGTGCTTCTTGACGAACATCTCCACCAGTTGCACCGCCGAGGCGATGATGGCGATGAAGCAGATCAGGCGCAGGAATTCCAGTTCGAGTTCCACCAGCAGCCAGTTGACCCCGTAGGCGCTGAGTGAACTGACGACCATGACGAAGGTGGTGGCCAGCCCCATGTTCAGGGCCGTCTCCTTCTTGGCGGAGGTGCCGAGGAAGGGGCAGATGCCCAGGAACAGGGCCAGCACGAAGTTGTTGACCACCGCGGCGTCGAGAAAGATCAGGGGCAGGGAGGGGTTAGCCATGGGCGGCGGCTCCGGCGGAGGCGAGGACGCGGCGCTCGCGCCGCTGCTTGAGCCAGGCGAACAGCAGCAGCCAGGTGCCGAGGACGAAGAAGCCCCCGGGAGGCAGGATCATCACCAGCCAGGGCTGGAAGCTGTCGCCGAAGAGGGCGACGCCAAACAGGGTGCCGTTGCCGAGGATCTCGCGCACCGACCCCAGGCTGAACAGGGCCAGGGTGAAGCCCAGGCCCATCCCCAGGCCATTGACCAGGGTCGGCAACAGCCGTTGCTTGGAGGCATAGGCCTCGGCCCGCCCGAGGATGATGCAGTTGACGACGATGAGCTGGATGAAGGCCCCCAGGGAGGCGTACAACTCTAGGCTGATGGCATGGATGGCATAGTCCACCACGGTGACGAAGGTGGCGATGATGACGATGTAACTGGCGATGCGCACCTGCTTGGGAATCCAGCGGCGCAGCAGGGACACCAGGGCCCCGGAGCCCAGCAGGACGAAGGTCGTCGCCAGCCCCATCCCCAGGGCGTTGATGGCGGAGTTGGTCACCGCCAGCACCGGGCACATGCCGAGCAGCATGACGAAGACCGGGTTCTCCTGCCAGAGGCCGCGCAGGAAGGTGTCCGCGGTCAGGTTCTCCTCGCGATTGAAGGGGTCGGCCGCCGCCTTGGCGACCGCCGCCGGTTGGGATGCCTCAGCCATGGTTCATGCCTCCCGATTTAGTTTGACGGTTGGGCCAGCAGCGCCAGGCTGCGCTGGATCGCCGGGGCGGCGCGCTGGGCGGCGTGGTTGGCCGCCTTGCCCATCGCCCGGGAGGAGAGGGTGGCGCCGGTGATGGCGTCGATCTGCCAGGGCTGGGTCTTGGTGCCGTTCTTGACGGTGACGATGGGGTTGGCCAGGGCCTGACCCGTGGCGTCGAGACGGGCGTCCAGGGCCTCCAGGTTCTTCAGAAAGGCCGGGTCCGTGTCCAGCTTGTCGCCGAAGCCCGGGGTCTCGGTGGATTTGAGGACCTTGCTGCGGACGATGACCTGACGCTGGGGGTCGTAGGCGAACAGGACCTCCACGGGACCGGCGTAGCCGCTACCGACGCCGGTGAAGGCCAGACCCTGGAGCTGGCCCTGGGCGTCGTAGCCGGCATAGACCAGACCGCCGCCTCCCGCGGCCGCTCCACCGCCCCCGCCGGTGCCCCCCCCGGCTACCGGGTCCACGGGGGCCAGGCGGCCCGCCGCGTCGATGACGAAATCGCGCTTGGCGACGGCGTTGGGGAGGATGCGCAACACTGCCGCCTCGGTGGCGAGGCGCTCCTTCTCGGCGATGATGGGCGCGGTGTACTCATAGGCCGTCGCCACCAGCAGGCCGGAGATGGCGGCGATGAGCCCTAGGGTCAGCAGCATGGCCAGGCTGGGGGTGGCAGGGGCCTGCTCAACGGCCGGTTCAGTGGCCCGCGCCGAGGCCTGTGCCGTGGTCAGTGTCCTGGTCCGGTTCGCGGCCTGATTTGCACCCTGATTAGCGGCCTGTTCGGGTGCCTGTTCGTATTCATCTCCAGGCATCGGGCTTGGAGATAGCGCCGGAAGCGCTGCCGGAGCCGAGGTGCCGGACTGAACGGGAAGGGTTGCGCTCATGACCGCCCCTCCCGCTTAGCGCCATAGACCCGCGGCTGGGTGACCGCCGAGATCAGGGGGGCGGCGGCGTTGGCCAGGAGGATGGCGTACATGATGCCCTCGGTGAGGCCGCCGAAGAGGCGGATGACCACGGTCAGGACGCCGATGAAGAGGCCATAGGCCAGGGCCCCCCAGGGGGTAACCGGCGAGCCGACCATATCGCTGGCCATGAACCAGGCTCCCAGCATCAGGCCCCCGGAGAAGAGCACGAACCAGGGCGTGGGGTAGACGCTGCCATCCAGCAGCCAGAGGGGCAGGGCGACCAGCACCGCGCCGAGCATGACCCCCACCGGGATCTTCCAGTCCAGCATGCGCTGATAGGCCAGCCAGAGGCCGCAGACCAGGATCAGCAGCGCCGAGGTCTCCCCGGCGGAGCCGGCGACCATGCCGGTGAAGAGGTCCAGACTGCTCACCTCGATCTGCTGGAATTTCTGCAGGGCCAGGGGGGTGGCGCCGGTGAAGCCGTCGATGTTCAGCCCGGCGATCCAGTCTTTCACCGGCACGGGCTGCAGGAAGGGCAGGGTGAGGGTCGAGGGGATCAGCTCCCAGAAGCGGCCGGGGGCGAAGGCCGGCGTCCAGGTGGTGATGGCCACCGGGAAGGCCGCCTGGGCGAAGGCGCGCCCCACCAGGGCGGCGTTCATGACGTTGAAGCCCAGACCGCCAAACAGGGACTTGCCCAGTGCGACGCCGACGAAGGCCGCCACCGCCGCCATCCACAGGGGGAAGCCCGGTGGCAGGGTCAGGCCCAGGAGCAGACCGGTGATGACCACGCTCCAGTCGTTGAGGGTGTTACCCCGGCCAGAGAGGCGGGCGAAGCCGTACTCGGTGGCCATGGCCACCAGCGTGGTGGTAACCAGCAGCAGCAGGGCGCTGAGGCCAAACTGGACAACCGCGAAGGCGCAGATGGGCAGCAGGGCCCAGACCACGCCCTGCATGATCTGCGGCACGGTGCGCGCCCGCTTCAGGTGCGGGGAGGTGCGGATCTCGATGGGTCTCGACATGGCGTGGCTCGTTGGCGGAGGCTCAGTTGGGCCTGGGCGGGTGTTCGCGGTTGATGGCCTTGGCGATGCGGAAGTACTGAGTCAGGGGGATGTTGGAGGGGCAGACGTAGGCACAGCAGCCGCACTCGAAACACTGGTCCAGGTAGTACTCGCTCGCCATGCGCCCGTAGTCCCGATGCTGGGCCAGCTCACCCAGCATGGAGGGGTTGAGCTTGACCGGGCAGGCCTCCAGACAGGCAGCGCACTTGATGCAGGGCAGCACCTGGCGTTGGGCCAGATCCGGGTCCTGGGCCTCCAGGACCACCACCCCCGAGACGGCCTTGGTCACCGGCACGTCCAGAGAGGCCACGGACATCCCCATCATGGGCCCGCCGAGGATGACCTCGCCGGCCTGCTCGCTCATCCCCGTCTGCTCCAGCAGGAAGCGCAGGGGGGTGCCGATGGGCACCAGATAGTTGCCGGGACGGAAGATGGCGGGACCGCTGACGGTCACCACCCGTTCGATGAGCCCGCGGCCGCGGGGCAGGAGCTCGCCCATCTGCGCCAGGGTGCCGACGTTGTAGACGGCGATGCCTAGGTCCAGGGTCAGGCCGCCCACCGGGACTTCCAGGTTGAAGAGGCTCTTGATGAGCATCTTCTCGGCGCCTTGGGGGTACTTGGTCTCCACCGCTTGGACGGTCACCGGTAGATCGGTGGGGATACGCTCCCGCAGGCGGGCCAGGGCGTCAGGCTTGTTGTCCTCGACCCCGATCACCGCCCGCTGGGCCCCGGTCGCCCGCAGGGCGATGCGGATACCGGCCATAATGCTATCTTGCCGCTCCAGCATCAGGCGATGGTCACAGGTCAGGTAAGGCTCGCACTCACAGCCGTTGACCACCAGGGTATGGATAGGATGTCCCGCCGGCGGCCTCATCTTGACGTGACTGGGGAAGGCGGCACCGCCCAATCCCACCAGGCCGGCGTCCTGCACGGCGGCTACCAGTTCATCCGGGGTCAGGCTGTCCAGGTCCCGGGGCTGCTCGTAGAGCACCTCCTGGGTGGAGGCGCGAAGGACCTTGAGGAAGATGGCCCTGGCCCTGGGGCCCTCCGCGGTCGGCGCCAGATCGATGCCGCGGATGACGCCGTCCGCCGGGGCATGGATGGGCACCGACATCAGCCCGTCGGCTGCGGCGATGGGCTCTCCGCGGACCACCTCCTGACCGACTTTGACGACGGGCCGGGAGGGTTTGCCCCGGTGCTGCGCCAGGGGCAGCACCAATTCGGGGGCGAAGCCCAGGCGCCGGATCGGCTTGTCCGCCGTCTGTTCCTTGTGCTCCACGGGGTGGATGCCGTGGGCGAAGGTCTTGGTGGAGCGGAAGAAGTTCATGATGCCCATGTTCGTTCCATCACATTACTGGTACTTGGCCGCCCGGGCGACGAGCTTGTCGACATCCTTTTCCGCCGGGTTAAAGGGCGTGCCGGGGTGGATGCAGCCGGCGGTGCACTTCTCCGCCGCCTTGACGACATCCTTGAAGGGGCCGCCCTTGGGGTCGAGGATGACGGCCTGCTTCTGGTCGTTGTAGGCGAAGATCTTGGGGTTGATGTTCATGCACTCGTCGCAGGCGGTGCACTCGGGGGTCTCGATCCACACCGGCTCCCAGCCCCCCGCGGCCGCGCCGGCCGTCTGGCCGGTGCCGTTGCCGCCACCCGCCGGGGCGAAGTCCGCCAGCAGCCCGGACCCCAGGCCGGTGGCGCCACCGGTGGCGAGGGCGAAGAGGCCGGCGGTGAGCTTCTGCGCCATCTCGGCCTTGGCCTGGTTGCGCACCGCTTCCTCGTCGAACTGCCGATCCAGGCCGACGATGCCGCGCAACTGGCGCCAGAAGCCGCGCCGCTCCTCGCAGGAGAGGACCAGTTCCTGGGAGACCAGGGCGCGCATCAGGCGGTTCTTGCCGTCCACGCCCCAGACGAAGGGGAACTTGCCCTCGCGGTCGTCGGCGTCCAGGTCGAGGAAATCGTGCAGGGGCACCATGGCGTCGTTCCAGGTCTCCGGCGGGGCCTTGCGGAAGTGCTTGCGGAAACGGCCCTCGGTCATGGCGAAGTCGGCGAAGGTCATGGGCAGTTCCAGTTGCTGCTCCTTGCCGGCCTCGTCCTGGTACTTGATGGCCCAACTGATCCAGTCATCGTCCAGATTGGGGTTGCCCTCGATGGAGCAGCACTCCTCAAAGGTGGTGCCGGCGTCCGGGTCGAAGCGGAACAGGGGATAGGCGCGGGACTCCACCGCCAGGCGGCTCTGGTGCTCGGAGTGGTCGTCGGGGACGCCATGCTCCGGCTGGCAGACGGCGTAGATGTTGAACAGGGCCGGGCGGCGGCTGTTGAGGCCGTCGATGTAGCCCTCCAGCAGGTGGCTCATGTGGGAGATGCTGCCCTGGAGCACGAAGCTGGTGCGGTGGGCCATGCCGATGAGGCCCATCTCCTTGCGGATCTCGGTCTTGCCCTTCCAGGCCTTGCCGTAGGGCGACATGTCCGCCACCTGGCCGATGAAGCCGGAGGTGCAGGCCTGGCCGCCGGTGTTGGAGTAAACCTGGGTGTCGAGGACCAGGACCTTGATCGGCGTGCCGGACATGAGCGCCCGGGACAGGTTCTGGAAGCCAATGTCGTACATGGCGCCGTCACCGCCCACGCTGACCACCGGCGGGCAGAGGCGCCACTCCTCCTCGCTGAAGTCCTTCCAGTTGAAGTAGGTGAAGAAGGCCGCGTGCTCGGCGGCCTTGTAGCCCTTATCCAGCTCGATCCGGGCCTGGCGCACCGCCTTGAAGCCCTCGGCCATCTTGCGCATGTGGCCCTCGAAGATGCCCATGGCCACCGAGGGGGAGTCCTGGAAGAGGTGGCTGGTCCAGGGGAAGGGGTAGGGGTTGTAGGGGAAGGTGGAGCCCCAGACCGAGGTGCAGCCGGTGGCGTTGATGATGCCCATCTCCGCCCGGGGCTGGGTGTCGGTATAGCGGGCCTTGAGGTCGCGCAGCTTGCCGAGGAGGCCGGTGACCCAGCCGAGCCACTCGGGATCGACGGGGTTAACCTTGCGGCCCTGGTCCAGCTCGCTGGACAGCTCACCCAGGGTTAAGTCGGCGTCCTGGTGACGGTTCAGGACCTGGGCGATGGCCGTCGGGTCGCTGAGGTCCACCCCCGCCGCCAGCTTGAGGCGCACGTGGGTCTCCAGACGGTTGATGAGGTCATCGAGTTCCGCCAGGTGCTGCTTGACCCGCCCCTGCATCAAGGCGGTGACGGTGCCGGTGAAGAGGTGGATGACGGTCTTCTCGCCGCAGCCCATGCAGGCGCCGTCGCCGGAGACCATGGACTGGTAGTTGGCCTTATCGAGGAGCAGGGTCTCCAGGGCGCCGACCTTCTCGTTGAGATCGTCGATGCGGATGAAGTCTGGGTGGGTGGTCGGCAGGTCGAGCCAGAAGGCCCATTTGGCGCGCATTTCAGCGATGGCGTCCTCGGTCTGGGGCTCGGCCACCAGGGCGCCGTCTGCACAGACCTCGATACATTCCATGCAGCCCTTACAGGTGTAGGGGTTGACGGTGATGCTGAACAGGCCGCCGCTGCCCTTCTCCTTCTTCTCCCGGTTGGTCCAATAGGGCTTGGTGATGGCCAACTGGAAGCCGCTCAGGGCCTCCAGAAACAGGCCCATCTCTTTCTCCAGGGACGCCTTCTGCTCTCCTTGCAGTTCGGAGGCGGCCAGGGTCTCCAGGACCGCCTGGTCGAGGAGGGTGCGGGTATCGGCGCCCTCGCCGGCCCCGTCCAGCAGTTCCCGCAGGCGCTTCTCGACCTTCCGCGTCTCGCGGCGCAGGTACTGGGTGGGCATCCCCTTCTCCACCCGCAGGATGGCGGTGTTGAAGATGTCGGCCACGGTGTTGACCAGGCCGGGGATGGCGGAGTCCGGGCAGGTGGAGAAGCAGCCGCCGCAGGCGGTGCAGTTCTCCGGCAGGAACTTGGGATACTCGAAGCGGATCTGGGTCATGTCGCGGTAGACGCCGGTGGAGGCCGGCATCAGGCTCATGGCCATGTAAGGATCCGCCAGGTTGCCGTTACCGCGGCCGGTGGCGTAGAAGTAGCCGGTCTGGCGCCAGAAGCGGTGGACATCGGACACGAAGCCGTCGCCTTCCGGCAACTGCTTAAGCATGATCGGCAGCTTGGAGGTCTTGTGGGGGATGAGCTGGCCGACGTTGAGGGGCTTGTCCTTGATCTCGACGATCTCGTCGAAGCCGCGGCGCACCACCCGCAGGTTGTCCTGCACCACCCGCTCGCCCTTGCCGCCGAACTTGGACCGCAATTGATCCTCGATGGCCTGGAACAGGCCGTTCTCGTCGAGACCAGCACGCTCCATGAGGGGCGAGGCGGCGAAGAAGGCGCCCTGGAAGGCGTTGCCCTGCATGCGGAACTGAAGCTCCGGGTCCGAGGCCTCGTCACGGGCGATCTTGAAGCCGTCGACGTAGAAGACGTGGATCTCCTGATCGACGATGAAGCGCCGGGCCTCGCTGGGGATAGTGGCCCACACTGCCTCGGCGTTGCCAAGGCTGGACTGGATGATGAAGACGCCGCCCTTCTTCAGCCCGGACAGGGGGTTGGAGTGGGTGAAGACATTGGGGTCCGGCGACATCACCACGTCGACGTAGGTGTACTCGCAGTTGAGGCGGATGGGCTCCGGGGCCGCGGACAGGAAGTAGGTGGTGGGCTGGCCCTTTTTCTCCGAGCCGTACTTGGGGTTGGCGCGGATGTCGAAGCCCAGCAGGTCGTAGAGGGTCATGGCCAGGTTCTTGCCGGTGGTCACGGCCCCCCAGCCGCCCACCGAGTGCATGCGCACCGTGATGGCGCCCTTGGGCAGCAGGTTGGGGTTCTCGCTGCCCTTGAGGGCCAGGCTGGCGGCCGCCGGGTAGGCATCCTTGAGGGCCTGGAGGCGGATCTCATCCTTGGGGTCGGTGGCCTCACGCATGAAGTCCACAGAAAGATAGAAGAACTTCTGCCGCCGGCCGGCGGGGAGCATGTTCTCGATGGCGGCGATCAGGCCCTCGGGCTGGAGGTCGCGGGAACCCAGGCCGTAGCAGCCGGAATAGAGTCGCGGCATGTCGCCCGACTTGTAGCTGTCATAGGCCGGGTAGGGGAGCGACTCGTTGCGCTCGATCGCGCCGTTCTCCAGACACTTGGAGAGGGCGGCGCGAACCTCGCGCATGATGGGCAGATCCTCCGCCAGGGGCTGGTCGGTCCGCTCCAGCACCGCCACGCCACGCTTGCCCTTGAGCAGGGGGCCGAGGAGGTCGCCGGGGAAGGGACGGTACATGGTCAGGTTGACCACGCCAACCTTGAGCTTGCGGGTCTCGCGCAGGTAGTCGGCTACCGCCTCGGCCTGGAGGATCATGCTGCCCTGGCCCAGGATCAGGTACTCGGCGTCCTCGGTGCGGTAGCCAGTGACACGGCGATAACGACGACCAGTGAGCTGGTAATACTCGTCCATCACCTGGTCGGCCAGGGGGGCGATGTGCTGGAAGAAGTAGGGCCGCTGAGCCGCCACCGCCTGCATGTAGGCGTCCTGGTTCTGCACCGTGCCGGATTGCATGGGCTTGTCCACGTCCCAGACCTCGGGGACGCGGCGGCGGGTCTCGCCGTAAACCAGCTTCTGGGCCGGGGTCGGACAGACGATGATGTCATCCGGGCGGCCGAGGAATTCGGCGACCAGTTCCCGCTCCGGCACCATCAGGGGCTCGATGAGGTGAGTGGTGAGAAAGCCGTCCTGGGCCACCGCCGCCGGGGTCAGGGACAGCTCGGCGATCTTGTGGCCGATGAGGTTGAGGTCCGCCGCTTCCTGGGTGTTCTTACCGAAGACCTGGAAGAAGCCGGTGTCGTCGATGCAGTGGTAATCGTCGTGGGCGCAGTGGACATTGAGACTGGCCTTGGTGATGGCGCGGCAGCCGATATTGAGCACGTAAGGTAGGCGCTTGCCGACCGCGGCATAGAGCGACTCGTGCATGAAGGCCACGCCTTGGGCCGAGGAGAAGTTGGTAGCGCGCAGCCCGGTCATGGCCATACCGGCGGTGACCGCCGCCGCCGCGTGCTCGGATTCGGGCTCGACGAAGATCAGCGGCTTGCCGGAGACATTGAGATGGCCCTTGGCGACCTCCTCGGCCCAGAACTCGCCCATCTGGGTGGAGGGGGTGATGGGATAAGCGCCCGCTGCATCCGAGGCCTCCCGCTCGCAGAGGATGACGGCGGCATTGCCGTCCATCGCCTGCCGAACGCCAGGATACTTAAAGGACTTCTCGTCTTTTTTTCCGAACATGGCCTTGATCTACTCAGCGGTCTGGGTTTGATGAATCCCGTGGCGGTTGGGGCCGGGGAACCGGATACAGGGGCGCGCGGGGCGCGGGATAATGGAGCGAGTGCTGACGAAATTGAGTGCTGGCAGGCAGTTGCCCTAACCTTGGGTCTGGGGCGGCGGCGCCGCCCCGGCTAGGCGCGGGTCGCGACCCTGGGGGGTGATTTTGGCCGGCTGGCCACAGGCTGGAGGGCCTCCTTGCGCACCACCTTGCGCGCGTCGCGGCCCTTTTCGGCCTTGCCGCCCTTCTCCAGCCAGACGATGGCCCCGGTCGGGCAGCGCTCGATGGCCACCCGGGAGGCGAGGCTGTTCTTGGCGTAATCGATCACCGCCAGATTGTCGCGAATCTCGATCAGGCCCTCGGGGGAATCCTGGGCACAGCGGCCGCAGGCGGTGCAGATGACCTCGCACTCCTTCTCGGCCTCGTCACCAAAAGCCTGGTTGTGGCAGGCGACCCAAAGTTGGTGGCTGACGGGGTGGAGGCTGAACAGGTCCTTGGGGCAGACCTCGACACAGTCACCACAGGCGGTGCAGTCGACCTCCGACACCACCGGCAGACCGTGGCGGTCCATGCGGATGGCGTCAAAGTCACAAACCGCGGCGCAGTCACCCAAGCCCAAACAGCCCCAGGCGCAGCCCTTGCCGCCACCGGAGACCAGGGCCGCCGCTCGACAGGATTCGATACCGCCATAAGAGGCGCGGATATAGGCGACGTGGCTGCCGCCGGCGCAGGCCAGCCGAGCGACGCGCTTCTCCTCCCTGCCCAGGTCGACGCCGAGGAAGGTGGCGATGACCTGGTTCATGTCCTTGGAGTTGACGGTGCACTTGGCCGGCTCGATCTCCCCCTGGACCAGCAGTTCGGCGAAGGGGCGACAGCCCGCCGTGCCGCAGGCGCCGCAATTGGCCTTGGGCAGCAGGTCCTCGACCTGATCGATGCGGGGGTCTTCGAAGACGAAGAAGCGCTTATTAGCCAGGACCAGGATGCTGGCCAACATCAGGCCCAGGGAACCCATGAAGGCGATGGCAACGAAAATAGACTGCATCGTTGACTACCCATGCTTGTCGCCCCCGCTAGTGAGGGCGGCCATTGACCAGTACGGAAGAGATACGACTCAGGAACGCCATCCTCCGGGTGGGAGGTGCGGACAGGCCGGCGACCAGGGGTAGACCAGTCGCTAGATGAGCATCACCTAAATCTACACCCGGTCTTAATATTGCGGAAACAAATTATATAAATCCATTGTATTGCGGTGCAGCATATACCGGACGCAGACGCCCGCTGGGTGCGGGAGCGATAGCATCGCCCCTCCTGCACCGACGGGATGAGGAGTCCTGACCCGGCCCTCCACCCGCCCGAGCGGTGGGTGCCTGGAAGAACCAAGGGACCAACTGACCCCTTGGGGGAAAGATCGGGTGTAAGAGGGGCAGGAGTGCCAAGGAATCAAGGGTAAGACGTGGAGGCGGGCCAAGTGGTGCCCTGGCCTCAGTCCGGGGGGAAGACCAGCCGTAGGCCGCTGATCCGGAAACGATCGTCGGCTACGGCGGGGTGGCGGAAGCTGGCGCGGCGCAGGCAGCGCTGGGTGTGAAGGCTGGCCCCACGCAGCACGCCCTGAGCGACGTGGAAGGCGGTCTGGGAGACGGTGGGGTCAGGGAAGGGACTGAAATCCGGATAAGGGTGGAAGGGGTTGGCGCACCACTCCCAGACCCGGCCCGTGCCTTCCAGGTGGCCGGCACGGGCGGCGACCTCCCACTGATACTCGTGCTGCAGGACGGCACCGGTCAATGCGCCCCCCAGGCTCGCCACCCAGGCGGCATAGGCCTGGGCCTCGTGGCGGCTCAACCCCGCTACCGGCTCCTCGGCGGCCAGAAGGACGGGGCCGTTGAGACCGAGGGCATACCAGCCCCCCTGGCCATCCCTGCGCCAGTGCCAGGGTGCGTGGATCGCGCCGCTGGCCACCCAGGCCTGGCCCGCAGCGTCCCAGAACTCCGGACGGCCATAGCCACCCGCCGTGAGGAAGCCTAGAAATTCGGCGTTGGTCACGGGCCGGCGGGCGATGCGGAAATTGGCGAGTTCAACTGCCTGGGGCGGCAGTTCGTGGTCGTAGGCCCAGGGCTCCCCCCGGGAACCGACCCGGTAGTGGCCCTGGGTGACCGCCACCGTATCGGCACTGGGCAGGCGCGGTTCCAGCTGCGGCGTCGGCGAGGCGGGGAGGGGAGGGGATGCCCCTGGAGGTGGTGGCGCTTCCGGGGCGGTGGCAGGTTCTGGTGCTGGATCTTTGGCTGCGTCATGTGCCCTGTCAGGGGCCGGGCTGATGCCGGGCATGGGCTGCGCTTCAGCCCGGGCATCTTCCCGCAAACGCCGCGCCAGGAGCACCCACAGCATGGCCTCGTAGTCCCGGGCCCGTTCCTGGAGCAGGAACCAGGCCAGCCGGTCGTCCACCAGCAAGGGGCTGTCTGGCAGGGCCCCTGGGGTCGCCAGGCGGCGCAGGTGTTCGTCCTGGATCTCCGTCGCCCAGGCCAGCAGGTGGTTCGGTGGTGGCAGGTGTTCTACCGGTGCCTCCGCCTCGTCGACGTCGAAGAGGTGGCGCACCCGGCCAGCCAGATCCCCATCGCGACCAAGCTCCTCCCGCAGCCAGCGGAGTTCACGATAGACGGAACGGCCGAGATACCAGCCCAGGGAGGCCTGGTGGGGGTGGAAGCGGGCATTGGCCGAAGCAACCGGGACCCCGGTGAGGAGGTCCGCCATCATCGTCTGCAGGCCGCTCAGTTGGCCAAGTATGTCGGGGTGAGTCATGCTGGTTTCCAGTTGGGGGGCCCGGATCCGGGGGATAGGGTCTGGTCTGGCTGGGCCCGTACTGACCGGTGGTGCGCTTGCCGTGGCCCCATCCTACCGAATCCGCAAGACGGCCTCCATTAAGGACTGCCCGAGGCATCAGCGTCGCCGGAACGCCCAGGGTGGCGTGGGACCCGGGTCGCGCCAGAGGCCCTGGTTGCCCCAGCGGGCCCGCACTTCCGCCAGCGGATAGAACACCCGGTCCAGCAGTCCCTGGTCGGCGGCATAGTCGCGGTACCACCAGGCGTAGCCCTCCCGTACCAGGGTCAGGCCTACATCTTCCCCCGCCAGGCTGACCTTGCCCAGCGTGCGGCCATGGCGGTCCCGTTTGTCGGACACCACGGTCACGACCTTGCCCCCTACGAGTTCCGTCAGCCGTTCCCGGGCCTGGGGGCCAAAGGCCTGGCTGGTCTCGGGGGCATCGATCCCTTGGAGCCTGACCCGCTGGGTCCGCCTGGCGGGGCCACGCACCTCGATGGTGTCGCCGTCGATGACCTTTACCACCTGGCCCTGGAAGTTCCCTGCTAGGGCCGGGGTGATGACGAACCCGCACAGCAGCCACCACAACCACCACCCGGGGAACCGCCAGGAATAGGCCCCTGAGGGGATTGGCTGGTCGGGGCTCGCGCTGCGGGGTTCCGCCAAGGGCGGCAGGGGTTCAAGGGTCTCCATTGCCCTATAGTGCGCCATCAGCAGCCAACCGGTCACCCCTCATCTTTGATTGGCCAATTAGTCCGAATAATCATGTGAAAACATCAACGGCAACGACAGCCTCTTCGCTAATCATTGTCCCTCCGCACCCCAACTGTTGTCTTGTTACCCCCCCTCGGGGGGAGGTCTATCCACTAAAATCTCCCTTGTGCCTGGTGATGGCCCCTTAGCCAACCGCCCCTCCTCCCGACGGTCCGCGAGGGCCGTCCTGGCTACGGCGAGCCCCGGTGATCGGCGTCACCCGCCCTGGCCTCTGGCGTTGGACCAGCACTCTATTGAATCTTTAAGTTAACCTGCTCAGGGCTTGGGATACTCGACTTTACATCCTTGCTGACGGAGTTACGTTTATGCGATCAGGTGTTACGGATATCTGCTTACGCCTTCTCCTTGGGCTTTGCCTACTGCTGATCAGTTTGGCCCTCTGGGCCGCGGATGACGATTCCTCATCGGGGTCAGCCGTCACGGTCTTGACCCTGGAGCAACCCAGTGATCCGCCGCCGGCGTTGGGAACCAACCCGGAGCGGACCTACAGCTTCGGCGTCGTGCCCCAGCAGGCGGCCACCCGGCTGGCCGCGATGTGGGTGCCGCTCCTGCAACGCCTGGAGACCCTGAGCGGGGTGCCCCTGAAATTCGCCACCGCCAAGGATATACCCACCTTCGAGGAGGGCTTGGCGGCTGGGCGTTACGACTTTGCCTACATGAACCCCTTCCACTTCGTGGTCTTCAACGCCGCCCCGGGCTACCGGGCCCTGGCCCGGGACCGCGACCAGCGCATCAAGGGCATCATGGTCGTGGCCAAGGACGCCCCCTTCGTCGCCCTGGAAGACCTGGCGAACCAGGATCTGGTCTTTCCCGCCCCCGGCGCCTTCGCCGCCAGCATCCTCACCCGGGCCGAACTCGAACGACGCGGCATCCCCTTCCAGACCCGCTTCGTCGCCTCCCATGACTCCGTGTACCTCAATGTGGCCGGGGGCCACTTCGCCGCCGGCGGTGGTATCGGCCGCACCCTGGAGGCGGTGAACCCGGAGGTCCGGGAGCAACTGCGGCTCCTGTGGGAAAGCCCGGGCTTTACCCCCCATGCCATTGCCGTCAGCCCCCAGGTCCCGGAGCGTGACGCCCAGGCCGTGGGTCAGGCCTTCCTCGCCCTGGCCGACGCGGCCCCGGAGTTGCTCAAGGACGCGGCCTTGGGTCCCCTGACGCTGGCCAAGGACGGCGATTGGGACGACATTCGCGCCCTGGACGTCGACCGGCTGCGGCGCCTGTCCCAGATGCCCGCCCCTTGATGAACCCTGGACACAGGCCGCCGTGAGTATCCGCCTCAAGACCATCCTCGGTATCGCCCTCATCGAGATCGTCTTTCTCTCCCTGCTCTTGTGGCTGAGTCTCGACTATCTGCGGACCACCAACGAAGACCAACTGCAGGGCCGCGCGCATGCCACGGCCCATTTGCTGGGCATCGCCATCAAGAACGCCCTCATCGCCCAAGATCTGGCGACCCTGGAGGCCCTGGCCCGGGAAGCCGTCAGCCCTGGCCATGGACGGGAGATCCAGTTCGACCTGGAATGGCAAGGGGTAAGTCATTTCGAGGAAGTCCATCGCGTCCTGATCCGCGACCCCCTGGGAGGCGTCCTGATCGATTCGGCGCGCCTGGCGGACGCCCATGAGCAGGCCGCACCGCTACCAGCGCCGCCGCTGGACAATGGGACACTGATTCAGGCCCAGATGCCCGTCGAGCAGTCGGGGCAGATCTTCGGCTACGTGCAGGTGACCCTCTCGGCAGCACGCATCCAGAACCTGATCCGGTCCGCGGAATACAAGCTGTACCTGATCGCTGGCGGGGAACTCCTGCTTTCGACCCTCTTCTCCATCCTGCTGGGCACCTGGTTGGTGCGCGGCCTCAAGCGGCTCGAAGAAGGAGTCATACGCTTTGGCCAGGGCAAATGGGTGGAATTGCCGTGCGCGGGGAGCGACGAACTGGCCCGCCTGACATGCACCTTCAACCAGATGGTCTATGACCTGGCCAC
>SACH01000454.1 GCA_009928645.1 Gammaproteobacteria bacterium | reverse complement strand
GACCTCAAATCCCCCGCGATACAAATCCCCCCGATACAAATCCCGTCGCGACGAATCCCTCGCGACGGGATGACAGCAGCCGCCCGCCGGTTATATACTTCCTCGCCTTAGGCTGAGTGGCAGAGTGGTCATGCAGCGGCCTGCAAAGCCGTGTACCTCGGTTCGATTCCGGGCTCAGCCTCCATCCCCTTCCTTGCCTCGGCGCCCGGTTCACCCCCTCCTGCAACCCGCGGGCCCTTCCGACCCGGATTGAATCCCCCCCCTTCACCCGCCCGGGTGGCGAAATCGGTAGACGCAAAGGACTTAAAATCCTTCGGAGTGATCCATGCGGGTTCGAGTCCCGCCCCGGGCACCATTGATTTAAAAAGGAAAAGGGCATTACAAGGGACTGTTTCAGGGTTAGTGATTGGTTGATGGGGAACCTCTGGGGAACTTATCGCACCCCTTGGCTGCTTCCAGCCCCCCCATGGCGTACCCCGCCACCGTGACCCGCTGCCCCGTCGTTCGCCGATACTGGATGCTAGCCTCAAGCAGGCGCGGGTATCCAGACCCCAAAAACCCGGCGCGGGGCCGAGTCGGTGAAACGAGTGCCTTGCTGGTCAGGCACCGGGCTGCTAGATCAATCGCACCTCCACCCGAGCACCAATGGCAGCGGCATAGCGGCTCAGGGTCCTTAGGCTAGGCAGGGTGTTGCCACTCTCTAAGCGGGCGATGGTCAATCGCCTCGTCCCCATGCGGGCGGCGACCTCAGCCTGGTTCAGCCCAGCACAGGCACGGGCTGCGATCAACTCGCTGGCGATGGCGAAGCCCGCCTCCAAGGCGTCATATGCAGCCCGAACTTGGGAATCGCGCAACAGATCGGATTTCAAGTCGTTAAAATCAATCGTCTTCATTGGCCAGGCTCCATAAATGCGCGCGCCAGGGTTAACCTTTGGGATCGTGTTTCCGGGTCGATCAGCAGAAGGCGCTACACGAAGAGCGAACCTCTACACCGCGGTTACCTAACCAAACAGATTGCCAAGGTCCATTTCCACGGCCTCGAAAGGGGGGATGCTCATGCGCCCCTGGCCCTTAAGGGTCGCGATCACGCGCCACTCGCCGCCTTCGAGCACATAGGCCACCAGGGTGCGATCCTCGGGCCAAATCAGCCAGTAGTGCGGTACCCGGTAGCGCTTCAACAGTAAAGGCAGTTGCACCGTGTCCTTGCGCTCGTGGCCGGGCGAGACGATCTCGCACACCCAGTCCGGGACGACCTCGATGACGCCATCGGGCGGTCGCGGTAGCCGCGCGCGCCGCCAGCCGGCCAGGTCATGGGATGGACATTCGTGCGCATCGTAAGCGACGCTGACCTCGGTCAGGATCCACCAGCCGCCGCCGGGTCCAGCGCCACGAATAAAGGGGTGCAATTCTCCGCGCAGGTTGCCCTGCGCAGCGGCGTGGGGGAAACGCGCCATTGGTCGGCGCACGATCTCGCCGCCGATCAGTTCCACCCCCTCCTCTGGCGACAGGAGCAGATCGGCGACGGTGTTGAGTTTCAATGCCTCCATCGAATCCACCAGAGCCAAGCCAACCACAGCGGTACGAGCCATGTTCGCGCAAAAAGGACGCGGACTCCAGCCGCCGATCAACGCCCTCCTGGGTCCCGATCAGCAGCACATCCATGGGTATCCGGTCCTTGCTCTGACCCGTGTAGCTCTGCACGTGGGTGGCAAAGGACTGGCCGTCGACTGACCGGTCAGCCCTTCATCCCGGAGGTGCCCGATCGGTGATCCGGCGCCCGGATCGCGCACGACAGGCCTGACTCCGTGACCATGCTAGACTCATCGCGGGCGTGATCATGGCAGTCCCATCCTTGATCATGGTGGCAGTCACATCGGCAGACGCACCTCCGAGATCCTGATGAAATTCCCCTACGGCCTGAGCGACTTTGGCAAACTGATCGCGACGGGCTATTGGTACCAAGACCGCACGGATCGCATTGCCCGCTTGGAAACGGCGGGTGATCAACTCATCTTTCTGCGC
>SACH01000453.1 GCA_009928645.1 Gammaproteobacteria bacterium | reverse complement strand
GCGGTGTTCATGGCCGGCGGCAATGATATCGGTATCGGCCTGCTGGGCGTCGCCTTCGCCTTTGGCCTGACGGTGGTGACCATGGCCTATGCCATCGGCCATATCTCCGGGTGCCATCTCAATCCGGCGGTGACCGTAGGGCTGGTGGCGGGTGGCCGCTTTCCAGCCAGCGAGGCACCGCTCTACATCATCCTGCAAACCGTCGGTGCCATCCTCGCCGCCCTGCTCCTGCTCCTGATTTTGCAGGGTAATCCGGCCTTCACCCTGACGGCCAGCAGCCTGGCGGTCAACGGCTTCGGGGAACTCTCCCCCGGCAAGTACGGCATGATGACCGGACTGATCACCGAGGTGGTCATGACGGCCATGTTTTTGTTCATCATTCTAGGCGCCACCGACAAGCGCGGGATTGGCAGCCACGCGGGACTGGCCATCGGCCTCGCGCTGGTGCTGATCCATCTGATCTCGATCCCCGTGACCAACACCTCCGTCAACCCGGCCCGCAGCACCGGCCCCGCCCTCGTCCTGGCCCTCAATGGCCAGGGGTTGGCACTGGCCCAGTTGTGGCTCTTCTGGGTCGCGCCCCTTGCCGGCGCGGTCATCGCCGGCCTGATCTATCGGATGTTTGAAACCCCCGCCAGCAAATAACTCGCTTCATTCCAGATCTGGAGCCGGATTTCGCGAAGATTGCACGCGCCTGGCGGGATGGAGCGAAATTGGCCTTCAGATCTCAGCGGCCAGGCGCAGGGTGGCCCTTCGGGTTCGATCACTCAAACGAAAGCCGAGTTGCTGAAGGTCGTCGATCAATGGCTTGACTGCTGCCACTAGCCCCCGGCGTTTGGCGTCCAATAAGACGCCGAGCGTGCCGGTCAACCTGATCCCCATAACCTCCGCATAGCGGCGCGCAAGGGCATCGTCCAGGATGACGACGGCATCGGTTGACTCCAGGGCCAACAGCAGAACACTGGTCTCGCCGGGGCCCAGATCAGGAACCAGGCGGGTCAGTTTCTTGCCCACCGGGTCGCGCAGATCGACCCAGGGCAGGTTGTCGGGGGTTGGGAGATCGAGCCCACGGCGCCTGCCCTCGGCCAACTCGTCCGCTACGGCGGTCGGCACAACGACCCTGGCCACCAGGCGCGGCAATAGCTCCAGGTGCCCAATCTGGTGCAAGTATTGCAGCGGCGAGGTGTTGCAGATGATCTCAGACAAGGGACGTTTGCCGCTCCAACTCGTCGGCCGTTAGGCGGAAGGTATCGACGCCATAATCCACCAGTTTGGTCAGAAACAGCGTCCGCGGTATGCCGGCCAGACGAGCTGCTGCCCCTGAGGAAAGCCTTTCCAGTTCAAAGAGCTTGACTGCGGCAGCCAGCCTGATCTCCGCGGCCGCTTCTTCATTAGAAAGCTTGAGCGACAACAGCGACTCGTCGGGGATATTCAATATTAATTGGCTCATAGTGTGACACTACTGAAATAACCGTTGAGCCCCTTTTCCTATCAATGTCCTGCAAGATTCAGGAAGATCCAGGAGGCGATCCGGATGTGCCAGTATCCCCCTCTTTTAGCCCTGCGGGCAACAGCCGGCGGGGTGGTTTGGCTTTCCGGGTACTTCTCCAGCAGGTTTAATCAGCCCAGTACCAGTGAGCCCATTCAGCCCAGTACCAACTCCTTGGCCTCTGGCGTGTGCTGCCCGTCAACTGATCCAGCTCCAGCATCAGCTTCGGCGGGTCCGTGATCACCAGGTAGCGCCAGGTGCCGTATTCGCCGCAGCGGTTGACCGCCGCCACCCAGCGTTGGGCGGCCTTGGCCTTGAGGTCGGCGTCATCGGCATAGCGCCCCTTGATCTCGATCAGCAAGGTCAGGCCCGTCGTCAGCACGGCGATGAAGTCGGGGTAGTAATGGGCCGGCACCCCGTCCTGGTCCCGCGCGGCATTCTCGTCCCAGCACAGCTCCGGGGCGAGGGAGGAGTCATAGCGGTAATCCTTGGGCGGGCGCCGGTCGGGGAATTCCTGCTGGACGCCAACGGCG
>SACH01000452.1 GCA_009928645.1 Gammaproteobacteria bacterium | reverse complement strand
GGCGGCATGCACGCGTTATCCCCACGGAGTCCGCCGCCACGCACCCGGCCGGTGCTTCACGACGCCGCGGTCAAGCCGGTTGGGAGAGGCGCGGGGGCACGGTCCTGAGCGTCCTGCGCCAGCGCCGGCGGGCCCGTGACCTTGCGCAGGGACTCCCCGCTCAGGGTGAGGGGATGGGCGTGGTGGACCAAGCGATCGAGGATGGCGTCCGCCAGCGTCGGATCGCCGAGGGCGTCATGCCAGTGGGCCACCGGCAGCTGGCTGGTGACCACCGTGGCGCGGGTCTGGTAGCGCTCGTCGAGCAGTTCCAGGAGATCGCGCCGGCGCGCATCGTCGAGGACCGCCAACCCCCAGTCGTCCAGGACCAAGACCTCGACGCGGGCCAGGGTGGCCATGAGCGTGAGGTAGCGACCGTCGGCGTGGGCGAGGCGCAGCTCCTCCAGGAGCCGCGGCAGGCGCTGGTAGAGGGCGGTGTAGCCGTGGCGGCAGGCGGCATTGGCCAGGGCGCAGGCCAGGTAGGTCTTGCCCACGCCGGTGGGCCCGGTGAGCAGGACATTCTGGTGTGCCCGCACCCAGTCGCCGGTGAGCAGCCGCCGGAACAGGGCGCGGTCGAGACCACGGGGGTGCCGGTAATCGATGTCCTCGGCCACGGCGCTCTGTTTGAGCCGCGCGCGGCGCAGCCGGCTGGCGGTCTGGCGGTTGTGCCGCTCGGTCGCCTCGCGATCGACCAGCAATCCCAGACGTTCCTCGAAGCTCAGGGCGTGGAGTTCCGGGGTCTGGGCCTGCTCCGCCAGTGCCTTGGCCATGCCGGTCAGACGCAGTTGGGTCAGACGCTCATAGGTTGGATGATTGAGCATGGGGGAGCCTGTCAGTGGTAGTAGGTGGCGCCGCGCACATTGGCGTGGTCCGGGGGGAGGTTGGCCGGGGCGGGGGCCTGGGGGGGACGCTCCAGGCCGTGTTTCAACAGCGAGGCGATGCTACGGTAGCTGATGGCTTGGAGCTGGCTGGCTCGCTGGCAGGCGGCCTCCAGGCGCTCCGCCCCATACGCCTTGGCCAGACGCAGGATGCCCAGCGCGGTGCGGTAGCCCTGTTGGGGATGGGCGCGCGTGTGGAGTACCTGCGCGATGGCGTGCGCGGTGTGCGGGCCGATCTGGGCCGCCCAGGCCAGGAAGCGCTCGGCGCTCCAGCCCGCGACCTGCTGGTGGGCCGGCGCCAGGTGGGCCGCGAGCGTCGTATGCCGACCTTTCACCAGGCTCCGGGGATGGCTGGCGAGGCGCTCGCGGTCCTGGAAGATCTCCACGGTGGTGGCGGTGAACCGCACGTCCACCTTCTGCCGGGCGTAGCGGTAGGGGACCGAGTAGTAGTGCCCGGCCACGTCGACGTGGTAGTCGATGCCGACGGTGGCCACCTTCCACGCGGCGAACTCATAGCGCGTCGCCGGCAGAGGGTGGAGGGCGGGGCGGTCCCGTTCGGTGAAGACGCTGTGCCGTGAACCGGGCAGCTGCTTGAAGGGCCGGGCATTGAGCGCATCCAGGAGGGGACGGATGGCGCCATTGAGTTCCGCCAGGCTGAAGAAGCGCTGGTGGCGCAGGCGGGCCAGGATCCAGCGTTGGGCCAGCAGCACCCCGGCCTCGACCTTAGCCTTGTCCCGGGGTTTGCGCACCCGCGCCGGCAGCACCGCCGTGCCATAGTGGGCGGCCAGTTCCTGGTAGCTGGGATTGATGTCCGGTTCGTAAAACGAGGGCTGGCTCACCCCGCTCTTGAGGTTGTCGGGCACCAGGAGGGCGGGGACCCCGCCGAGGAATTCGAAACAGCGCACGTGCGCGCCCAGCCAGTCCGCCAGGCCCTGGGTCCAGGTGGCCTCGACGTAGGTGTAGTTGGAGGCCCCCAGCACGGCGACAAAGATCTGGGCCGCCCGCTCCTCCCCCGTGTCCACATCAACGACCGCCACCGTCTGCCCGCTGTAGTCGAGAAACAGCCGCTCCCCGGGGGCATGGCTCTGGCGCAGCGTGACCGGTAAGGCC
>SACH01000451.1 GCA_009928645.1 Gammaproteobacteria bacterium | reverse complement strand
CTTCCTCACCCTGCTCACCGCCGGCTCCCTGGCGGTGGCGGGGATGCACGCCTTCATGAGTTGGTCCTTCAACAACGGCCTGGTGGAATTTGCCGAGACCCGCCAGCAAGAACGGCTGGAACAGATCGCCGAGCGCCTGGTGGAGCGTTATAAAGCCGATGGCGGCTGGCAGCAGATTGCCGCGGACAAGGGCGTATGGATCGGCATCCTCACCGACTACGCCCGGCCGACCCCCTATCCCGGACAAAGCCCCCAGACCCGGGGCATGATGGACGCCCTGATGGGCCGTCCCAGCGCTGATGGGGCCAGCGGTCCGGAACGTATGGATGGCATGAGCGGCATGGGCGGTATGGGTTGGGGCTGGGGCCGGATGATGGGCGGTCCCCGTCACGGCCCCGACGGCTCCCGGGGCGCGGCCCCGGAGGTTGGCCCCGGTGGTCCCGCGCGTTTTCGCGACCACTTGATGCGGTTCCGCGACGGGGAACCCGGTATCTGGCCCCCCACCAGCCTGGTGCAAGAGGCCCGCCGCCCCGGCGGTCGGCCCCTGTTCTTCTCCTTCCGCCTCATGCTGCTCGACGCCGAGGGCAAGCCCATCCAGGCCCAACCCGAGCTGCTGCCCGGCGCCCCGCGCTACCCCCTGCGCCTGGACGGAGAGCGCATCGGCGAACTAGCCTTGATCCCCGGCCCCTATCTGCCCGAATCCAGCGAGCTGCAGTTCAAGGAAAGCCAGGGCCAGGCCCTGTTGCTCATCGCCCTAGCCATGGTCCTGCTCTCCGCCCTCTTCGCCTTCCCCCTCGCCCACCGCCTTACCCGGCCGGTGCGCGCCTTCCAGGACACCGCCCGCCGCCTGGCCTCCGGCGACTATGCCGCCCGCGCTGCCAGCCAGGGTGACGACGAACTAGGTCGCCTAGGGCGCGACCTCAACGCCCTCGCCCAGGCCCTGGAGGACAACGAACAGGCCCGGCGCCGCTGGGTGGCCGACATCGCCCACGAGTTGCGCACCCCCCTGGCCCTGCTCCAGGCCGAAATCGAGGCCGCCCAGGACGGCGTCCGGCCCCTCGATGCCCGCACCCTCGCCGCCCTCCATGCCGACACCCTGCGCCTGGGGCGTCTGGTGGAGGACCTGCATGAGCTGTCCATGACGGACCTCGGCGCCCTCAGCTACCGCAAGACGAATCTGAATCCCCTGGAGGTCCTGGAGGCGGACCTGGAGACCTTCCAGCCCCGCTTCGCCGCCGCGGGCATTGGCCTGTGTCTGGATGACCGGTCACCGCAGTCGGGAGGGTTCCTCCCCTGGCGGGGGCATCCCGCTGATCAGGATGCCAGACCGGCGCCCCCTGGCGAGCACGGGAACAGCCCCGACCACCACGTCAGCCAACATTCCGGCCCTGATCTTCGCCTGCATGGCGATGGCCAGCGGCTGTCCCAACTGTTTCGCAACCTGCTACGCAACAGCCTGCAATACACGGATGCCGGCGGAGAATTGCGGATTGTCGTGAGTCTGGCATCAGAAGGGGCGGGGTCGGTTGCCGCCGCTGATCCCCCTCTCCCCAACCATCCCCCACCAGGGGGGAGGGAGCAAGAAGGGATGGTGAGTGGGCAGGTTATCCCCGCCCCCCGCCTAACCCTGGCAGGTGCTCCTGGTCATGACTGGCTGGTCATCGACTTCCAGGACAGTGCCCCCGGGGTGCCGGCGGAGGCCCTGCCGCATCTCTTCGAGCGGCTCTACCGTGTCGATGCCTCCCGCGCCCGCCACAGCGGGGGCGCCGGGCTCGGCCTGGCCATCGCCCGTAACATCGCTGCCGCCCATGGCGGGGACATCGCCGCTCACCCCTCCCCCCTGGGCGGCCTCTGGATCCGCCTCCGCCTGCCCCTCGAAGGTAACGCGCCATGACCGCAACCGGCTCCGCCGCCTACCCAACACCGAAGACCGATACCAGCAACGTCAGTAACAGCGCCCCCAGCACCACGCCCACCGCTGGTCCCGTCACCATTCTCATCGTCGAGGACGAAGAGCGCCTCGC
>SACH01000450.1 GCA_009928645.1 Gammaproteobacteria bacterium | reverse complement strand
GGTGGCACCCGCAGCATATCCCCTCACCAGCCGGGGGAAGCACCTAAAGAAAAGGGCCCGGAGATTGTCCGAGCCCTAAAAGTTGGTGGAGGCGGCGTCTAACGAACTGCTCAACCAAGTAGCTGATAAACAAATATAAAAAAACGGATTCAAAATAATATACCCCAAAATATACCCCTACCTTTGGCCTTGATGCCCTCATTTTTCCCTCTGCACCCGCCAGGATTCCTTGTCAGAGGGGGCAGCCATTCCGGATCTCAAATCCGCCTCCGCTCCCCCTCCTGGAAGGCATGCATTGCCGACCACACCCGCAGATAGGCATCGTGACGGTCATCCTCCGCCACGGCACCCTTGAAATTGCCGTAGTCGATGCCGCGCACCGCCTCGGCCAGCCGTAGCGCGACCTGCTCGCGGTCAATGCGGGCACGGTAAAGGTAATCGGTCCCGCCACCCCCCTGGACCTGGGCCTCGGGAAAGACGCGGCTGATGTCCTCCTGGCGCCGGGCACGGACCAGCAGGGTTGTGCCATCTCCGCCCTTGTCGACGATGCTCAGCATGGCATCGGGCAGGAAAATCCACATAGACGCTCTCCTCGGGTTACTGACTGTGTTTTCAGGGTCGGCGCCAGGCGGCACCATAGTCGGGTCCCTGGCCGTCGTAGCCGCCCCGGATGGCCGGGCGCCAGGCCCGACCATGGTTTTTCCCCACCCCGGTCAGCCAGCCGTCCGGGCCGGCCTGCCAATCCTTCCCCCAGGGGTCACCCGCCCCGTACAGGCCGCCACGACCGTCGGGCGTGATCGCTGCCCCCAGTTGTCCCCCGCGCCCACCAACCCGCCCTGGCCGTCCGAACGCCAATCCTGGCCGTAGCGGTTGCCCCAGCCACGCCAACCTCCCTGGCCGTCCGGGGAAAAGCCTCCGCCCCACTGGTCTCCGCTCCCGACCCATTCCTCGGCCAGGGCTGGGCAGGACAGCACTGGGAGCAGCGCACCCAACCAGGCTACGGGCCGCCTAGCAGCATTCTGCGCCCACATTTGAACTATGGTTCACTGGGGGGGTCGGGGGGGAAGCCCGTGGGCTCGATTTTGCCAGTGCGGTGCGAGATGCGATACGGGTCGCGCCCGGCTTTGAGCAGCCACCCGGCGATGGCCCGTTGAAACATGGCGCTGGTCTTTCCGTCGAAAGCCAGGGCGGAGTAATCGGTCATCAGCTCACCCAGGGCCACAGAAACCTCTCCCTGGATAATGCCGCGCTCGATGGCCTGCACATCCACGACCATCTGGCCTTTTTCCCGATACTTATCGTAGTAATCAAACCCACGTTCAAAGGCGCTTTTCATTGACTTTCTTATGAAAACCTCGGGTTAACCGGCCAAAATCCACATCTAATCCCCCCAGACCGTAGCTTAGCACCGTCATAAGTCCACGCCACCCCGCCTGCGGTCGCCGTCCAGACGGGCACCAGCACCCGGTCGTAGAAGCTGGGGTAGCGGGCATCATCAGGCCGAAAGCCCTCCAGGCGGTCGATAGGCGGCAGGTCGACGTCCGGATCGGCCAGGGTCACCAGCTCCCCACTGACCCAGTCCCAGTCACCTACCGGCTTGCCGACCGGGAACAGCGTGGTCGTGGCCTGCGCCAGCGCATCGCGTCGCGGCTGGTCGCTGCCGTGGGCCAGGATCAGCCGGTCGGGCACCTCCAGGGCCGGGAACCCCGCCTGCAGATGCCACAACCGCCCCCAGGTCCAGGCCGGCTGGATGGCGCTGGCCTGGGCCACCAAGCGGTGATTGTGAAAGCCGCGCTTGAGGGTGCCGTACACGAACAGGCGCAGGGGGATCGGTTTATTAGGTTTATTATTCGGTTTATTAGGTTTATTCGCTAATTTCATGCCGCCACCCCCAGCGGCAAGGTCCCCGGCCGCTCCTGGGCCACAAAGTCGAGGGGCCGCAGGTCCACCGCCCACTCGCCGTCGTGGCGCAGCGTCAGCAGGGTCATCGCCGGCACATTCAGCGGCCGCCAGCCGGGGGCGTCC
>SACH01000449.1 GCA_009928645.1 Gammaproteobacteria bacterium | reverse complement strand
GCACACGCAGCAGCTCGGCGGCCTTTTTAGGCCCGACCTGATCGGCCAGTTTCAAGGCCGCTCTTCGCGCGATCTCTTCCATAAACAAACGCTCTGGACCCAGGGGATGAGAGTTCCGATGGTCTCACGAACAGGACCATTTTGTCCCGCCGGGACCGTTTTGTCCCGGCCCGGACACGGGACGCCTGAGTGGAAGAGAACGGCCCAAACAGGACAATCTTGTCCTCTTAACTTGCTGAATTTGCTGCATTTTTTTGTTGCGTTCGGCAAATCTCCCGGTATCATCGGCATCGTCGGAGGAGAAGACCGGGCGGTCCTCGCCACCGACACAGGGCCGTGCGCCCTTTCCACGCCTGTCCCGCCCCGGTCGGCGGGGCAGGGGGGTTCCTCGTCAGATCAGGAGGCTCGAAGAGATGCAGAAACAAATCGTTGTTGAGCGGAATCCGAAAGTGGCGCTGACGCAATTTGTCGGACTCTGTGCGGGCTGCGGCCTGTTCTGGTGGATGAAGTCGATTGGCTTGCCCGGCGCGGGCGCCGTGTTCTGGGGGTTCGTGCTCGCCGCCGCCTGGGGATTGCTCGACGTGATCCGCGCGCACCGGCTGTGGAAGGCAACGCAAGCTTTTCGCGCCGCCGCCGAAGGCGTCACGGACCGCTACACCACGAACAAACTCCCCGCGAAGCCCAAAAAAGACCCGGATGGATGGCCGATAGCCGATGAATAGAAAACCACGCCTGTTTCTCGGCACCGACAGCCAGGACAATGATCCGGTGTTCTTCTCGGGGGAAGGATCGCTGCTGACGGTCGGTCCCCCCGGCACGGGAAAAAGCCGCGGCGTCGCCGTGTGGAATCTGCTGGAGTACCCCGGCTCGATGCTGGTGACGGACCCGAAGGGCCAGCTCGTGCAGTGGTCGGCAGCGCACCGGGCGGGCAAACACGGGCAGGACATCGCCGTGCTCGATCCCTTCGGGATCACCGGGGTCCCGTCGGCCTCCGTCAACCCGCTTGCAGGGCTCGTGCAGTCTGTGGCCGGCGGACAGGGTTTTCGCAGCGAGGCGGAGCGGCTGGCTCACCTGCTGCTGCCCGACCGTCCGGGCGACAAAGACCCCTTCTGGCGGGCGGGGGCGCGCGATCTCATCATCACCGGCCTGCTCTATCTGGCGAAGTTCGAGCCGGAGAACTGCGATCTGCCGGGCCTGCATGATGTGCTCTGGCGCAGCGAGGCGGAGTTTCTGGATGGCGTCATCCAGAAGATGCAAAAGGAGACAGGGGCCTGCCGGCAATATGCGAACGATGTGGCCGATACGCTTGAAACGCAGCCGAAGAGCTTCGGGTATTTTCGCAAGGAAGCGCGTCAGGCCCTGTCGATCTTCGCCCCCGACGAACCTTGCGGACAGGCGTGCAAGCACTCGGATATCGATCTCGGCAAGCTGATCACCGGCAAGCTGACGGTCTATCTGGTGCTGCCGCCGGAGCTGGTCAGCTCGCACGGCAAATGGATGGGGCTCATCACCGCGCACGCGATCCACGCGATCATGCGGGTGAGGCAGAACGGGGAATGCCTGTTCCTGCTCGACGAGTTCCCGAACCTCGGACGCCTGACCGGTATCCGGGACGCCATCGCGCAACTGCGCGAGAAAGGACTGCGGGTGTGGATTTTCGTGCAGGACCTCTCGCAGCTCAAGGCGGTGTACGGCGAGGACGACGCGGCGGCGATGCGGTGGCAGGCCGAGCTGTTGCAGGTGCTCGGTTGCCGGTCGGTGGAGCTTGCCCGCTACATCGAGTCACGGGCCGGCACGGTCAGTATGAAAGACGTGAGTTTTACGATCCAGGACCCGACGGGGGATGACAGCCCGCCCTCCGCCAGTCTGAAGGAGATGGCGTTTCCGGTGATACCGGCGGCCACGGCGTTGAACATGCCCATCGGAAGGCAAGTCATCATCCGTGCGGGGAGGCCGGTCATGATTGGCAATGTGATGATATGGGGAGGTCCTCATGCCTAGGTGGCTCTGGGAGTGGTTACGTGGC
>SACH01000448.1 GCA_009928645.1 Gammaproteobacteria bacterium | reverse complement strand
GCCGGGGGCCGTCGGCACGGAATTCGGCATCGTCTTCAACGAGCTCAATTACGGCGGCGACCTGCGCTCCGCCTTCATGGCCATGCTGGAGCGTATCCCCAGCGTCGCCGTCATGGCCCTAGCCGTCGCCATCATGATCCAGCGCGAGACCGGCGGCAATCTGGCGGTATCCGTGGACAGCCTGGAACGGCTGATGCGCGAGCGCTTTCGCTTCCAGCGGCACCTGCGCTCCCTGACCGCCTCCAACCGCACCTCGGCCTGGATCGTGGGCATGATCCCCTTCATCCTGGCGGTCGTGCTGGAATTCCTCTCCCCCGGTTACATGGCCACCCTGATCGACCACCCGGTCGGCGTCCTGCTGTTCTACGCGGCCCTGGCCATGCAGGCGACCGGCGGGGTGATCATCTGGCGCATGATCCAACTGGACGTATGAGGTCTCCTGGATGGAGTGGATCAATCAACTCAACTTCTGGCTCAACACCCGACTAGGGGACCCCGACTTCCTCCAATGGGCCTTTCTGGGGGGCTTGGGCCTGGTTGCCTTTATTTTTAGCCTGTGGATCGGTTACCACATCCAGCGGCGCTTCGATCCCGTCAAGGGACGGATCGACGCCCTTGCCGCCGGCCCCGGCTGGTCGGATACCTCCACCCAAGGCCTCACCAGCGAGGCACGGGGACAGCGGTTGCTGGAGCGTATGGGTAGGGGGTTGACCCCCGTCAACCGTGAGAAACGCGATCGCACGATCGACAAACTGTCTCAAGCCGGTTACCGCCGCCCGGAGGACATCCGCCTGTTTTTCGGCCTCAAGATCCTCAGCGGCATCCTCCTGCCGCTCCTGACCGTGACAGTACTCCTGCTTCCGGGGCTGATGCCCCTCAACAAGGCCCTACCTTACATCATCCTCGCCCTGCCGCTCGGTCTCATCCTGCCGGACTATATCCTGGTCAAACGCATGCGCAAACGCCAGACGGCCATCCGCCGGGGCCTCCCCGATGTCCTGGACATGCTGGTGGTCTGTAGCGAAGCCGGCCTGGGGCTCAACGCCGCCATCCAACGGGTGGCCCTGGAAATGGATATCCAGCACCCCATCCTGGCGGACGAGCTCAAGACCACCATGCTGCACATGAGCGCGGGCATGGATAGCCGCACCGCCCTGCAGGAACTGGCCGCCCGCACCGGGGTGGAGGAGATGCGCTCCCTGGTTTCCACCCTGCAACAGGCCATGCGCTTTGGCACCAGCATCAGCGACACCCTGCGCGCCTATTCGGACGAAATGCGCAACAAACGCCTGGAGGCCGCCCAGGAGCAGGCGGCCAAGGTCGGCGTCAAGATGCTCATCCCCATCGCCCTCTTCATGATCCCCGCCGTCATGCTGGTCGTCATGGGCCCGCCCATGATCAAACTCATCGCGAGCATGAGCGCCCGGTGATACCGCGGGCCATCTCCACGCCCCTGCGCCTGGCCGCTTGCACCCTCTGGCTGCTGCTGGCGGGCTGCGCCCAGCAGACGACGCGTGACGCACCGGAGGACGACCTGGCCGCCCTGCTGGGTGGCACCCCGCCCGCTTCCGCCCGCATCGCCCAACCCGCCGGCACCGCCAGCGAGGCCCTTGCCAAGGGCGACGCGGCCCTGGCCCAGGGCGATAGCGACCGGGCGCTGTTCGAATACCTGCGCGCCCTGCGCCTGGACGACGCCAACGTCGAGGCCAGCTACAAGATCGGCCTCATCCAGGCCAGCCGTGGCCAGGATCAGGCGGCCGAAGTCGCCTACCGGCGCACCCTGGCCGCCGCCCCCCAGCATGCCGGTGCCCACACCGGGCTTGGCCTCCTCCTCACCCGCCGCCGCGACTATGGCCCGGCGGAAACCCATTTGCTCACCGCCCTCCGTCAGGACCCCACACTGGCCGAAGCGCACAATGGCTTGGGGGTCCTGGCCGATATTGAAGGCGACCACGCTCGCGCCCAGGGACACTATCTGGACGGTCTCGCCCAGGCCCCCCGGTCGGCGCTCCTGCACAACAATCTGGGC
>SACH01000447.1 GCA_009928645.1 Gammaproteobacteria bacterium | reverse complement strand
GGTCCCGCCCATCAGTTCCACCAGGCGCTTGGCGATCGACAGGCCCAGGCCGGTGCCGCCAAAGCGCCGGCTGATGCCGGCATCGGCCTGGGTGAAGGGCGTGAACAGGTTTGACTGGGCCTCGGGGCTGATGCCAATGCCGGTGTCCCGGACCTCGAAGCGCAGCCGGACCTCGGCGGCCGTGCGGGCAAGGATGGTGATGCGCAGTACCACCTCCCCTTGGGCGGTGAATTTGATGGCGTTGCCGGTGAGGTTGATCAGTATCTGTTCAAGGCGCAGGGCGTCCCCCAAGAGGGGACCGATGGCCTCAGCCTCGCTCCCAGCCTTGGTTTTAGTAATGGCCCCAACCCCAGCGTCGGTCTCAGCCTTGGCCCGAGCCCCGGGCACAGCCTCGGTATCAGTAATGCCCCCAAACCCAGCCTCGGCTCCGGTCTTGGTCCCGGTCCCGGTCCCGGTTTCGGTTTCGGTTTCGGCCTTGGTCAGAGGCTTGGTCGCCGTCAGTGGCGCGCCCGCGGCCAAGGGCGCGATGCGCAACTCAAGCCCCTTGGCAGCGGCCGAGGGGCCGAGCAGGCTGCTCACCTGGGCCGTCAGGGTTTCCAGGCGGAAGGGCCGGGGGGCGAGCTGCAACTGACCGGCCTCGATCTTAGAGAAGTCGAGGATGTCGTTGATGATCCCCAGCAGGGACTGGCCCGCGCCCTGGATGCGCGCGACCATGTCGTGCTGCTCCGGGCTGAGGGCCTGGCGGCCGAGCAATTGGGTCAGGCCCAGCACGGCGTTCATCGGCGTGCGGATTTCGTGGCTCATGTGCGCCAGGAATTCGCTCTTGGCCCGGGCGGCGGCCTCGGCGGCCGCCTTGCTGGCCTCCAGCTCGGCGGTGCGCCGCGCCACTTGCCGCTCCAGGTCGGCGTTGAGTTCGCGGTAGCGTCGCTCGCTTTCCAGGAGATCCAACTCGGCCTGCTTGCGGGCGGTGATGTCGTGGGTGATGCCGCCCATGCCCACCGAGGCCCCCGCGGCGTCGCGATAGGTACGCCCCGCGGCGCTGAGCCAGCGTGCGCGGCCATCGGGATGCACGATCCGATACTCGACGCGATACTCGCTACCGGCTGCAACGGAGGCATTGATCAAGCCTTCGACCCGGGCCCGGTCATTCGGGTGCACAACGGAATAGAAATGGGCCATGCTCGGCTCCGCCCCGGGTGGCAAGGCCAGGTGCTCCTGGCACAGCGCCGACCAGTTCAGCGTCTGGGTGGTCAGGTCCCAGTACCAGACCCCCAGTTGGGCGCCCTCCGTCGCCAGGCGCAGATGCTCCCGGCTGACGAGCAGCCGTTCCTCGGCCGCCTTGCGCTCGGTGATGTCCTGGGTCGTGCCGAGGTAGCGCGCCAGTTCGCCGTTGGCGTCGTAGTCCGGGAACGCCTGGTGGTAGAGCCAGCGCACGGTGCCGTCGGGGTGCAGGATGCGGTGCTCATGGCGGAAAACGGCCGGGCCGTGCAGCGCCGCGGTCCAGGTTTGCAGCAACTCATGCCGGTCGTCGGGGTGGACGAGGCCCAGCATGAAGTCGTCGCTGGGCGGCGGTCCCGACGGCATCAGGCCATAGAGCCGATACTCCTCTTCGGACCAGACGGACTGCCGGGTCGCGAGGTCGTACTCGAACGAGCCCAGGTGGGTGAGCTGCTGGGCCTTGGCGAGGGCATCGCGGGTTTTGCGCAGTTCCTCCTCGACCGCCTTATGGGTGGTGAGGTCGGTGTGGGTGCCGACCATGCGCCGCGGCTGGCCGTCCGCGTCGCGCTCCAGGACGGCCCCGCGATCCAGGACCCACTTCCAGGAGCCGTCCTGGCAGCGCAACCGCTGGATGCTTTCATAGCGCGGGGTCTCCCCGGCCAAATGGGCCGCCACCGCGGCCATCGCCTGGGGCAGATCCTCCGGGTGGACGAGCCGTTTCCAGGTGTCGAGGTCGTTGCCAAGGTCCGTCTCGCCATAGCCGAGCATGGCCTTCCAGTGGTGGGAGAATTCGACCCGGTCGCTCTGGACGT
>SACH01000446.1 GCA_009928645.1 Gammaproteobacteria bacterium | reverse complement strand
CCTGTAGATTTCACTCGCGCAACCCTGTAGATTTCACTCGCGGGGGTAACTTATCCACAGGCAGCCCGGCCATTTCAGCCTGCTAACCCTGTAGATTTCACTCGCGCCCCCTGTAGATTTCACTCGCGCATGGGCGGCCAGGTATGTAGATTTCACTCGCGCCCCCTGTAGATTTCACTCGCGGCAAACCTGCCCCCTGTAGATTTCACTCGCGCAAACCTGTAGATTTCACTCGCGGGGTCTCAAAAATTCAGTAAGAAAAACAGATTGTTGCGCGCCATTGGCCACCCCCTCCTTCTTTTTCCTTTTCCTTCTTTTTCCCTTCTTTTCCTTGTCCCGTCCCTGGCCTCCGGCGCCGCGCCCCATGGCTGCCCCGTGACGCATGTTCTGCGCCCCCCTGCTCGGCACGCCTGGATCGCACCGCCCTCCCTGCCCGGCCCCGATACGCCCGTGCCCTCATCCCCGCGTTGCGCGCCCTCAAATCGGCGACCTGCCCTGCCGCCACCCTCTGCCCCCCTTCGGGGCCTCCGGGCGCCCCCCGCAGGCCCGCTCCGGCCCGCTAAACGCTCCGGATGCGGGGGGCTGATACCCCCCCAGGCCCCGGGCCCGTCACCGCCACGCCCGCGCGCATCCCGGTCCCCCCGCGTTCTGCCCCTCCCAAGATGCCTCCAGGCGGACCCACACCCGCGCGCCCCGCTTGCCGTAAGGGTCAGGCCGCCCTCCCACCGGCGCGCCCATGACGGGCCGCTGAGCGCCCCCCTCCGCGGTCCAGTACCGCCGGCCGCGCCCGTCTCCCGCCCCGGGAGAAGGCCACCAGGATCAGGACCTGCCCTGCCGTCGCCCTCTGCCCCCCTTAGGGGCCTCCCGGCGGGCCCACACCCGCGCCCCCCGCTTGCCGCAAGGGTCAGGCCGCCCTCCCACCGGCGCGCCCGTGACGGGCCGCTGAGCGCCCCCTCCGCGGTCCAGTACCGCCGGCCACGCCCGTCCCCGCCCCCCTGGAGAAGGCGCTCAGGACGCCGTCCCGTCACCCCGCCGCCAGCTGCCCCCCAGGGGCCTCCTAGGCGCCGCACGCCGCGCCGCCCACCTCCGCAGGGGTCTCCGGTCGCCCCCCACCGGCGCGCCCGTAGCGGGCCGCTGAGCGCCGCCCACGAATGGCTACGCGGATGCCGCGCATTGCGACGACAGAGCTGATAATCTACCGGGGTAAACTACACGTCAGGGGACGAATCATGCTGCACTTAAAGTTACTGCCGGGAGAACGTGTTTACGTTCTCGGCCACGTGGTGATTGAGTATTTTCTGCAAGGGGGAGACGTCCAGAAACCGGCCTGGAAAATCGCGCCGTATCACGCGGAAGTGCCGTTGATCTGCTCCGACCTGATGGACGTACCCTACGCCCGCACGATCCCCGTGCCCCCTCAGTTGCCGGTGCCGATATCCCAGGAAGTGGAAGTGATATGTCTCAGCATTGACCGCCACGGACAGGTGCGGGTAGGCTTTAATGCGCCCACATCCATCCGCATCCTCAAAGAGCAAATGCTGATCGGTGAGGCGCGCGCACTGTCGGCCGTACCGATCATCCTGGGAGATGCTGCCTCGTGATCAAATCCAAGTCGTTGCTGGGGACCTTCCTGGTGGTGCTCGCGGTGCTGGCGGTCGGAACAGCGATCTGGTACCGGGGGGATGCCGGCATGGTCCTGCCGGAGAGTGACGGCGCCGGGGGGCGGATGACCGCAGCCGATACCGCTGGCCAGAGCGCCAACCGTGCCGCCACGGAGGGTGGGGCGCCGGCGGACACGGTGAGTGGCGAGCGCGAGCAGTACCAGCAGGCGTACCGCCTGATCGAGGCGGCGGCCAAGAAGTACGGGGTCGACCCGGCCCTGGCGCACGCCATCGCCTTGCAAGGTTCGTTTTACAACCCGCAGAAGGTGTCTTCGGAAGGCGCCATCGGCCTGATGCAAGTGCGCCCCGGGGTCGCCGCCGGCTATGGTCTTGCCGACAAAAACCAGTTGTTCACCCCGGAGATCAACGCC
>SACH01000445.1 GCA_009928645.1 Gammaproteobacteria bacterium | reverse complement strand
TGTTGCAATTGATTTAGTTAAATCTGGATCTGAAAGAATTCTTGTTAAATACTTTTCCTTTGGTGCATATATGATTGGAACATTTGTAGTATGAAATTTAGTTCCAGATTTATTAAATCGAACCACTTGAATTTCATTGAAAAGTGAACCAAAAGCAACCACAACTTTTCTAATGGTTCTATGAGTAAAAAAGACATTTCCTAACATATTAACTACTCACAAAAGGATTTTGACAAGAAAAATCAAGAATTTCATTTGATTCAGTTTTAAGATTTGAATTATCTACTAAATCTTCAAATGAATATTCCATTGATGGAATTTCCGAATAAGTATTAGCAATCCACACTGCTCCAGAGGTATTTCCTGTTACAGTTCCAGAGACAAAAGTACCAATTACTTGAATAACATCTAAATATTTTCCCGGTGTATTTGCAGTATAAACCACTGCTTTTACAGATGAATTTGCTAAATCTGTTCCTTGATAAACAATTTCATTAGAAACATAACATCCAGTTCCAGAAGTTAAATAAATTCTCGATCTTGAATAAGAATCTCTAATTTGATTATCAACCTCATCTATTCCAGTATGAATAATTTCATTAGAAAATACAAATTGTTTCATTTTTAGTGCATAAACAAAAACATTTCCTGCACGTCCGCGACCTAATGTATAGAACATTGCTTGATCATTTTCATGTTCTACAAAAGTAATTTCAAAAAAATTTTGAATTAATGGAATATAAATTAAATCTCCTTCTCTAGGTCTGATTAATTCTTTAACTTCATTATTAAATCTTTTTCTTGAAACTAATAAAGATAATTCATCTCGGATTTCTAAACCAAATTTAGAAATAAAATCTCCTTCTCCGTCCATTCCTGTCACATTTTCTAAATACATTTCAAGTGGATATGCAGAACGATATTCCTTTAATGTATCTTCACCATAAATTAAATCAATTTCATTATCTGATCTTACTGTTCTAGGTAAATAATAAACATCATGACCAGTAATTTGCATACATTCTACTAATAAATCTTCAATAAGATTATGCTCATTTGTAATGTAACTTGGATATGGATTAAAAAAGGAATTAGTTGCCATTTTATCCAATAAAGAATTCTGCTGGATACAAAGTTAAATTCATGGCATCTTCTTCAAGATGTTTAATTTCTTCCTTTGCTTCTTCCATTAATATTTGTGCATTTAATGTGACACCACCGGGCATTTGAATATTAGCATATTTTGACATATTATGTGCCCATTGATATTTAATCTTTGCTGTTGCATAAGATTTCATAAATTTATTATTCCAAATATCAGACATTCCTACAATAGACATTGAAACATTATTAGCAGATATTGATGGAAAATCAATAATAGTTAATTCTGTAGGTGACTTAATTTTATCAATCTGTATTGGTTCAGATCCAAAATAAACGGTATCTCCTTCTAAAATTTCTTGATCAAAAATTGTTCCTGTTCCAAGTACTGTTTTTGAAGATGAATTCAAAGTTACAGTTCCAGTAAGATTTAAAGTATCTGGATTTAATTTTCGATAACACTCAATAACTACATATTCACCCGGTTTAATATCTCTAACCCAATCAATATCAAGATATAATTTATTAAGATTTGAATTAAAACGAAACTGTGGTGTTCCTGAAAATAATAAATTAAGTGTTCTAATGTGTTGCATTGTAATTTCATAAGACACATAAGAAACAGATGTAAAATCATAAAGATCATGAAGTCTTAATTGATATCTAAGATCAAACATGTTGATTGATGAATTAGAATCATCAAAAGGAAAAACACCAGTCACAAAAGAAACTACATCAGGACAATAAATCCATTGTCGATCAACATCTCTTTGTGTAATTTGATGTTTCATGTAGATCTTTTCAATACCTTCATAATGATACAATCCGAAAAATTCTAATGCATCATCTACTCTATCATTTAATTGATCTGTAGAAACATTAACATGAATAACAGGATGTCCTAATCTTCTTAAACAGTAATCAATAAATTGTTGTC
>SACH01000444.1 GCA_009928645.1 Gammaproteobacteria bacterium | reverse complement strand
CTGGAGCGGTTCGAAATCTCCCAGCTTGAGATCGGCGACGGCGATATCCAGGACCTCCGCCCGATCGATCAGGAAGGACTGCCTGTCGCGGCAAGCACTACCGTACCGGTCGCCACCCACCGCCCAATCCCCTTACAATCACCCCCATGCCCCAAGACGACGACGCTGGCTACAAACTGCTCTTCTCCACCCCCGAGGTGGTGCGGGATCTGGTGCTGGGCTTCATCCCCGATGCCTGGCTGCACGGGCTGGATTACACCACCCTGGAAAAGGTCCCCGCCAGTTAGCAGCAAGAACACCCTCATCATCCCCGAGATTCGTGGCTTGGAGGAACTGAAAATGACCCTGGCGGAAAAATTTGATCAGTAGGCCAAGGAGTACAAGCAGGAAGGCCAGCGGGAAGGCAGGAAAGAAGGCAAAAAGGAAGGCGAGGCGCTGGTTCTGCAACGACTCTTATCCCGGCGCATTGGTCCCCTGCCACCCGAGGTGCTGGCCCGCATTGCCGCGGCCTCCGAGGAGGACATCAATCAATGGGTTGACCGGATTCTGGATGCGGATTGCCTGGAAGATGTCTTCCGCCCCTGAGCCGGACCCCCGCTCCCTTTCCGCGCGGCGGTAAAGGGTCCCCCGCACCGAGGGGCGTTGCCAGTCTCATGCTCCGGCCTACCCGGCGGCCACCCCCAAACCACCTGCCTCTTCGTAATGCCGCACCGCCTTCGCCATCTGCTCGCGCATGACCAGGCGCAGCCCGGCCGGCGCCACCACTTCGATGTTATCCCCCAGCCCCAGCAGCCAGCGCAACAGGGCCCCGGCCTCCGGCACCTGGACCCGCACCCGCGCCAGGAAGGGCGAGTCAAGGCCGCGGGCCGCACCGGCTGGAACCGCTTCATTGCCGAGTATTTGCGCCAGCCCCCTAACGCCCCGCATGGATCGGATATACTTTGCTAGGATTGTATATCTGACGGAGGTAAACGCGATGCAAGTGGCCAAATGGGGAAATTCTCTCGCCGTCCGCCTGCCGGCCGCAGTCGTGCAGGCCCTCGACCTGAAGGCGGGCGAAGAAATTGAATTGCACGTCGTGGGGACGCGCGGACTGGAGGTCGCGCGCAAGTTGCCGCCAGCAGAACTGCTTACCCGCCTGCGCCGGTTGCGGGGGCGACTGCCCGCCGATTTTCATTTCGACCGACTTGAGGCCAACGAAGCCGACCGAGGCCGCTAAGCGATGCGCCCGGTGTTCTTTGATACCAATCTGGTTTTGTACCTGTTATCGGCTGACGAGGACAAAGCCAACACGGCCGAAGCCCTGCTGGCGCAAGGTGGCCTGGTCAGTGTCCAAGTGCTCAATGAGGCTGTGTCGGTATGCCGGCGTAAGCTGAGCCTGACTTGGCCCGAGGTGCACGAGCTTCTCGAGACCGTCAGAGCCTACTGCGAGGTCTTGCCCCTGTCATTCGCCACGCATGAACGGGCACTCTACCTAGCCGCACGTTATCAACTATCGATCTACGACGCCCTCATCTGCGCCGCAGCGCAACAGGCGGGAGCGACCGTGCTTTACAGCGAGGATTTACAGGATGGCCTTGTGCTGGGGGAGCTAACGGTCCGCAATCCATTTCCGGTGTAGAAGAAGAGCCGCACCTGCCGTTCCTTAGCCGGGTTATTCATCCGGCGCCAGAGGCACAGGCACCAGGCCGAAGCGCCAACAGCCCCGCATCCCACCCCCGGGATCAGAACGCATAGGGGCCATGGGTCACCGGCTGGGCGCCATCGGCCTGATAGGTGATGCGGCGCCACCCACGGCACCGTCATATACCGCCGCTCATCCGCCACCACGCCGATCGCGCCTAAGTCAGCCACGATCTCGGCGGCTATAAAAAATACCGCTCACATAAAGCTGCCCTGCCGCAACTGGTCGCCCTGCTGCGCGACTGGTCACATTTTCCGGCACACCTGCAAAAGAAAAGGCGGCCTGAGGCCGCCTAAATACTTGCTTTAACTGGTCGGGGTGAGAGGATTTGAACCTCCGACCACCTGAACCCCATT
>SACH01000090.1 GCA_009928645.1 Gammaproteobacteria bacterium | reverse complement strand
CAAACCTCCGCTCCTGGGGCTTGCTTGCGGCGAGCTCCGACTCTTGGCGCGGTGCCGTGTAGCGGGTGCGTACGCCCACAGTCGGGTCAAAGCGGTCAGCCAGTGGCGGGTCCTGTGCGGTCAGCTGCCAGCGCACCGGCGGCTCCGGCCAGCCCTCCAGATAGCGGATGGATAGGGGGAGTTGCGACCAGTCGGTGGGCGTCGCGAGGTCCGCGCGCACGAGCTGGATCTGCCGCCGGGCTTCGGTCCACGGGTACTGCTGGCAGGGGAAGGGGCCCAGGTACAGGGCCAGCAGCTGGGGTTGGATATCGATCGTGTGGATTCGGGCGGCCGTCTGGCCGTGGTAGTCACCTCTGGTGGCGGTGAGCAGACAGAGCTCGTCAGGTTCGGCAGGGTCCGGGATCACAGGCACTTTTTTGAAGCAGGGGATGGAGCTCATGATCTCCACAACCCCGCGCAGCACCGCAGGCTCGCCGGGATCTGTCCTCAGCGAGGTGACCTCTGGCTTCAGCCGCAGGTGGAGACCCATCCGGCGGGCCGCGTTCGGATCGGAAAAGCCGAAGAGCATCTCGGCACCCCTCAACCAGCCGGAGGGCAGACGGCCGGAACGGATAACGATGTCATGCCAGCGGCCGGCAGCCCCCGATAGAGGGATGGGCTCGGTCTGGTCCAGGGTCCAGTGGACGGTGGGGGGCTCGACGATCAGTTCGGCTTGCGCCGTCGCGCACGGTCCCATTTGCGCCCTGTGAGCGGTAAAGGTCACGCGCGTGCTGAGGAAGTGCATGGGCCGCATCGTCTCCGCCGGCAACGGCTCAGCCGCGACCCGGAGTACAGCATCCCCGTGGATGGGCGGGGTGAGCTCGTGGTACTTGTCGGGCTTGACCCGGAAACGGACAAGGCATCCCGCTTCGGCCTCGTTCTGAAGGGACTCTATCCCCAGCCAGCCGTTGGCGTCGAGCATCTCTAGCTTATCGATGGCCTCTGGGGTCTGGCCATTGCCCGCGGCTGAGTGCAGAAGAAGCCGGGCAGGATCGCAGCGCCAGGCGAGAAGCTGCTCATCCCAGCGGATGCACCAGGGATAGGCGGTGGTCGCGTTGTCCGGCGGGAGCGGTTCCACAGTCAGGTCGTAACGCCCTGCGACCAGGTTGAGAGGGATGCTCTCCTGCACGACGCCCTCTTCCACCCGAGCCTCGATGAGCAGCTTGCCGGAGGGCAGACTGGAGCGGGCTGACTGGGTGATCGCGGCCACCAGGGATCCCTGACCGATGTTGGGTGTGACGGCGACGATCCTGGCGAGAACCTCGGGAAGGCTTATGGTGATCTCGGCGTCATCAGCCTGGATACGGCGGCCGTCCCGAAACACCTCGATGGCTCTCGCGGACAGCGAGGTGGCCTTGTGGAGCGATGTCCGGATCTGCCTGTGGCTCAGCACCAACTCCAGCTGCCGGGCGGCGTGCACAGTGACAAACACCTGGCATTCGAGGAGGGTGCCGTCGATATCGACCGTCACCCTGACCGGAACAGTGATCGGTTCCCTAGGCCCCGGGGTCGCGGCCGGGGCCAGGACAAAGTGAGCCTGGACCCACTCGCCGGCGACGGCTGTTCCCGCCAGCGTCAGCTCGGCAGATGCAGGAACAAAGCGGCAGGCTGCGGTGTATTTCCTCTCCAGCTCCGCACGGTTGGCGATCAACGGAGGGAGATGTACCCGCGCCTTCAGATGCAGGTCGCTCTCCTGGAGAGGTGAATCGGGGTCGATCAGAGCCTCGATTCTGCCGATGGTTGCCTCCGGCATGGCGACGTCGACGTTGCCGGTGATAGCGGGTGATACCACGGGTAGGGGCACACCTGCCGTTGGCAGCGGCAGGGCCAAGTCGGGAAAGAGCGTCACCAGGAGGAAAAGTGGTTTCCGGCCGAGGATGAGGCTCTGGTACTCCTGCAGGGTAAACGTCTCCAGCAGTTCCACCAGAAATCGGTGGGCCAGCCCCTTATCTGTCAGCTCGGCGTCTCGGATCAGAACCTTGCCCTCGTATCCGGCGCTACCCGATACCTTCACAAGGGTTCCCGGATTGAGCTTTACGGCCTTGCCCCCCAGCGTCAGCCGCGAGCGCACCATGAGCGGCTGGAAGGCCATGCTCTCTCTGTCATGGGAGAAGATATAGTGCACCGACCGGACCTCCCCTCTGTGGGACCTAGAAGAACTCGACCTGGTAGATGGCTTCGAGCGAGAGTATCACCTCACTGGCAAAGCTTTCCCCACCGGCCTGGGCCTCTATGGTCAAGTGCTGATCCCCGTCGATGTCTGGGTTTTGCTGCTCGATGCTGCAGACCATGCGGCCCCGGCCTTCGGCAGGCAGGACTGCAACCCCCCTGGGAGCGATCAGCCTGATCCGGGCATCGGCAGCCAGGGTGTACTGGCCCTTGCTGTCCACTCGCCAGACGGCTACCTCCAGTTGGACGGGCGTGCCGGCACGCAGTGCCAGCCGGTTATGGCTCAACTGCAGGATGTAGCCGGCAGTCTCCGGCTCTTTCTGCTCTTTCTTATCCTGCGTCGGCGGCTTGCGCCTGGCGCGGGACGCCAGCCCGGCAGCCGCCACAGCCACTGCCACGGCACCGATCGCTCCGATGACGATCTCCCAGGAAATATCGTCGTCCCTGGCGGGCGGTCGCGGCCCAGGGTCGGGCTGGCTGGTAACGACGGCAGGGGCCGGCAGATCGACGCCCCCTGCGCTTCCCACCGGCACGCTGATCGTCCACCGCGCCTTCCAAGTGTCCATCTCCGTCGCCAGGGTATCCACGACCGGGCGCTCGACATTCTCGCCAAGCGCCGCCGGGGCGCTGATATGGGCCCCGATACTCTCCCACACTATGGTGCAGGGACCACCCGGCGTTGTCTCAAAACAAGTGATACGTTTCCAAGAGGTGGCGCTGCCTGACCAGCTATCGAAATTATTGCCAATCCCCCGCCAGGCGTAGCTGGGGTAGCGGCAGGTGGCAGTGACGGTTGTGGCCGGGTAGCCGTGGAACTCCCCGTCGTACACATCCACTTGGGGGGGCACCGACGTGCCGTCGTCCATCGCCTCGCAGGACATGCCGGAGGTGAGGCGATTGCCAAATCCGGCTAGGTACTGGTCAGACGAGTACTCCACCCCCAGTCCGGCATCGGATACGATCGTCTCCGGCTCCTGGAAAACCGAGTTGTCACCGCTTGGCCGAGCCGCAAGGTAGCCGATCCGGCCCGTCTCTTGGTACCGGGTGGATCGGCTCCAGTGGCCGACGCCGCTCCCTCCCCATTCCGCAGGCGGTTGACCATAGTCGATGGTCGGAGTCGGCGCTTGTGCATGCGCCACTGACGCGACCAATAGCAGGGTGATCACCACCAGCGCTAGAGTGACCCTGCGGCGCTGCCTCGCTCCATGCCCAACGCCCCACTGCGCCCCTATGCAACGCTTCGCATGCCCTAAGTGGACGAGGCGGACATCAGGCGCAGCCTCACTAGGAGCAAGGCGCGGGTCAGAGAGGAGCCCCGCGAGACCACACAAGCCAATCGCCGTAAAGGCGTTCATAGTGTCACCAGTTCGCTGGCGTACCCATGCGCGCCAAATCGTGTGCTGCCCGCAGCGAGATCATGGTGAGCGCAATGCCCGATAAGGCCAGCGCTGCGGGCCAACCGATCCTCCGCTCTGGATCGAACAACGGGTCGAAATTCCGTGGCGCCAAGGCGGTGCCTTTGCCCACCCACAATCGCATCCTCGCGCACAACGGTAAGCCGCCACACTACCCGATCGCCCGCGCGGAACGCCCGCTCGGGATAATGCTCCTGGGCTGCTGCCGGACTGGGACTTCTTCCGCCAGCCCGAGTCCGGCATCGAGTTTGACCAACATCACGTTGCCCCGACACCATCGTCTCCCGCTGAAGCGGCTGCAGCCGCCCATGCTTCCGCCCTGTCCTCTGTACCCCATATTCTCGCTCCGGCGTCCGGGGTTGCATGCGCCTGCGCCGTTCGAGACATTTGACAACCTTGCAGCCGGACGTTGTCGGCGCGTCTAATTCCCGCCCCGCTTGAGTTCGAAGCACTCAGTCGTATCGCGCGACTCGAAATAGTTAAAATTGACACTGCGCTGCCCCGGTTCCAGATACTGCTTGCGAAGATCCTCGAAGCTCAAGCGAACACCCAACAAGGCTCTCTCGTCCGTAATCCACTCGCCCCCGCCGCTGCACGTGTCCACAGCCCGCTTGTATTTCTCGCACGCTTCGCAGAATTGACCGTTCTGGGCGCAGTTCTCGCAGGAACTTCTGCTGATGGAAGAGTAGAACCCATCGAAGTCGCAAAGGCGGAGCGGCTTGCAGCCTGCCGCCTTCGGCTTTCCTTCCACGTGGATCGGCAATGTCGCGTTCATCTCTCGCACGTCATTGCCCTTGGGAAACCCGACTCGTAGCATCGTCTCGCCCGCATCGTTCCCCGTGATTGCCATTGCTGCTGTCGGCCATTCCCCAAAGGTCGCTACGGTCGCCAATTGTGATTCATCCATACTCATGCTGAGGCAGGGTAGCCCAACCAATTCCGGCGGCGTGACGCGCCCAGCCGACGCCGGCGCCATCCTCGGTGTTAACCGCACACCGTTCAGCGTTTCGCTGACCTTTACGCTAATCGTGCTAGCTGGCTTTGCGTCAGCAGTCAGCCACTGCACACCCTCCACGGCATTGAATACGAGATTCTCTATATCCAGCGGCTGTGTGCGTGTGCCATCCGTCAGCCGCACCGAGATTCTCTGCTTTCCTCGTGTACATGTCAGCCGATACACAATGAAGCGTCCATCCTCACGTATCGAGAAATCCTGCAATATCGCGTCACCCACGCTTGCGTCGAACGCAGCCAGTTTTTTCAGGCGCAGCGGGATGTAAGCCACCGCATCGTCCAAGCTGCCTTTGATGCGCGCGCCGATCTTTTCCGCCACGCTAAAAATCGTCTCGTTGTCGCTCTTCCTTACCTCCAGTTCGGCACCCACTTCAAATATTACGCGCGAATCCGTGCGCAGAAATTTGTCGCTGAGAAACTCGAGACTCTTAAGTGCAGGCGATATGCCGTGCCAGTCAGCATAGCGACTTCCGCCGAGGTCGCGTGGTTTGCGGGCTTCGACGTTCTGCTGGGTAAAGCGCAATATTAGATATTTGCGCAGACTACGGAAATCCGCCTGCTCAATCATCTTCATGATTTTCAGATAATTGAAGCGTTGAACCGCGTTATAGCGCCACTGGTCGAGACTCCCTTCCACGAGGTCGGTGGCGGTGTCGAGACCTGGGATGATCTCGGTTACAATTTGAACACCTCCCCAGGCAACCAAGCCGAGATCCAGCAAGGCCGCCTCGACGTTACCGGCACGCACCGACTCGGGCAACTCCAAAGCCAACGTCTTGGCGCGTTCGTACACAGTGTAGCCGTTTGAAATGGCATCGCCCATAATGGGCACTTGGCCCCAAGCCGAATAGACGCTGTCACGAAACAACTTCCCCTCGTCCACACGCCATTCGTCGATGGCCTGGTTGATCTCGCGATTAACCTGCTCCAAGTCGATCAAGCCCTGCACTTTTGCTGGTGTGCCGAGCACCTGCGGCGTCGCGCTGGGCGCTGAGTACTGCACAGTGCTGATACGCGCTGCCATGCCGTCATTGACCAGTACGGCGAAGCGCATTGCCTCCAGCGTGGGTGAATCGTTGCCAGCCATTGCCCCCGTCGCAGTCTCTGCAGCCGTGAACGCATTGACAGGTGCGCGCTCGTATATGGAAAGCGTGAGTGGCAAATCAGCCACGATGTTATGAACCTTCCATGCCGCGCCCTCACGCAGCAGTAACGCCATATTACCGCCTGCCTGCGGCACGGACACGCCACCCGCCCGCACTGTGCACGAAAGGGTAAATCGCACCAACGCCATTTCGCCACGCTTTCCGATGCCTGTGGCAATGGCGGCGAATTCCATGTCACTCAATTTCACCTTCTCGGCCACACGCTGTATAGCTGCCTTCACCGCGGCGCGCTCGCTCGCCGTTAGACGCTCAATCGCGGTCTCCGACAACATCCCCTCGCTGTCTCCGCGGGCTTGCGCGCCGATGAAGCGCTTCACCGCCGCTACTGGGCTGTCAGACCCAGAGTCAACTGCGGCTGTCGTCTTCGTCTCCAGCACGGTTCGCGGCGTTGCCGCTTCTGCCGTCGCGGGTGTCACCTCGTCCGTCGGCACCTCGCGATTTTCCAAGAAGTCATAGACCAGCTTCGAGACCGCCTGCGGCCGGCCTTTGAGGGTCACGCCGACTTGGAAACGTAGGCGCTGGGAGCCGTCTTCAAAGCCACCGACGAAATCCAATAAGGCCCCGAGCGGAATCTCTAGGCGCAATGTCTTGGCGTCCGGGTAAGACCAACGCCCCCCAGTGCGGATAACCGGGCCGAGCGAGACCTCGTTGGCAACAATGACGACGCCCTCGATGTCGCCGTCACGCAGCGGGCCGTCGAAGCGCATGGTCCAGATGACTTGGATCGGGGCGATCCCGGTGCCATCGTCGGTGCCCGCGAGGGTCTGGACATCGAGGTCGAGAACGCGTGGGATCGTGCGCTCTGCCGCGACAGTCGGCGGGGCGAATACTGCGGTGAGGATAAGGATGAAAAAGAGAAGCGGACGCAGGTTTTTGGTTTTCATCCATTACTTCTCTTTGCTGCGGTTGGCATCGGTGAATCTGTAGCGCGCGCCTGGCGTCAGCGGCAGCACGGCGATGCGCAGTGCCTGACCGGCCGTGTGCCCCTGCCGTCGAGCGAGGTCAGATGCCCCCAGCCCGCGCGCGTGCCCTCCAGCGTGACCTGCATGGGTTGTCCCAGAAGGTCGATCCAGCCCATGCCCCAGGTGTCGGTCTCGGCCTCGTAATAGGGCAGGATAAGCAGCGGGTAATGGCCGCTGAAGTTGCCCGTCGCCTGATCGAAGGACATCCGGTAACCGTTGCCTTCCCAGGTGATGTTGGCCGGAGAGAACAGTTGCTGCACCACATGCGGGATGGTCTGCGGGGTGCCGATGGGCGCCCAGGTCGGGCCCGCAGGCGGCGAGGCCACGCCCGGCAGGGTGCGGTGCATCCAGGCCCCCAGTTGCGCGCCGATGACGTTGTAGCACCACTTGTCGATATCCTCGGGCGAGCTGGTGAGCAGTCCGCGATAGAGCTGCTCGGCCTCGTTCGACCAAATCGAGATGAGCGAGATCGTCTCCGGTAGCTCGATCTTCGGATCCTTGGCCAGCGCGCGGGCAAGGTGCTGGCTGATCTCGCGGATCGCATCCGCGGTGGCTGTGTAGGGATAGTTCAGGATGCCGATGACGCTGAGGTTGCTCCGCGAATGCATCTCCATCGTGAGCATGGTGAATATGTGATAGAGCGACCCCGCCTTCTGTCCGCGGCCCAGCGGTTCGCCGGCCACGACCGGGACGAACAGCGCGTCTACGGCGTTCAGGTCATAGTGTACATCGGTCAGCTCGTTATCGTTCTCGCGCGCCAGCGAGCGCAGCGTGTTGTGCGCCAGCAGCGCGGCCTCCTTGGCGTTGCCGCCGCGCTGTTCCAGCGCAAGGTAGAACACATCGCCCGGCGTCAGTTTGCGCTTGGTGTCGTCGCGGAACCGATACATCTCGGCCAGCAGGCGCCGTTCTGTGCCCCAGCGGGCATGTTGCGCGTCCGCGGCCTGTTGCGCGCGTTTGCCGCCGCCGCGGTCGGCATCAGTGGTAAAGACGAACTGCTTGCTGATCGCATCGGTGCCGAACGCGGTATCGACCCCGCCCTGGTTCGACAGCCAGCTCATCAGCCCCACCATGCCGTCCTGCTGCGGCCCGAGATTGGCGTTCCCGGCCGGGTGCTGTGTGTTGTAGGTGTCGATGGCCTTGGAGAACTGGTCGCGCAGATCGGCGAAATCCATCGTGGACATGCCAAGCTGACCGGGTAGGATCGGTTCTCCGTCGATCACCAAGACGCGCAGCATGGCCTCGTTGCAAATCGGCTTGCGCGCCAGCGTGGGTTCCGGCACGGGCGACGGCGCGGATTCGGTCACCTGCGGCGTGTAGGCGCGGCAGTTGCAGATGCAGTCGGGCTGCGGCAATGCGTAGGGGATATCCTTCCCCGTCTTGCAGATCGTTCCTTCGGTGCAGGGATAGGGGCAGCCCAGGCAGACGCCGACGAAGGACTCGATCGGCCAGCCCTGGACCTGGATTACGGGTGAGGTCATGTCGATCGACCAGTCGCAGAAGTCCTCGGCCTGGGCCGGCAACCCCGCGCCCAGTGCCAGGTACGCGAGAAGAACGCACGAAAGCTGCACAAGGCGCCGCCCGGAGGTCCGGTGATGACTTGGCATGCTCCCCTCCCTACTGCACAAAAGTGCAAGTCTAAAGTCTAGCGAGGCTTCGCCTCAGACCGACGAGCCATGGGGTGATGTCCAATGTTGGGCGGCCCCGGTTGATCCACGGAAGGCTAAACTTCCGATAGTAGCCGCACGTAGCGGCGTGTGGCGCGTGGCCAAAATGCCAACCGGGGCCTGCCGTCATGTTAGTCCAAACCGTCGGTGAACTCCTGAAAGATCGGGTCACGCTGGATATCGAAGGAATCGACCGGCTGTATCTGAACCTGTATCAGCCGCGGCTGCAGACCGGCGGCGGGGTGGCCAACTTCTTCAAGGTCCATCGCGGTGCCAAGGTCGCCTCCACGGTGCTGATGGCCCCGATCAGCCACGCCTTCGTCAAGGCGATTGATCGGTTTGCGCAACGCGAGGGCGTGGAGATCGTGACCTTCGCCAAGGGACAGCGCAAAGACGACGTCACCCGTGAGCGGCTCCGCGACTTTGATCAACCGGAGGGTGTCCTGTACATCGGCAAGGCTCAGGAGCGGTTTGCCAGTTTCCGCATGATCAAGAAGATCAGCGCCCACACCGGCCAACCGTACCCCTGGTTCACCCGCGGGACGGTGATGTGCAATCACTTCTACTTCTATCTGGTCGATGCGGACTTCGGCCCTCTGTTCATCAAGTTCTGCTCCTACTTTCCCTACACCGCGCGGGTCTGTCTCAACGGCCATGAGGACGTCAAACGCCAGTTGGCCAAGGCGGCAATCCCCTTCGAGGCACTGGACAACGGGCTGCTCAGCTGCGCCGATCCGGCCCGCGCGCAACGCATCCTCGATGAGCTGAACGAGGAGACGATCGCCGCACTGGTGGCCAAGTGGTTGGGGCGGCTCCCGGATCCATTCACGGCGCAAGACCATGCCGCCGGCTACAATTTCCAGCTTTCCATCCTGCAAGCGGAGTTCGCCCGCACGCAGGTGTTCGACCGGCCGCTGTCCGGGCGCCATCTGTTCGAGGAGGTCATCCGCGAGAACCTCGACCTGGGACGGCCCGAGAAGGTCAGCCTGATCTTCAACCGGAGGATCACCAAACGCACGCCGGGGAGCTTTCAGACCCGCGTCATCACCCAAGGGGTTATCCCTTCGCTGCATGTCGGCTACAAAGCCTCCAAGATCAAGCAGTCCTTCAAGGAAGGTCGGGCCCTGCGCACCGAGACCACGATCAACAACACCCACGACTTCGGCATCGGACGGAATCTGAAGAACCTGCCTGCCCTGCGGGCCATCGGCTTTACCGCCAACCGTCGCTTGCTCGAGGTCGAGACACTCGGCCAGGACTGTCTGCTGGCCGAGGAGGTGTTCGATCAGGTCACCCAAGCGCAGGTGGTCGGCGGGCAACGCGCACCGGGACTGCACTTGGACGATCCGCGGGTGTTGGCCCTGTTCACCGCCCTGTGTCTGTTCCTCACCCTGCCCGAGGGCTTCCGCCACGCCGGGATGCGCACCTGGATGGCGCAGGCGTTGGGAGTCGCCGAGGAGGCCTATTCCAGCGGGCGGATGACCTACGATCTACGCCGGCTGCGCCTACATGGCCTCATCGAACGGATCCCGCAGAGCCATCGCTACCGGGTCACCGATCAGGGACTGCGGGTGGCCCTGTTCTTCACCAAGGTCCACAGCCGCATCCTGCGGCCGGGGTTGTCCCAATTGTTCGACGGCTGTCCGAAGGCCCCCAACCGGCCCATCGCCACCGCCATGGGCCGGCTGCAACAGGCGTTCGCGGACCTCTTCGAGCAGGCCAAACTTGCGCCGGCTTAAACTTGACTCACGCGCGCAGAAAGTTGTTCGTCAAGGAACCCTAGACGCTGTTATCGTGGCATCGAGAGCGCCCGTCCCGCGGGTATCTGGATCGGGAAACCTGCGCCGGCATGGCAAAGGCGCTCGGACGTTACGGCGGGCATTGTTTGCGGGTGCGCGATGGTGGGCTGATCCGGGTGAGGGACCCGGTGTCGGTATTGCCCCGAGAGTAGCGAGGGTAGTGTCGGTGTAGCCGACCGGGACCCTCCTGGTCCGGCCCCCGGTGGTCCGAACCGCCGATGGGGCCGGAACCGTGTTGCGTCAGGATACCGGTATCTCCCAGTAGTCCTCCGCGACCGTTCCTGTAAGAACGTCTTCAAGCGTGATCTTGTAGTAAACGAACTGCACCGTTTCGCGCGCCACGTTGTCGGTTTGCCCTGCGCCGTTCACCGCGAGATCGACGATCCGCGGTTGTGTCAGTGTGATCCGGAAGTAGAGCTGCTTTGCCTTTCGTGTGGTCACCCGGTAGAAGGAGCACTCCACGG
>SACH01000443.1 GCA_009928645.1 Gammaproteobacteria bacterium | reverse complement strand
ACCGGCGGCGTGAAAGTCGCCGGCCAGGCGGGTACCGAGTAGGGTGGCGGTCGGTCCTCCCGTAGCACGTAGCTGTTGCAGGCGACGTTCCAGGGCAGCCAGGGCGGCACTGCCGGCCTGGTGTTGCGCGGGGGTGGTGTCGGGGCGGTCGGCACGGGCGGCATGGGCAGGCGGGGGGCTGAAGTCAATCTCTTGCTGTGCGTCAGTATAGTGCCGGGCGCGCTGCGCTACCGTGGGGCTGGCCGCCGCGGGGTTGGCTGCCGCGGGCTGGACGCGCACCCAGTGGGTGACGCGCCGCCCCAGGCGGTCGGTGATCAGGCGTTGCGCCAGGCCCGGGGTGCCGGGCTGGCCACCCTTGGCGAGGGGGGTCGGGGTGACAGCGGTCATGGGCGCATGATGGTGTCACGACCAGCCAGCCCTAGAACAGACTGGCCTGCCCTTCCGCTACGCGCCGTTGATGCAGGAAGGCCGCCAAGCCGGTGTCGTCCAGGCCGGCCAGAGGGGTGGTGAGCATCTCGCGCAAGGCATACTTGGTCTTCAGCCGGGCGCGGGCACGGTCCTCGCTGGGGTGATTGGCTACTAGGTCGAGCAGTTCGACGTTGTTTTTCTGCCCGATGCGGTTGATCCGGCCCTGTCGTTGCGCGTGCCCCATCGCGGTCAGCGGCGTATCAAACTGCACCAGCCATTGCCCGGATTGCAGGTTGGCGCCGGTCGCCCCGGCATCCGAGGCGACGACGATATCCGCCGAGCGTTCGCCCTGTTCCGGATTGAAGGCCTTGATCTTGGTCGCCTTGTCCTCGGCGCTGTCGGCGCCGGTGATGGTCACTACTCGATGCCCGTCGGCCTCCAGGGCCTGCTTGAGCCGCTCCACCGCCGCCAGGCTGTGAGCAAAGACCACCCCCGGCTGCCCTGGGCGCTCCTTGGCCAGGCGCGTCACCGTGCCCAGCTTGCCCGACTCAGGATGGGCGTCGACGATGCGCCGGGTGGCGGTGCCCTTGAGGATGCCCAGGCTGGTGGACAGATCGCGCGCCACCGCCTCGTGCTGGTCTGCTGGCACGCCAGCGAAGGACTCCGGGCTCAGGGCCTGCAGCGCCGCGACGTCCACCTGGCCCTGCTTACGCGCCAGGGACGCCTTGGCCAAGTGCTTGTCCAGGTCGGCCAGGGCCTGGCGTTGACCGTCGGACAGGTCGACGCGGATCTCGCGCTTGTCGGCGCGCACCGGCGGGTCGATCTTGAATGGCAGGACATAGCGCGCCATCTCCCGCTGCAGGGCCTGCTTGGCGCCGGCGGTGTCCGGCCCGTAGCGGCGCAGGAAGGCCGCCTGATCGGCATAGCGCGCCGGGTCCATCTTGCGCAGCAAATCAAAGGCCTCGGACAGATCGTTCTTGATCGGATCGGCGGTGCTGTGCAGATAGTACGGCGTCTGATGGGCCAGGGCGTCGACCACGTTGGCCATGGCGCTGTTCTCCTTGCCCTGGCGGTTGAGGGTATTGTGGCCCTCGTCCACCCCGAGGAAGTCGAAGCGAATACCCTCCTTGGCCATCACCCCCTTGAGCCAGTCCGCGCGCGCGGGGGGGCTCATGGCCGCCAGTTGTTCACTCATCGCCCCCGGCTCAATCCCGGCGTGCTGCGCCCCCAGATGGAGCATGTCATCGCGGAAACTCTGATGGGTCATGACCGCGAAATGGTGCGCCGGGTCCTTGTAGGCGGCAATGCGCTCCTCACGGCTAGCCCCAGGTTCGGCGTGCCAGTTGAAGCGCCCCGGGTCGAGGAAACGCAGGGCCTCGGCGTTGAACTCGCCCTGGACGATGGACGGTACCAGGAACAGCCCGCGCTGCGCCTTGCCTTGGGCTTGCAGGTGGGTGAAGGCCCCCAGGGACATGGCGGTTTTCCCCGCCCCGGTCCCGGCAGCCAGGGCCAGGCGCTTATTTTCCGCCACCAGTTTGATTGCTCGTTGGCGCATGGCCTCGGGACTGTCCACCGTCCCACTCATGGTCGGCTGATAGAGCTTGACCGGGCGCCCGCTCTTGAATTGCCCGCCCACGGT
>SACH01000442.1 GCA_009928645.1 Gammaproteobacteria bacterium | reverse complement strand
GTTGTCGCCGTGAAAGGGCGCTAATCTTGCTTATATCAGGCGGAATTATAAGCAAAAATTCTCTGCATGGCGTGATAGTCTATCACGCAACCCTGCCGGGTGTCACGGTCTGTCCAAGCCCAAAATCTGCACAGCACGGCCCTCGGCCAGGAAGCCGGCGGCCTCACAGTAGTTGACCCCCGCAACAGTGTCGGGGTCTTCCAAGCTGACCTGGGTGGCCAAGCTGAGCAGGTGCAGAAAATCGACAATCACCGGGTCAGTGGCCGCACGAATGGCCATCCGCTCCTCGGCGGTGAAGCGCCGGAGAAATTCTAGCTGCGACAGGGCCGTTGGCGAAGCTGGAGAAACGGGAGGCATGGGCGCTCCAATGTCGCCCAGCAACTCCAGCCGATGACCCTCGGGCACGACCCAATCCGAATCATCGTCCAGAATAATGGTGTTGACCGATTTGCCGGCTTTATCTATCAACTGATATTGCTTCATGCGCTTCACCTTTACCAGAAGACAAGCACAATGCCCTGGCCGCCCGTTCCAGCGGCATAGCCGCTACTGCCGCCGCCGCCGCCGCCGCCGCCATAGCCGCCGTTTCCGCCACCATAATCACCACCACCACCACCACCACCAAACACCCCGCCACCATAACCGCTACCGGAGGCAGGACTGCTACCGCCAAGACCTAACGCCCCACTAAATTCGGAGAAGGGAAAATAACCAGACCCAAGATTAAATGCGGCAATAGAACCGCCGGAACCGCCAGTATAAGCGCCTGCGCCATTAGCTCCCGCACCGCCGTTCCCACGCATGCAACCGGCTGCGCCACCACCGCCTCCTGTACCGTAATTAATGGTGCTATATGAATCTCCTCCCCTGCCCCCGGCGAATTTAATGTCCCCAATGCCAACGACCCCACCCGCGCCACCGTTATTGCCGCTGGCATGTGAACCGCCATAGGCCACCACCAGATTATCGCCAAATACACTATTTCCGGCTGCCCCGCCAACGGTTACTGCATACGCAGTGCCTGGTGCAGTAAGAAGTGAGCGAAAAGAAAATCCGCCTCCTCCGCCCCCTCCACCTGAACTGTTAGTACCGTTGGCCGCTCCATTGCCACCCCCACCCACGGCCATGACAAACACTTTATAGGTGTTGGCTGGGACCGAAAACGTGGCGCTTGAGGTGTAGACCTGGTAATTGATGTTGGCGTTTCCCGGAGCAACGCCGCTCATGGGCATGTCCAAATAACCGGCTTTGTCATTCGTCCAGATGGCATTGGATAACGCTGTCGCCAACGGGGCGCGAGTAGAAAGGTTGGCGTCCAATTTATCCAAATTGTCGGCCCGCGCTTGGGTCAAGCGCCCATACAGGGCGTCCACGTAGGCCGCCCAGGCCGCGTGCAGCCGCGCATTGACGGCGGCGGCATCGCTGGCCGCCGTCGAGATTTCCAACGCCCGGGCCGCCGTCAGCCGCGACTCCAGAGTGTCGAGCTTGGCCATGCGCTCGCTGCCAATCTGGTCCAGGTTGCCCGCGCGCCCGCTGGTGAGACGCGACTCCAAGGTGTCCAGCTTGGCCATGCGTCCGCTGCCAATCTGGTCCAGGTTGTCTGCACGCCCCGCCGTAAGGCGCCCAAGCACCGTGTTCAAGGCGTTGTAGAGCACCGAAATCATGACAACAACTCCCGTGTGTAGCCCGTCAAGACCCCGGACTGGTAGTGGTAGGTGGTGAGATAGCTTTTGCCGCCCACCGTCATGGTTTCGCTGGCAAGCAGGCCATTGTCATAGGTGTAGGTCGTCACCCGCTCGCTGTTGTCGACCAGGGTTTCCGTCACCTGGGTCACCAAGCCATCGGTATACGTCAAACTTTGCGCCACCGGCATGGCGATTTGCGCCAACTGCCGGGCCAACACCTCGGCGGTGGTCTGGTTGAGCAACCAGATGAGGCCGTCGATGTTGGTTAACGCGGTGCGCAGACGCAGCACATCCTCTTGCAGCATGTTGCTAGGATGCGGCAAGGGTAAGCGCAGATTGCTGGTGGTTTGATTAATCATCAGGT
>SACH01000089.1 GCA_009928645.1 Gammaproteobacteria bacterium | reverse complement strand
GGCCTTGACATCATCGGCCACCGGGATCTTGCGCATGTGGACCTTGAGGATCTGCTCCCGGCCACGCACGTCCGGCAGGGGCACCACCACCTGGCGGTCGAAACGTCCCGGACGGAGCAGGGCCGGGTCGAGGACGTCGGGGCGGTTAGTGGCGGCGATGACGATGACGCCCTCGTTGCCCTCGAAGCCGTCCATCTCCACCAGCAACTGGTTGAGGGTCTGCTCCCGCTCATCATGGCCACCGCCCAGACCGGCACCACGGTGGCGACCCACGGCATCGATCTCGTCGATAAAGATGATGCAGGGGGCGTGCTTCTTGGCCTGCTCGAACATGTCGCGCACCCGAGAGGCGCCGACACCGACGAACATCTCGACGAAGTCCGAGCCGGAAATGGTGAAGAAGGGCACCTTGGCTTCGCCGGCGATGGCCCGGGCCAACAGGGTCTTGCCCGTACCCGGCGGGCCGACCATGAGCACACCCTTGGGGATCTTGCCGCCCAGCTTCTGGAACTTGCTTGGGTCCTTGAGGAAGTCGACCATCTCCGTGACTTCCTCTTTGGCCTCATCGGCCCCGGCCACGTCCTGGAAGGTCACCTTGACCTGGTCCTCGGACAGCAGCCGCGCCCGGCTCTTGCCGAAGGACATGGCGCCCCGCCCCCCCATGCCGCCCTGCATCTGGCGCATGAAAAAGATCCATAGCCCGACCAGGATCAGCAGCGGGAACCAGTTGATGAACAAGGACATCAGCACCCCGGGCTTTTCCGGCGGCTGGGCGTTGATGGCGACATCGTGATTGAGCAATTCGCCCACCAGGCCGTCGTCGTCGGGGGCAAAGCTGGAGAAACGCTCCCCGGACTCCTTGACGCCCTCAATGGTGCGGCCGCTGATGGTCACCTCCCTGACCTCTCCCTGGCGCACCAGTTCGATGAAGGAGGAATAGGGCATGCTCCTGGGTGTCGTCTTGGTGGCCGTGAAGTTGTTGAACACGGACATCAGGACGATGGCGATGACCACCCAAAGCAACAGATTTTTCGCCATGTCATTCACGGCAGCAATCCTCTCACGCCTCATCCGAGGCGAAAATGTCGGCGCTAATTACACCTGACCAAAAGCAGTTTGTGGCTGAGCACGCAGAAGTTTGATCCGCGCCCGCGCCCATTAAACCGCATCATAACCGGAAAATAAGGGTCAACCTAACCGGATACCAGACCTGGAGGGTCCTCCCTCGCGGTCAAATCCCGCGCCACCAGATAAAGTTCCCGGCTCTCACGGCGCGAGGACCGGGGCTTGCGGCTGATCACCTGGCGGAAGTGGCAGCGCAGGGCTCTGAGGTAGGCGTCGAAGCCCTCTCCCTGAAAAATCTTGACCACCAAAGTACCCCCGGGCCGCAGATGCCGAAGGGCGAAGTCGAGGGCGAGTTCGCACAGATAAACCAGACGCGGCTGATCCGCGGCCGTACCACTCATATTGGGGGCCATGTCCGACAGCACCAGGTCCAAGGGTTCGTTACCCAAGGCCTCCCGTAGCCGCGCGAGTGGCCCCTCCTCGCGGAAATCCCCCTGGATGAAGGTCACCCCCGGCACCGGCTCCATCGGCAGGATGTCCAGTGCCAGGACCCGTCCCTTATCGCCCACGAGGCGAACGGCAACCTGGCTCCAGCCGCCGGGGGCGGCCCCCAGGTCGGCGACGCGCAGTCCCGGCCCCAGGATCCGGTCCTTCTCCTGGATCTCCAGTAGCTTGAAGACGGCCCGGGAGCGATAGCCTTCCTGCTGGGCACGCTTGACGTATTCGTCGTTGAAGTGGCGGTCGAGCCATCGGCGACTGCTCTTTGACCGGGAAGCTGCTGTTCCGGGGCCGCGGGGCTTCTGCTTGGAGGGGGGGGAAGACATGGGCAGAATCAGGCTCGAGTCATGAACTGGCCGCCAGGCGTGCCGCCTCCTCCACATCCACCGACACCAGCCGGGAGACGCCGGGCTCGTGCATGGTGACTCCCATGAGGTGGTCGGCGATCTCCATAGTAACCTTGTTGTGGCTAATGAAGATGAACTGGACCTGGTCCGACAGTGAACGCACCAGTTCGCAAAAGCGCCCGACGTTAGCGTCATCCAGGGGGGCGTCCACCTCGTCGAGCATGCAGAAGGGCGCGGGGTTGAGTTGGAAGATGGCGAACACCATGGCGACGGCGGTCAGCGCCTTCTCACCGCCGGAGAGCAGGTGGATGCTGGAATTGCGCTTGCCCGGCGGACGGGCCATGACGGCGACACCGGTTTCCAGCAGGTCCTCGCCGGTCAGTTCCAGATAGGCATGACCACCGCCAAAGAGCCGCGGGAAGAGTTGCTGCAGGCCCTGGTTGACCTGGTCATAGGTATCCTTAAATCGGCCCCGGGTCTCGCGGTCGATACGTCGAATAACCTGCTCCAGGGTCTCCAGGGAGCGACTGATGTCCTCGTGTTGGGCGTCGAGGTAGTGCTTGCGCTCGGATTGGGCCTGAAACTCATCGATGGCGGCCAGGTTGATATTCCCCAGGCGGGCGATGCGCTGGCTGAGTTGCTCCAGACGCCCCTGCCAGGCCGCCACCTCCGGGTTGGGGTCGGAGAGGGCCGCCAGGACCCCGGCAGGGTCCAGTGCCAGTTCCTTGAGTTGCTCCTCCAGGGTGCGGCGCAGCACCAGGCACTCCTGACGTCCCAGACGCAGGCCATCGAGGATGACGGTGGCCGCCCGCAGGGCCTCCTCGACCTGATGGCGCTCCTCCTCCAGTCGGCGGACCGTCTGATCCAGGCCCTCCAGGCGATCACGGGCCTGGCCCAGGGCCGCCTCCGCCTCCAAGCGCAGGGCGAGTTGCTCCTTTAGGGCTATCTCCTGTTCCGCCAGGGGCTCGATCAATTCCTCAAGGGTCTGGCGGACCTCATGGACGCGCTCGGCGAGGTGGGCGCCCTGTTCCCGGGCCCGCTCCAGGCCCCGCTCCAGGGCCTCGCGGCTGGCGCGGCGGGCTTCAATGCCGATCCTCAGGCGATGCTCCCGGTCGCGCCAGTCGTGCTCCTCGGCGCGGGCCGCGGCAACGGTGGCCCGCAGGCCCTCCCGCTGGCCGGCCAGGACCTCGCGGCGCTCTACCTGGATTTCCACGGCCTCCAGGGCCGCGTGCAAGCGCTCCCGGGCCTCGGCCATCTCCTCGAAGGCTTCCTGCAGGGCATCCCGCAACTCACTGCCCTCCGCGGCCAAGGCCTGGCGGCGTTCGTTGCGATGTTCCAGACGGGCACGCCGACCGCTGAGATCGGCGCGGACCTGGGACAGGCCCCGCTCCACGGCCGTAATCCGGCCTTGCGAGGCCTCGCGCTCGCCCTCCAAGGTGCGACGCTGCTCCCGGGCCTGTTCCACCGCCGCCGCCAGGGCCGCGACCTGGCCTTCCTGGTCGAGCACCTCCGTCTCCATGGCCTTGAGTGCCTCAGCCCGCGCCAGGACGCCGCCCAAGGGGTTGTCCCGGGCCGGGGTGCGCAACCAGTTTGAGCCGACCAGGATACCCTCCGGGGTCACCAGGACCTGGCCGGTGGCGAGTCCGGTACGGTCGGTCAAAGCCTGGTCCAGGGTCGCGGCTGGGTGCGTGGTGCCGAGCAGGGCCTGGAGGGGCCAGGGGCAGTCAACATAGTCGAGGAGGGTACCGGGTGGGTGGCTGCCCGGCACACCACCGGCTGATCCTGGGGCGGCCTGGGGCCGGCCGTCCCCGGTGGCGGCCGGCGATGCCAGGTCGAGGAAAGCCAGTGCCCCGCGGGTGGCCGCCAGGGCCGCGGCGTGACGCCCGAGATCGGTGGTACATACGGCCTTGAGATGCAGACCCAGGACCGACTCCACCGCCAGTTCCCAGCCGGGCGCAACCTTGAGCGCATCCAGAAGCCGGGGTGCCCCGGCCAGCCCCTGATCCATCAGCCAGTTGGCGGTCTCCCGGTCGGCATCCGCCACCGCGGCCTCTTGGAGGGCGGTCAGGGAGGATTGCCGACCGCGGGTCGCTTGTAGCTGAGTGCGGGCGGCGTCCAGACGTGTGGTCAGATCACGGCGTGCCGCCTCCTGCTCCCCCAGGGCGGCCACTATCCGGTCACGCTCGGCGACAAAGCCGTTAAACTCCGCGATCAAGTCTCCCTCCCGGGATTCCAGGTCGCGGATCTGGTCCGCCAATTCGCTTGTGTCCAGGCGACTCAGTTCATTATCCAGGCGCGTCAGGCGCGTCTGGTCCTGTCCCAGGCGCTGTTCCAGGTGGTTGATCCGCGCCCGCTCAAGCTGTGACTGCTGTGCTGGACCCGCCGCCTCACGGTTGAAATCATCCCACTGTACCTCCCAGGCCTGGAGGGCCACTTCCGCCCCCTCAACCCGCGCGGCAGCGGCCTCACGGCCCTCCTCCGCCTCGGCTAGGGCGGGCACGTCCTCTTCCCCGCGTGCCACCAGTTCGGCCAGGTTACCCTCGTCGCGCGCCAGCAACCGCTCCACCTCACTGAGTTCCTGCTGGAGGCGAGCCAGTTCCTGCTCCTGGCGCCGGCGGTGCTCGCGGGCAAACTGGATACCCTGCTCGAGGCGGGTAATCTCCGCCCCTACGCTGTAGTAGCGGCCCTGAACCTGATTGAAATGCTCCGAGGCGGCCGTGAAGGCGGTACGCCGCTCCTCGATATCCGCCTCCAGGTGTCTCTGGCGGGCCACGCTGGCCTCGAAGGCCCGTTCCTGTTCGCCGAGCACCCGGTCGCGCTGTGCCAGGTCCTGATCCAGGGCACGCCAGCGCAGGGCCTTGAGTTCGGCACTGACCAGGCGCTCTTCCTCCTTGAGGCGTTTGTACTTTTCCGCCGTGGCGGCCTGACGCTCCAGGTGCAGCAACTGCTTGGCGACCTCGTCGCGCAGGTCGTTGAGGCGATCGAGATTCTCCCGGGTGTTGCGAATGCGGGTCTCGGTCTCGCGCCGGCGCTCCTTGTACTTGGAGATGCCCGCCGCCTCCTCCAGGAAGAGTCGCAGATCCTCAGGGCGCGCCTCGATGAGGCGGGAGATCATGCCCTGTTCGATGATGGCGTAACTGCGCGGCCCTAGACCGGTGCCGAGAAAAAGGTCCTGGATGTCCCGCCGCCGGCAACGGGCACTGTTGAGGAAGTAATTGGACTGACCGTCGCGGCTGACCTGGCGCTTGACGGAGATCTGGGCATACTTGGCGTACTCGCCGCCGGCCGCGCCATCGCTGTTGTCGAACAGGAGTTCAATGCTGGCCAGACCGACGGGCTGACGGCTGGTGGAGCCGTTGAAGATGACATCGGCCATGGACTCGCCGCGCAGCATCTTGGCCGAGGACTCACCCATGACCCAGCGCACGGCATCGATGACATTCGACTTGCCGCAGCCATTGGGGCCGACGATTCCGCACAGATTGCTCGGAAAGAGCACGGTGGTCGGGTCCACGAAGGACTTGAAACCGGCAAGCTTGATCTTCTCCAGGCGCATCGGCGAAAGATACAGGACCCCGGGGGCCAGGGCAAAGCAGGACCCTTGCTATCGGGGGCCTCACCCTCGGTGCCAACGGTCTGGGCGGAGAATCCCAGGCGCCGCCACCCTCACGGCGTGGATCCTGGGTATCTCCGGACTGATCGCCTCTTCAGATAAGATTGACCCCGGTCGGGTAACCCCGGGCGGAACACTTACCTCGAAGGGAAATTCCTCATTAATTGACCCGATTGGCCGCTAGAACGCTCTGGTAGACTGCGAGATGAGCTTTTCACCGAGTAGCAACACATGCCGAGCGTCCCTCGCCGAGAATTGGACACCTTTCCCAACCCTTCCCCGGAGTGGGATTACACCATTCGCATCCAGATCCCGGAATTCACCTGCCTCTGCCCCAAGACGGGTCAACCCGACTTCGCAGAACTTACCCTGGAATATGTCCCGGATGAACGCTGCGTGGAGCTCAAGGCCCTGAAGCAGTACATCTGGTCATACCGCGACGAAGGTGCCTTTCACGAAGCCGTCACCAATCAGATCCTGCGAGATCTGGTCCGGGTCACCAGCCCCCGCTTTATGCGCCTCACCGGTAACTTCAATGTCCGGGGGGGGATTTACACGACAGTGGTCGTCGAACATCGAGCGCCGGACTGGGTGGCCGCGAGCCGGGTGGATTTGCCCTGAGCCACGTGGGCCACTTCACCCGGGCCAAGTCCCGCTCGTCCCGGCAGGTCATGGGACTGGGTTAACCGCCACTTACCCGCCAACCAGCCCAAGCCTTAGGCCCCTCAGCCAGGGAACGCTGGGCAAGAAACTTGCTTAACCCCTTACAGATCGGCTCCCTATTGATAGCTAGCGGGGCATCCCGGGGGCCATCTCATCACCTTCAGCCAACCTTAATCGTGGAGATTCTTATGGGTACCGTTGACCTGAGTTACCTGGGCATCAGCCCGGACGTCACCTGCTTTCGCTGGCCCACCCCTCGGCTGGTTGAGGAGGCCGTTAAAAATCGTGAAGGGCATCTACTCCACCACCTGGCTTTCGCGGTTCGCACCGGTCACACCGGTCGTTCGCCCAAGGATCGGTTCATCGTCAAGGACGGGGCGACCCGGGATAGCGTCCAGTGGAACAACATCAATCAGGCGATCAGCGAAGAGGCCTTTGACGGTGTCTTCAAACACGTCCAGCAGTATGTTCGCGCCTACAACCTCTATGTTCAGGATGTGTTTGCGGGTGCCGACCCGCGTTACCGCGTCCCGGTCCGGTTCATGGGCACCTCGGCGTGGCAGGCCCTATTCGTGCGGAATATGTTCATCCTGCCCTCGGACGCGGAACTGGCGGGATTCCAGCCGGCGTGGAACATCATCGGCCTGCCCAACCTCGGCCTCGACGAGCCGACGGCCCGGGAGCTGGGCCTCCAGTCCAATGACTTCATCCTGATCAACTTCAGCCGCCGGCTGATCCTCATCGGTGGTACGGGTTACGCTGGTGAGATCAAGAAGTCCATTTTCACCGTCCTCAATTACCTGATGCCTGAACAAGGTGTCCTCCCCATGCACGCCTCGGTCAACGTCGCCCCCGAGGGCGCGGTCACCGTCTTCTTCGGGCTCTCCGGAACGGGCAAGACCACCCTGTCCATGGACCCGAACCGGCTCTTCCTTGGTGACGACGAGCACGGGTGGAGCGAGGACGGAGTCTACAATTTCGAGGGTGGCTGCTACGCCAAGACCATTCGGCTGTCGGCCGAGGATGAGCCCCTCATCTATGCCGCCACGGAGCGTCATGGCACGACGATAGAGAACGTCGCTTGGGACCCCCTGACGCGCCATATCGACTACGACGATGGCGGCTACACCGAGAACGGTCGTGCCTCCTTCTCCATCGAGGCCATCCCCAACGCCATCGCCTCCGGTAGGGCCGGCCATCCGGACTGCATCATCTTCCTCACGGCCGACGCCTTTGGCGTGCTGCCCCCCGTGGCGCGCCTTTCGCCCGAGCAGGCCGCCTATCACTACAGCATGGGCTATACGGCCAAGGTGGCGGGCACCGAGCGCGGGGTCAAGGAACCGGAACCCGTCTTCAGCGCCCTTTACGGGGAACCCTTTTTCCCGCGGCCCCACGCCAGTTATATCAATCTCTTCATGGAGAAGTTGCGCCAACATCAGGTCCCGGTCTGGCTGGTGAACACGGGCTGGACTGGCGGCAAATATGGCGTGGGCAAAAGGATCGACATTCCCGTCACGCGGGCGATCATCCGTGCCATTCAGAGCGGTGAGCTGAACCAGGCGGCCTTCGAGACCAACCCGGTCTTTGGTTTCGAGGTACCCAAGCATTGTCCCGGTGTACCGGATGCCATCCTTGATCCAGCCTCGACCTGGAGCGACCCGACGGCCTACGCCCAAGAGCAGCAGGCTTTGGCTCGGTTCTTCGTTGAGCGTGCCGCCAAGCTCAATCTGCCAGCGGCGGTATTGGCCCAGAATCCGCGGCTCTGATGGTCACTACCGCTGAGAACCCTGGATAATCATGGAAGTCCTTGATCCGTACCGCTGAAAGGTGCGGATAATTACGCTATACCCTGGCGTCTGCCGGGGAGCATGGGCTGGACCCCAATGCTCCCCGGCATCTGTGCTGGGTACAGATAGCTTTTTCCTTGACAGTGGGAATCAACCGAGCTGAGAGAGATCCCGTACCGCCCCGCGAGCGGCACTGGTAGTCAGGGCCGCATAGGCTTGCAAGGCGGCCGACACTGGACGCTGGCGATCGCTGGGGCGCCACGCCCGGGCGCCATTAGCCAACATGGCGTTGCGACGCTTGGCAAGGGTGACGGGATCGACCAGTAACTCGATACGGCGGTTAGGGATGTCGATGGCGATCCGATCACCTTCCTCCACCAAGGCGATATTACCCCCTTCCGCTGCTTCTGGAGAGACATGGCCGATGGAGAGGCCAGAGGTCCCACCGGAAAAGCGTCCGTCGGTGATCAGCGCGCAAGCCTTGCCCAGACCCTTGGACTTGAGATAGCTGGTCGGATAGAGCATCTCCTGCATGCCGGGGCCACCCTTGGGTCCCTCGTAGCGGATCAGTACCACCTCACCTGGCTGCACCAGGTCATCGAGGATCGACGCCACTGCCGCCTCCTGGCATTCGAAGATTCGCGCCGGGCCGGTGAAAGTCAGAATGGACTCGTCCACCCCCGCCGTCTTAACGATACAACCGTGCTCGGCGAGGTTACCGAAAAGTACTGCCAACCCACCGTCGGGGCTGTAGGCATGGGCTTGGTCGCGAATGCAGCCAGCCTCACGATCCAGGTCGAGACTGGCCCATTGACGAGACTGGCTGAAGGCGACCTGGGTGGGCACGCCCCCGGGGGCGGCCAGATAGCGCTCCCGCGCCTGCTCGGTCCCCGAGCGGACGATGTCCCAAGTCCGCAAGGCCTCGCCTAGGCTTGGGCTATGTACGGTAGGGACCTCGCGATGAATCAGCCCGGCACGGTCCAACTCGCCCAAGATGCCAAAGACCCCCCCCGCGCGGTGAACATCCTCCATGTGGTATTTCTGGGTCGCCGGAGCGACTTTACACAGGTTGGGGACCCGTCGGCTAAGGTGATCAATATCGGCCATACCAAATTCCACCCCAGCCTCGTGGGCCGCTGCCAACAGGTGCAACACGGTATTGGTCGAGCCACCCATGGCGATGTCCAGGGCTATGGCGTTGTCGAAAGCCTGGCGGTTGGCGATGGTGCGGGGCAAGGCCCGTTCGTCACTCTCCTCATACCAGCGTCGCGCTAGGGCAACGATGAGTCGTCCCGCATCGAGGAAAAGCTCTTTACGTGCAGCATGAGTCGCCACCAAGGAGCCATTGCCCGGCAAACTAAGCCCGAGCGCCTCAGTCAGACAATTCATTGAGTTAGCAGTGAACATGCCCGAGCAGGAGCCGCAGGTTGGGCAGGCAGAACGTTCATATTCCTGGACCTGGACATCACTTGCAGAGGGATTCGCCGCCGTCACCATCGCATCGACCAGATCCAAATGGATCTCCGTTCCTTGGGCGATGATCTTGCCTGCCTCCATGGGGCCGCCGGAGACGAAGACAGCGGGAATATTCAGGCGTAAAGCGGCCATGAGCATCCCCGGGGTTATCTTGTCGCAATTAGAGATGCAAACCAGGGCGTCGGCGCAATGGGCGTTGACCATAAATTCCACGGAATCGGCAATGAGATCCCGGGACGGCAAGGAATAGAGCATGCCGCCATGCCCCATGGCAATCCCATCATCAATGGCGATGGTATTGAATTCCTTGGCGACGCCGCCCGCCTTTTCGATCTCGCGCGCGACTAATTGACCCATATCCTTCAGATGCACATGGCCGGGGACAAATTGGGTGAAGGAATTAGCGACGGCGATGATGGGTTTCTTGAAGTCATCGTCGGTCATGCCAGTGGCCCGCCAAAGGGCACGGGCGCCGGCCATATTCCGGCCCTCGGTAGTAGTACGGGAGCGGTATCGGGGCATTGGGTTCTCCAGCGGGTTCAATTTCCATGCACACACTGGCCACTGGGATTAGTGGAAACCCCAGCAACACCAGAGAGCGTCAATTCTACTGGAAGCGGCCGCGCCTGGCTTGAGGCACGGACATCTATTCGCTTGACGATGAACTGATGGTGTCGAAACGGAAAGGGGCCGCCATGATTCCCGCATCCGTTTGCAGCATCACGCGGGCCTCCCAGTTCATCCGACTCCGCACGCAGACCGGGAGAGTCGCCTGCCCCTTCCAGCCCCCCCCTCCTATCGGCTCCAGGGCGACGCGGTTGTAACCCATATTCATATCCGTTCCAGCGAAGTCCACCGCCACCGACCGTGGTTCGAGACCCTCGACACGGGCCGCCAGAGCAAGTGGCTGCAGTACCGGTATAGATCTGGGCTCGATGCCAAATCGGACCTTCCCCCCTCCCGGAAGGATTGCCGTGCAATCCCCGTGGCGTAAGTCACAAGTTGGCACCAAGGGCGCAACGGCGACGATCCGCGGGAACAACAGGGGCCAGACATCATATAGAACTAGAGTGACTCCCCCCAAGAGAAGCAGCACGATCAAAGCACCAAGATAGCGACTGGACATCATCCCCCCGACGCGCGATCAGGCCTTGGCAAGGCTGATCTCCCACTGGTGGGTGATCTCCTGCCAGGGCTGATCGCCAACGCATGGCTAACCACCGACCCTATTCGGTCACGGTGCAGCAATAAAAAACCCCGTCACGGTCAGGTGACGGGGTTCAGGAAAAGGTCCTGGCGGTGACCTACTTTCACAT
>SACH01000441.1 GCA_009928645.1 Gammaproteobacteria bacterium | reverse complement strand
CGCCCGGTGAAAGGCATGGGCCTGGAGGAGGCGGTCAAGCTCATGCGCGGCAAGGTGGGCACCCCGATCGAACTGAGCATCCTGCGCGCTGGCACGGATCAGCCCTTCAAGGTCGAACTGGTGCGCGACGTCATCCGTGTCCAGAGCGTCAAAAGCCGCCTGCTGACCCCAGGTTTCGGCTATGTGCGCATCGCCAACTTCCAGTCCCGTACCACCGAGGATCTGCTCGACGCCCTCGCCAGTCTCAAGGGCGAGCATGGCGGCGACCTCAAGGGGCTGGTGTTGGATCTGCGCAACAATCCAGGCGGCGTCCTCAACAGCGCCGTCGCCATCAGCGACGCCTTCCTTACCGAGGGGCTGATCGTCTACACCAAGGGCCGGGTCGCCGATTCGGCCCTGGAGTTCAAGGCGGGCCCCGATGATGTGCTCGGCGGCGCCCCCCTGGTGGTGTTGGTTAACGGCGGTTCCGCCTCGGCGTCCGAGATCGTCGCTGGTGCCTTGCAGGACCACCGCCGGGCCATCATCATGGGCTCTCAGACCTTCGGCAAGGGGTCGGTCCAGACCATTATCCCTATCGATGATGTCAGCGCCCTGAAGCTCACTACAGCACTCTACTACACCCCCGCGGGGCGCTCCATCCAGGCGGAGGGCATTATTCCGGATATCCCCCTCGAGCGCGGCCGTCTGGAACTGAGCGAGCCGCCCGCCTTGGGCGGTGTCAAAGAGGCCGATTTGGTGCGTCACCTGACCAATGGCGAAGACCAGGAAGATAACCGTGACCAGGGCAAGGATCTGCCTGAGAAGCCACAGGGCCCAGCCACCACCGCGCCGGACTCCCCGCCCGGGGACGACCAGGGTAAGAATGACAGCGCGACTGATCGGGAAGCCGATGATGCCGGCGGCACTGCGGCGGCCAAAAAGCCGCCCCTCGCGGTGAGCGACTATCAACTCTACGAGGCCCTCAATGTCCTGCGGGCCCTGACTCTTTTCACTGCCCCCCGCGCCAATCAGGCAGCCCCCGGGGTGCCCCTGCAACCCTAGGAAGTGAGGAACGACCATGACCCGCGTACTGATCCCCCTGGCCCCTGGCTTCGAGGAGCTAGAGGCCGTCACCCTGATCGACCTGCTGCGCCGTGCCGGTATCGAGGTTATCACCGCTGGCCTTGAGGCTGGCATCATCCAGGCCAGCCATGGCACCGGATTGATGCCCGATCTGCCGCTGGATCAGGTCATGGACGATGATTTTGACATGATCATCCTCCCCGGTGGTCTCCCGGGCTCGACCAATCTGGACAGGGATCCCCGGATCCATCAACTCCTGGCCCGCCACCATGCGGAGGATCGCTTCATCGCCGCCATCTGCGCCGCCCCCCGGGTGCTGGCCAATGCAGGCCTGCTCAAGGGTAAATCCGCCACTGCGTACCCCGGCGCCGTGGCAATCGGCGAGTATCCGGAACTAGACCTGCTCACCGCGCCGGTGGTGGTGGATGGCCGCATCGTCACTTCCCGAGGGCCAGGTACCGCCATGGACTTTGCCCTGCAACTCATCAAATGTCTGGAGGGCAAGGCTAAACGAGATGAGGTGGAGCTGGCCCTGGTGAGGGAACTCTGATCATCGCCAGGCTGCTGGTTCCGCCCTTGCTGGCCTTTGCGCTGGCGGCGCTAGCGAGCCAATTGCTGGTGCGCTACCCCGGGTGGCTGGAGGCCATGTTGGACGAGCCAAACGCCCGCTCCCTGCATGGCGGGGCTATCCCGCGCACGGGGGGGCTTGCTCTGTTACTCGGGCTCGCGGTTGCCCTGGTGGTTGCCGTAGCTCTAGGAGATTGGCCCGTGGCAGCGGGGGATACTGGCGCTCATGCCGAATCCGGTGCCTGGCCCTGGGTCCTGGCCGCCCTGCTGCCGGTAGCGGCGGTTTCCCTGATCGACGACCGGGGTGGAGTGCGGCCACGCTACCGGTTGCTGGCGCACCTGGCAGCCGGAGCCATCCTGGTCGCCGGAGGGCTGGGCTGGTCGCGACTGGACCTGCCGGGCCTGACCCTGGCGCTAGGCCCGATGCTCG
>SACH01000088.1 GCA_009928645.1 Gammaproteobacteria bacterium | reverse complement strand
CATCGAGGAACACGTCAAGCGCAGCGACGTGACCCAGGAGGCGATGGACGAGGCCTGCCCCCAGTGCGGCGCCCCCCTGTCGATCCGCCTGGGCCGCCATGGGCGTTTCGTCGGCTGCACCAAGTACCCCGAGTGTGATTACACCCGGGATCTGGGGGACGGCAAGGACAAGGAGCCGGCCGCCCCGGAACTGGTGGAGGGGCGCGCCTGTCCCGACTGCGGCTCGGCCTTGCAGATCAAGCGCGGCAAGTACGGCAAGTTCATCGGCTGTACCGGCTATCCCAAGTGCCGCCACATCGAGCCCCTGGAGCGTCCCGAGGACACCGGGGTGACCTGTCCCCAGTGCGGCAAGGGTACCCTGCAGAAGAAGAAGTCCCGCAAGGGCAAGGTCTTCTTCTCCTGCTCCACCTATCCCAAGTGCAACTACGCCACCTGGAACGAGCCGGTGGCCGGGCCCTGTCCCCGCTGCGGCTGGCCCATCCTCACCCTCAAGGTGACCAAGACCAAGGGCGCCGAGATCGTCTGCCCCCAGCCGGAGTGCAAGCACAGCGAGCACCTGGATGAACAGGACCTGCCACGGGCCGGGGGGCAAGCTGGGCAAGGGAACGGGGGTCTTGCCTGACCAGTCGTGAAAAAACATCTTTCTTACCCCGCGCCAAGGGCTGGCGGATGGCTGCTCGAAGCTTGTCCCGTTCCTCGGGACATCCCGTCGCGCCCGCGCCCTGTTCGCCCGTGACACCGATGGTTCATGCCGCCACGCCAACGACCCAGCCCGCCACGCCAGGGCCGGGACTTCCGCCCCCCCTGGCCTCGCCCCCGACGCCATCCTGGTCTCCCCTCGCCGGGGCGAAGCGGATCCTGGCCCCACCCAGTGCGGTGGATACCGGCCTGGCCCACCGGCTCCGCCAGGCCGCCGACTGGCTCCGGCGGGGCGGGGTGGTGGCCTATCCCACTGAGGCGGTCTACGGCCTGGGCTGCGACCCCTGGAACGGCCCGGCGGTACGGCGCATCCTGGCCATGAAGCGCCGCCCGGAGGCCAAGGGGCTGATCCTGATCGCTGCCGAGTTGGCCCAACTCGCCCCCTTCGTTCAGTGGCTGGAACCGACCCGGATGGCGGAGATCTTCGCCACCTGGCCAGGTCCCCACACCTGGCTGCTGCCGGCCCGGCCGGAGACCCCGGTCTGGCTGCGGGGCCAGCATGATACCCTGGCGGTGCGGGTCATCGCCCATCCCCTGGCAGCCGCCCTGTGCCGGGCCGCGGGCATGGCCCTGGTCTCCACCAGCGCCAATCGGACCAGCCAAACCCCGGCGCGGACCGCTTTGGAGGTCCGGCTCCGGCTTGGCGCCACCGGGGGGCGGGTACGGGCCGTGCCCCGGGCCACCGCCGCCGACCGGCGGGCTTATCTCCAGGCCGACTATGTGTTGGTGGGCCCCTGTGGTGGCCGCGCCCAGTGCTCCAGCATCCGGGATGGCCGCACCGGCCACCTGCTGCGGGGCTGAGCATCTTCGGGTTACCGTCCTTTGGTCCTGATTGCATGGGGGGCTCATCCCCGCCCCTGATGATGAATGACACCGCGGGGGTGCTCTAGGCCAAGATCGGTGCCATTCACCTGAACGATCATGTGGGGTCTAGCCGTACCCCCGATGATGAAAGACGGCTGTTGTCTCGGGGTGCGGTCTTTGACGCTAACGGTCATGAGGCGGCGCGCCTCACCCCTGAAAATGAAAGTCTTTGCCGTGACTTTCACGCTAACGGATCCGGGGAGGATTGAGTTTGTGAGCGTACTGGTCGGTGATATCGGGGGGACCAAGACGGTCCTGGCCCTGGCGAGGGAGGTGGAGGGCAGGTGGCGCCTGGATCGGGAGTTGCGCCTGCCAAGCAGTGCCTATGACGCCCTTCCGGAGTTGGTGGCGCATTATCTGCGCGAGACCGGGGCCAGTCCCCGGGGCGCGGCCTTCGCCGTGGCCGGGCCGGTTCAGGATGGCCGCAGCGACATCACCAACCTGCCCTGGGTCATCGATCGGCGCCAGCTCGCCGGTGAGTTCGGCTGGGAGCGCGTGGGCCTGCTCAACGACCTGGAGGCCATCGCCTGGGGCATCCCCTTCCTCGGCCCGGAGGATCTGGAGACCCTTTATGCCGGGGAGGAGGGAGCCGCCGGCAATGCCTGCATCATCGCGGCGGGGACCGGTCTCGGCCAGGCGGGGCTCTACTGGGATGGTGAGCGCCATCATCCCTTCGCTACGGAGGGTGGTCATGCCGACTTTGCCCCCGCCTCCAGTCGGGAGGAGGCCCTGCTGGCCTGGTTACGCCGTCGGCATGGCCATGTGAGTTGGGAGCGGCTGGTGTCCGGTCCCGGCATCCTCAACCTCTACGATTTTCTCCGCGACCAGCCGGGGGCGCGTTCTGGCGGCCATGCCACCAGCTCCGTGCGGCGGCTGGCCGGCCTGACCGAGGCCGAGGGCGAGGACCCGGTGGTGGCCATCGCGGAGCAGGCGGCAGCGGGGACCTGCCCGCGCTGCGTCGAGACCATGGCCCTTTTCTTCAATCTCTATGGTCGCGAGGCCGGCAACCTGGCCCTTAAGCATCTGGCGCTGGGGGGGGTCTATCTGGGGGGGGGCATCGTTCCCAAGAACCTGGAACTGCTCCGATGCTCCGATTTTCTCGCGGGTTTTTTCGCCAAAGGGCGCCTGGAGCCCCTGCTGCGCCGGATACCCGTCAAGGTCATTCTCAACCCCGCTACGCCCCTGCTCGGCGCCGCCCATTTCTTCCAGGTAGCTCCTGCCTAGCGGTCATGAGGGATCTCGCCGCCCCGCCAATGATGAAAGACACGGGTGGGCGCCCTTGCCCGAGGGTGTGTCTTGGCCGTTAATGCCTTGAGTGATCCTGTGGCTCCCCCCACGCCGCCGTGGTCGCCGCGGTTCTGGCCGAGCTGGCTCGCGGTCGTCTTGATTCGTGGCCTCGGCTTACTGCCCTTCCCGCTGCTTTGGCTGCTGGGCATGGTGCTGGGCCGGCTGGCGGGTCGCCTGGCCCGGGAGCGGCGCGCCGTTGCCCGCACCAACCTGGGCATCTGCCTGCCAGAGTGTTCGCCGCGGGAGCGGGAGGCGCTCATCTCCCGCCACTTCGGCTATCTGGGGGTAGCCGCGCTGACCCAGGGTCTGGTGTGGGGCGCCTCGCGCCAGCGGCTGGCGCGGCTGGTTCGAATCCGGCACCGGGAATATTTTGATGAGGCCCAGGCACAGGGGCGCAACCTCATCCTCCTGGTGCCGCACTTCGTCGGTCTGGAACTGGGGGGCGCAGCCTTTACCGCCTTGGTCCACCCTGGGATGTACATGTACCAGCGCATCCGCGACCCGGTCATCGATGCTCAGATGCGGGCCAGCCGGGTGCGGTTCGGCGCCCGGTCCGTGGAGCGCCAGGATGACCTCAAGGGGCTGGTGCGGGAGATGCGCCGGGGCCTGCCCTTCTTCTACCTCCCCGATCAGGACGCGGGGCGGCAGCGGGGGATCTTCGCGCCCTTTTGCGGCATCCCGGCGGCGACCGTGCCCACCCTGGGGCGGTTCGCCAAGCTGGCCAATGCCCTGGTCCTGCCCCTCTATGCCGCCTACCGTCCCTGGGGCCGGGGGTTGGAACTGATCTTTGGCCCGCCCCTGGCAGCCTTCCCCAGCGGTGACCCGGCGGCGGACACGGCGACCATGAACCGGGTCATCGAGGCCCAGGTGCGGCGCATGCCCGCTCAGTATTTCTGGGTCCATCGCCGCTTCAAGACGCGGCCCCCCGGCGAACCCCCGCTCTATCCCCTGAGCCGGCGCCGGGCTCGCCGCGGCGACTGAGGGTGAAGCCGCCACCCCCACCGGCGACCCCGGGGCAGGTCTGGGCTACCGCTCTGCGGCTGCGCCTGGCGGCCGGGCTGCGGCGGGACCGGGACCTGGCCCCCCTGGGCCAGGGATGCCCCGGGTTGCCACTGGTGGCCCTGGCCACCGGTCTGCTGGGTCTGGGGCTGTTGCTGTTCGGGGGTTATCAGGCCGCCTTCCTCCCCCTGAACCGCCTGGCCACTGTTTTCCCCGACGGGCTCTGGGAAGGGCTCACGGTGCTGGGGGACGCGCGCCTGGCCGTTGCCCTGGCCCTCTTTTTCAGCCTGCGTCACCCGCGGCTGTTCTGGGCGCTGATCCTGGCGGCCTTGGCGGCGACGGTCCTGACCCATGGCCTCAAACCCTGGGTCGCGGCCTGGCGCCCGCCGGCGGTCTTGCCCGCGGAGGCCTTTCACCTCATCGGTCCGGCCCTGCGCAAGTCCAGCTTCCCCTCCGGTCACGCCATGACCGTGGCGGTGCTGACCGGGGTCGGCTGGTGTTTCCTGCGACGGCCCGCGTCGCACCTGCTGCTGGTGTGCCTGGCGGTAACCATCGGCCTTAGCCGGGTGGCGGTGGGCGTCCACTGGCCGATCGACGTCGCCGCCGGGCTGGCGGGGGGCTGGGCAGCGGCTTGGCTGGGCATCCGGCTGGCGGACCGTTGGGAAGGACTGGCCGGGCGCCTGGCCGTGCACCTGACGTGCGTGGTCCTGGCGGCGGGGGCGGCGGTGCTACTCCTCATCGACGATGGGGGTTATGCCCGTTCCCGCCCACTGCAACTGGGGGTCGGGCTTAGTGCCTTGGGTTGGGGGTTAAGCCAGTATCTGCTGTTGCCCAGGCGCAGCCAGGCCCGTTAACCTGTCTGGGATCAGCGGGGGAGGGGCGGGAGACTGAGCATCCAGGGCGACATGATCCCGGGATAAGCGGCTGAAAGGGAGGGGGTTGTGGGTGGGGCACCCAGCGAAGTCGGGGTGCATGCCGGGGGGGTCATTGACGGGGTGCGCTTCAATTTCCGGTGCGCGGGTCAGGGGGCGAGCCGGGGGAGGTTGGGTGTGACCCAACCTCGCGGCTTACTGTCATGAGGAGCCATACACCCCAGAATATGAAAGGCCCTGCGGGGTGTTTGACGCTAGGAGTTGAGAATCAGAAGTTGCCAGTGGCGCCGGCGGTCAGGATGGAGAGCATTTCGCCATTAACCCCGATGGCGATGGCCTGGAGCTCGGCCGGCAGGGAGAAGGCGTTGATGAGCATGTCGAGGTTGAGCATGAGTAGCCAGTTCTTCTTGTTGTTGTCCTCGACCAGGGCGATGCGGCAGGGCATGTAGGCGGCATAGATGGTGTTGAAGGCCACCATCTTCATGGCATCCTCGGGATCGCAGAATTGGAAGATCTCCAGATTGGGCGAGGCGATGCCGCGCGCCTGAAGCTCCTTACCGACATTCTGCCGGCCCACCAGTTTCATGTTGAGCTCGGCGGCCTTGGACATCATGGCCTCGGAGGCGGCGTCCCAGGTGACGCCGTCGGCCAGGGCCATCTTGATGACCGTCTGGCTGATGTCGAACATTTCCACTTCCGGGTCCTTCGCCTGGGCCGTGGGTAGCCAGGCAAGGGTCAGCGCGAGAAAGGCAGCAAACAGTTTCATGATCGGATTCCTATGGGCTGAGAGGCGATAAGGCGGGCAGGGTGCGCTTACTTATTATCCAAGGTGGTGATGTAAGCGAGGATGTCCTTGATGTCGTCCGGCTCATAGGCGGCGAAGGTCTCATCCTCCTCATCGTTGGCGTGAATGCGGTCCTTCTTCTTGAACATCTCGATCTGCCGGGCTAGATATTCGGAATACTGGCCCGCGAGGGGCGGGGATTCCTTCTTCTTGGAACCCTCGGCCTTGCGGCCGTGGCAGGTCTTGCAATCGCCTTGGAACAGGTCCTCACCATTTTCCACGTCAGCCCCCTCGGGCGTGGGGATATCCAGGGGCGCGACCGCCGCCAGGTCCACATCCGACAGGAAGGCCGCCAGGTTCTGGATATCCTCCGCGGAAAGGTTGCGCAGGCCACCCACCACCGTCATGGCCTGATAGTCCAGTTCACCGGACTTGTATTTCTCCATCATGCTGAGCAGGTAATACTCTGGCAGGCCCGCGAGACGCGGATACTTGCCGCCGATGATGCCCTGGCCATGAAAGCCGTGGCAGAGGGCGCATTGACGGTTGAGGGCCTTACCCCGCACCAGGTCGGGCTCGGCCTGGAGGCTGAAGGGGGTCAAGGCCGCGAGGGCAATGAGAAGGGATCGCGTCAGGGGGTGTTTCATGCTGCAAAACTCCTGATCCAGCTTTGTGTCAATTTGTGTCGAGTCAGCGCAAACGCGGAAGGCAACGGGCATGAATCGCTACCGTCTTCGGTGCGCCGAAGGATGGTCTTACTGTTCCCGCGCCGAGGCGTCCAAGGTTGGGTGATGCTGCGGCGGTGCTGGCCTAGGGGCCATTCAACCCTTCCAGGTCGCAGCTAACATTATGAGATCGAACAGAAGTAAGCAAGAAGGAGAATCCGCAATTCCCGGTGGCATGGGCGCTTGATTGACCTGGGTCAGGAAGGACGGGGCGGTACTCGTCCCGTCCGGGCCCTCCCGCAGGTGCTTGACGCGGACCGGGTCTGTGCCTAGTCTCCTGAGATTGACCGCCCGCCTGCCCGTCCCTGGTCCCCGGGCCCGCCCCTGGGTTGGACCCTACCTCATCGATTCCCAAACCGTGTACGCCAATTATTTCGGCCTCAAGGAACCCAGCTTTTCCATCACCCCCGATCCACAGTATCTCTTCCTGAGTGAGCAGCATCGGGAGGCCCTGGCGCATCTCGTCTACGGCGCCGGGGAGAGTGGTGGCTTCGTCCTCCTCACGGGCGAAGTGGGTACCGGCAAGACCACGGTCTGCCGAGCCTTTCTCGAACAATTGCCCGAACAGGTCGATCTGGCCTTGATTCTGCACCCGGCCCTGTCGGCGACGGAACTGCTGCGCGCCATCTGCGATGAGTTCCGTATCCCCCTGGAAGACGGGGACCGCACTGTCAAGCGGCTGGTGGACAAGCTGAACCGCTTTCTGCTGGAGGCCCATGCCCTGGGCCGGCGGCCGGTGCTCATGATCGACGAGGCCCAGGACCTTTCCCCCCGGGTGCTGGAACAGATCCGCCTCCTGACCAATCTGGAGACCCCCAAGCACAAGCTGTTGCAGATCTTTCTGGTCGGCCAGCCCGAGCTGCGGGAGATGCTGCTCCATCCCGGCCTGCGCCAGCTCAACCAGCGCATCACCGCCCGATATCACCTCAAGCCCTTCGACCTCCGGGACACCGCGGCCTATGTTGAGCATCGTCTGGCCGTCGCGGGGGTGGAGCGGCCCCTCTTCACCCGGGGGGCCCTGCGCCAGTTGCATCGCCTTTCCCAAGGGGTGCCGCGCCTGATCAACATCTATTGCGACCGGGCCTTGCTCGGGGCCTGTGTTTCCCGTCATCCCGTGGTCAGCCGCCGCATCCTGGACAAGGCCGTGGGGGAGGTCGAGGATGGGCGCTCCTGGCGCCAGCCCTCGCGTCGCCGCCGCTGGAGCGCCCTGGCCGCCGGCCTGCTGGCCCTGGCCATTGGCGGGGCCTGGGGGTTCTGGGAATACCGCGGTCGACCGGATCCGGCGACCCTCCTCGCGGCCCTGCGCGGGGCAGCGGTGGGTGGGGACGAGGTCGCCACCCCCGAGCCAACGCCCGAGGCCATTGCCGCGGCCAAGGCGGCGGAGGCCGAGGCGGCGCATGCGGAGGAACAGAGCCGCGTCGCCCTGGCCAAGGCCCTGGCGGATGAGCGGCTCACGGAACTGGGGGCGGACAGTGAGCTGCTCGCCGATCAGGAGCTGGCCCTGCGCCTTCTGCTGCGGCGCTGGCAGGTCGAACTGGGCAAGCTGGACGGTCAGGAGCCCTGCGCACGTCTTAGCGCCTTTGGCTTGGAGTGCGAACTGGACCGCGGGGGCTGGAGCCGGGTGCGCGACTACAACCTGCCGGCCCTGCTGCGCCTGCGTGACCGGCAGGGCATTGAGGGCTGGGTGGCTCTGGTGGGCCTGGATGAGCACCAGGCGACCCTGGAACTTGCCCAGGGGACCGAGACCTTCCCCTTGGGCGCGCTGGATGGCTGGTGGACCGGGGATTATCTGCTGGTCTGGCAGCCGCCCCCCGTGGGGGGGACCCTGATTCGGCCCGGCTCTTCCGGCGAGGCCGTGCGCTGGTTACGCCGCCTCTTGGAGCAGGCCCCCGGTCTGGACTTCAAGGATGACGGCTCCAGCCGTTTCGATCGCCAGGTGGAGAGTGCCGTGCGCCGCTTCCAGACCCAGGCCGGACTGGAGGTCGACGGCCTGGCGGGACCTCGCACCCTGATCCGCCTCACCAGCCAGGTGGACATGCCGGGGCTGCCCAAGCTTCGGCCGGGAGACTAGCGCCGTGTCCTACATCCTTGAAGCCCTGAGAAAGTCCCAGCAGGATCGGGAACTCGGCCGGGTGCCGACCCTCGCCACTCAGCCCCTGTTCACGCCCCGGGACGGTAGCCGCAATTCCTGGATCGGCATCGCCCTCGGTCTGGCGGCGCTGGCGGTGGCGATCGCCCTGTACGCCGTCCTGCGGGTGGGGCCCGAGACGGCGCCGGAGGTTCCGGCCCTGACGCAGATCCAGGCCCAGCTCCCCGTGATCACCCAGGCGCTGCCCCCAGGAGCCAACACCCCAGCATCCGCCCAGCCTCCTATTCAGGCGCCTGCCGTGACGCCAGCTTCTGCCGCGACGGTGGCTACCCCTCCATCTGCACCCCTGGCGTCACAGCCAGTGGTTATGCCACAGACCCATCAGCCGCCGGACATGCCGGTAGGGGGAGCGGTTCCCGCCACCGCGCCTCCAGGTACGACACCCACGCTAACCCCGCCCGCCGCCATGGCCAGACAACCCGCGGTCAGCCCACCTGTCGCCGCCGCCGGGCAACCCCCGCTCGACCCACCCATCGCCATGGCTGAGCAACCCCCGATCCGTCCCGGCCCCACTGGTCAAGATGCCCCGGCGTTAAGCGCCACGGGCCCGGTGGAAGCGGGGACGGACGCTGACGTCCCGTCATACGCCGGTGGCCCGGCCGAACCAGAGTCCAGTTATCAGCCACCCGCCGCCCCGACCCGGGCAACGAACCGGCAAGCGCCGGCGGATGCCATCCCGGAGGATCTGCGCCAGGACATCGAGGCCTTCAAGGACCAACTCAAGGAAGGACGGGGCGGCAAGTCCTCCCCCAAGGTCAGCACCCGGCAGCAAGTCCCGCTCCGGGAGAGCCGTTTGCCGCCCGAGGTGCAGGAGCGGCTGCCCTCCTTCCTTCTCACCGTGCACCTCTTTGATACCGATCCCGCCAAGCGCATGGTGATCATCGATGGCCGCCGACTGCGCCAGGGTGATGCCACCCGGAGTGGTATTCTGGTCGAGGAGATCTTCCCCGATGGCGTGGCGCTGGCCTTCGAAGGCCAGCGCTTCTTCCGGCCGCGCTAATTATCATGCCGCGGCTTGCCACACGCTTGATGATGCAGGACGGTGCGTGGCCCCTGGGACCTGAAAATTGAAATGCGTAATGTTCAAGCTATATCAGGGGCGTACCCGTGACATCTTCACCCCGTCACCACGCCTTCCTCATCACCACTCAGGCCAAGGTATGGTGTCCTCGGGACCCTGCCGAATCCTCCTCACCCGGGGGCACCCATGCCAGGCACCTCATCCACCCCTACCCATGACGCCACTCCAGCCCGAGACACTACCCATAGCCGAGACGTCACCCTCACCCCTAACGTCATCCTCCCCCCTGATGGCGCCACAGCCCAAGATGACACCACCGCCCGTGACGTCGCCCCGGCCAACGTCAACCCCGGCACCTTCCTGCTGGAGCTGATCAAACCCTCCCACTACGATGACGAGGGCTATGTCATCCAGTGGCTCAAGGCCTGGATTCCCTCCAATTCCCTAGCCTCCCTTTTCGGTTTGGCCCGTGCCGCCGATCAGGAGCGGGTCCTGGGCGCGGACGTCCGGATCGATATCCAGGCGTATGACGAGACGAATACCCGGGTCCCCGTGCCAGGCATCATCCGGCGCTTCCAGGCCAACGGGGGGCGGGGCCTGATCTGTCTGGTGGGGGTCCAGTCCAACCAGTACCCCCGCGCCCTGGACCTGGCCCGGCGCTTCCGCGCGGCGGGGCTGCCGGTGGCCATCGGCGGCTTCCATGTCAGCGGGTCCCTGGCCATGTTGCCCCGCCTGACCCCGGAGTTACAGGAGGCGCTGGATCTGGGTATCACCCTCTTCGCCGGGGAGGCCGAGGAGCATTTCGCCGCCCTGCTGCGCGCCGCTGACGCCGGCCGCCTGGCGCCGGTGTACAACTTCATGGCCCAACTACCGGCGTTACAAGGGCAGTCGCTGCCGCACCTGCCGCCGGAAGTGGCGCGGCGCTACGCCCCCATGCCCGGGACCTTCGATGCCGGACGCGGCTGTCCCTTCCTGTGCAGTTTCTGCACCATCATCAACGTCCAGGGCCGCAAGTCGCGCTTTCGCGATCCGGATGACATCGAGTCGCTGCTGCGCGCCAACCTGGCCCATGGCATTCGTCACTACTTCATCACCGACGACAATTTTGCCCGCAACCGCAATTGGGAACCCATCTTCGATCGCATCATCGCCCTGCGCCAGGAACTGGGGGTCAAGTTCAATTTCACCATCCAGGTGGACACCATGTGCCACACCCTGCCCGGCTTCGTCACCAAGGCGCGGGCGGCGGGGGTCTCCCGGGTCTTCATCGGCCTGGAGACGGTGAACGCGGACAATCTCAAGTCCGCCAACAAGAAGCAGAACAAGCTCGCCAACTACCGGGACATGCTCCTCGCCTGGCAGCGCCAGCGGGTCACCACCTATTGTGGCTACATCCTCGGCTTCCCGGACGACACCCCAGAGTCCATCCTTGCCGACATCGAGAC
>SACH01000440.1 GCA_009928645.1 Gammaproteobacteria bacterium | reverse complement strand
AGGCTGGCCCACTGCATCAGGGCCACCTGCTCCAGGTGCTCGGGCGTGCGGACCTTGGGCGCGCGGCGCTTGCGGCGGCCGTCGAGGAGGTCGAGTTGGGTGGCGGGTTGGGTCATGCTATTTCCCCATCTGGCCATTCGATCGGCTTTACCTTAATGGCCAGCATCTGAGCATGCTGACGGAAATTCGCTTCCAACTCGCGCGTCCAGGTACCATTGGCGATGTTGACCAACGACCGCTCGGCACGCTCGTTGATTCTCTGCTGGGCGCGGTGGACATGCTCCCTTACAGCCTCTGCCGCGTCTCCAAAGGTACCCTTGGTCAAGGCGGGCCGCCGCTCCTCAGCCTCGCGTGCGGCCCGCGCGGCAAAGGCCCGTTGCTCGGCATTGGCTCCGCCACGACACGCGGCCAGAAATTCGGCGATGGACGGCGGCCAGGTCAGGTGATCCCGGCAATGATCCAAGCCGCGGCGCATCAACGCCCCCGCCTGTTCCTCCCGTGTCGCCCGGGTCCGCTCTGGGTCCTCCCCTGGCGCGGGATGCGGAATCAGCCCCTCAAGGCCCTTGGCCCATTCCGCCACCAGCAGCTCGTGCGGCGTCAAGGCGGTGACATCCGCCCAGGCTTTGGGCCAAATCACCGAGAAGCGGCTAAGCATGGCCGCTGACCACCTCATCAAACGCGTGTTGGCCGATGCGTCTCCACTCGGCATTGATCTCCGCTCGCCGCTCAAGTTGTGACTCAGATCGCCCATTGCCGTGCTCCCGTCGTTCGTTGCGTACCCAATTGCGCCAGGTGGCCAGCCAGTCGAGCTTGACCCCGCGTTGCCCGGGCTGCGCGTTCCAGTGGTCGGTGAAGCGGGCGTAGATGCGCTCCGGGTCCAGGTCCGGGCGCTCAGCGCGACAGAAGGCTTTCCAGTTTTCGGGTAAACAGGCCAGGCCCAGAGTAGAGAGCCGCGCGCCCCGCGCGGCTGTGCCAGGACCTGGCGGCCGCGAGGGAGCGTCCTTTGGCGCTGGCCGCGAACTCTCCCCCTGCACCCCCTCTCTCTCTACTCTGTCCTCTCTCTCTGAGACAGACTCATCCTCTCCTTTCCTTTCCTTTCCTTTCCTTTCCGGTGATGAGTCCTCCGTGAGCGCTCCGTGAGTGCTCAGTGAGTCATCCTCAGTGCATGGCAAATCAACGCCTTGGCAGTCATCGTCACCCGCGGCCGTCGAACGCGACGGAGACATGCGCGCGGGGGCGCCGGCCGTCGAACGCGACGGTCCGCGCGGCGCCTTGCCCTCCTCCGGGGCACCCGCCGAGGGTAGCGGCGTGTCAGTGGCACGCGGCGGCTCGGGATAGCGGGAGGGAGAAGGACGATTGATGACTTGATGATGCCAGTGGGTGACGTACCACCACTCCCGTCCCTGGGCCTCGAAGGCGGTGATGAGGCGCAGCGTGAGCAGCTCCCGCACCAGCCCCTCGACATCGCCGACGGTGAAATCATCCGCCGGCAGGATCTTGGCCTTGAGCGACCGGGGTGATGCTTCAATCACCCCGCGGTCATCGCAAAAATTCCACAGACCGATGAACAGCAAGCGTGCCGGGAGCGACAACTCGATGATCTTCTCATCGGTCCAGAACTCCGGCTTGATGGTGCGTATGCGCGGCATGAGCTAACCGTCCATAGCGCACGCGCGGGCGATCAGGCCCAGGGCCTGAGACCGGACGGAGCGGAAAAAGGGGATAGGGGGGTGACGCAGACGGACTGCGCCCGTAGAATCTAAGGTGGGCATGTGGCCTCCTGAACAGGTACATGTGTCAAGTCCCCGCCGCGTGGTGCAAACACAAAGCGGGGGCGCTCTTCAATTATCCGCCTGGGTTGTGACCCAGGCAAGCAAGAAACGAGACGGGGCGGCTGCTTAGGCATTACGTCCCTTCTGCTTCGCCGCCACTTCCCGCCGATACCGGGCCTCGCCCCTCACCAGGAAGCAGCACCGCACATGCGCCTCCACTTGCGCACGCCACGCCGCCGGCACCTCCGCCAGCCGGGACGCCCGCTCCTCGCGTGTCGGGCCGATCTCGACCCAGGCGCAGTAG
>SACH01000439.1 GCA_009928645.1 Gammaproteobacteria bacterium | reverse complement strand
GGTTCAGTCCCATCCGGGTTCAGAATGGCATCCCGCAGTTGGATGTTGTCAAGGTTGCGCAGAATGGGCGACCGGGACAGGGCAAAGCCGTGATTCAGCATCCACTGAATCTCACCGATCCACAGGGACACCCGCGCCAGTTCGGCGGCGAAGGGGTTGATCTCGATGCCGATGACGTTCTCCGGCCCGACCGCCGGGAACTGGCGGGGCAGGCCCAGGGCCTCGGCCTCGGTGATGACCTGATGCTCGAGGTCTTTTAAGCCCAGCAGGGAGAGGAGCAGGAAGTTGCCCGACCCACAGGCGGGGTCCAGCACCCGGAATTGCTGCAAGCGGTGGAGGAAGCCTTGATACAACTCCATGGCCGCCTGGGTGGCCTTGGTGCGGCCCCCGGCGCTCTTGGCCGCCTGGGCCTTGGCCAGGTGCCCCTGAATCGCGGCCTTAGCCGTCGCCCATTCGGCCCGCAGGGGGTCGAGCACCACCGGGTTGACCAGGCGCATGATGGTCGGGGGGTCGGTGTATTCCGCCCCGAGTTGCGCCCGCAGGGCCGGGTCGAGACTGCGCACGAACAGGGTCCCGGCAATGGTCGGGTCGATGGCGGACCAGTCGAGGGCCGCGAGGTCGAGCAGGGCCTTGCTGTCGGCCAATTCGATGGGCAGGGCCTCGTTGGCGGCGAACAGGCCGCCGTTGAACCAGTCCACCCGCTTGAAGCCGACCAGCCCGCCCTGGGCCATGGCACCGAACAGGGTCTCGAACTGCTGCTGTGCCAGGGAGGGGTCGGTCTTGGCCGCCTCCAGGAGCTGGGTGAAGAGCTTGTCGGGCAGGAGGTCGATGTCTTCGGCGAACAGGCAGAACAGGACCTGCTGGCAGAAGTGGGCCACTCGCAGGGGGTCATGCCCCCGTAAGCGCCAGGTTTGGGCCAGGGCGCCCAATTGGGCCGCCGCCTGTTCGGTGAGATGGGCGCGGGTCTGGGTGGGCTTGAGCCATTCGGGGTCAGTGAAGGCCCATTTGAGCAGGTTGAGCTTGGCGGGGTCACGCAGGTCCGCCACCTTCAGTTCATACCGGGCCGGTACCAGGCCGGTGAAGGCGGTATGGATGCGGATAACGTCGATATCGGAAACGATGAGGAGCGGGGGATACTCCAGGGCCGGAGTGTAGAGCTGGAGTTGCCGGAAGGCAGCGTCCAGGTCCTTGCCGGGACTCTTGTACTCCCAGGCAAAGCGGCCACGGCGCCAGACATCGGCCCAGCCGTCGCCGCCCCCGGCCTTTGTCGCGCCCCTCTCGAAGCAGAACCAGTCCCCTTGGGGGTCGGCCTTGGCGGGGCTCTCGACGCCGACCAGGGCGCAGAGGTCGAGAAAATGCTCCTGGGCGGCCTGTTTTTCCCGCAGGTTAGTGCCCTGCCATTTCCTGATGAAATCGTCCGGGGTCATGGGTTGCTCTCCTTTCCAATATTGGCCCAATCCTACCCCATGGTTGACGTGAACCGCATCAGGGGAGATGGCCACACACAACCTTGGTAAATCTGCCGCCAGTGCAGTCGAAACCGGCTCCGGGGTGGAGCACACCCGCAGCCAGGTCGGGCGCAAGTAACCCTTTTCGCCTTATGCGCACCCTTTTTGGCCCTGATGGGGTCGGGGCCCCACCTAAGTCGAGTACTTATTTAACCCCTTGTGCGCAAAAGAAATAATCTGTTCTTGTAACTTGCTATCTGTGCACGGCTAGGCGTTACTGTCGGTGACCGCAGGGGATTTTCCTTTGCCCTTCAACCACCTGACGGAGACGAGCATGAACCTGCAAGACCTCAAATTCGGCATCGAGATCGAGACCATTGGCCGCAACCGCGCCCTCGTCGGCCAGGCCATCCACTCGGTGGTCGGCGGCGCCCTCGGTCGGAGCGCCAGCGGCCATGACCACTGGAAGGTCACCGACCTCCAGGGACGCGCCTGGCGGGTGGTCCACGACGCCAGCCTGAGCAACGTCCCTAGCAACCTGCGCGCCGAGGTGGTCAGCCCGGTCCTGACCTACGCCGACCTCGACACCCTGCAGCAGGTGGTGCGCGCCATCCGCCGCTGCGGCGCCAAG
>SACH01000087.1 GCA_009928645.1 Gammaproteobacteria bacterium | reverse complement strand
CCTGTACGGGGTGCGCACCCTCCAGGCCCTCGCCCTTCTGCCCGAGGTCGAACGCCATCTGATCGTTTCGCCGTCGGCCCTGCGCACCCTCGCCGCCGAAACCGAGATCAGCCCCGCCGCCTTGCGCGCCCTGGCCGACGTGGTCCACGACCATCGCGACATCGGGGCCTCGATCGCCAGCGGCTCGGTGCGCACCCTGGGCATGATCGTGGCGCCGTGCTCGATCAAGACCCTGTCGGGCATTGTCACCTGCTACGCCGACAACCTCACCGTGCGAGCGGCCGATGTGTGCTTGAAGGAACGCCGTCGCCTGATCTTGCTGGTGCGCGAAACGCCCTTGCACCTGGGCCACCTGGACCTGATGACCCGCGCGACCCAGGCCGGGGCCATCATCATGCCGCCGGTTCCGGCCCTGCCGGGACTGGCCCCGCTGCCGGCGGGCGCGCCGCCGGCGCCGGTCGCGGCGGAGGCGCCGGTGACCTTGCGGCTGGTGACGGCGCAAACCGAAACCCAGGAGGCCCCGCCGCCCGCCGATGAATTTGCCGGCCGGCGCATTCCCACCCGCGCCCGCACGCCGGAGGGGGGGCGCGGGGACGGGGCAGCGGGCGAGGGGGCTTCGACCGGGGGCGGGGGGACCGTGGCCCGGGCGGCCGGGGATGTCAAGGCGGAACAGGCCGCCAAAAACGACATCTCGGTCTACATGCCCGCCGGCGCCATGTTCACCGGCATTCTCCTCAACGGGGTGGATGCGCTCACCAGCAACAGCGCCTCCTCCAACCCCACGCCGATGCTGATCCGCGTCAAGCGGGAAGCGATCGTGCCCAACCATTTTACCGTGGATATCCGCGAGTGCTTTGTCATCGCCTCCGGCTACGGACGGATGAGCACGGAGCGGATGGAAGCGCGCACCGAACGGCTGAGCTGCGTGCGCACCGATGGCGGCGTGATCGACGCCAAACTGGAGGGGTATGTCATCGGCGAAGACGGTAAGGTCGGCATGCGCGGCCGCCTGGTGTCGCGCTACGGCTCCCTGCTCACCCGCGCGACGATGGCCGGGCTCTTGTCCGGGTTCGCCGACGCCATGAAGCCCTCCTATGTTTCCCAGCTGAAGATTGACCCGCAAGGCACGACCACCACCACCCAGCCGCAGTTTGCCGACATCGCCAAGGGCGGGCTGTTTGGCGGCGCCAGCACCTCGGCCCAGAGCGTGTCGGACTTCTTCCTCGACATGGCGCAGGAGACCTTCCCGGTGATTGAGGTCGACGCCGGCCGCAGCGCGACGATCGTGGTGCTGCGCGGCACCCAACTGAAGCTCGGCTGATGCCCGGGCTCCCAACATCCCTTTGTGAGGCGTCCTGGAGGCCTATGGGTATGGTGTTCTCTGTTCTCACGCCGCGGGCGTGGCGCGTCGCGCGCGGGCTGACCGGGGCGGCCGGGGTGCTGGCCGGCGGTCTGCTGGCCGGCTGTGGCAGCTTCGGCGGCACGGGTGAATCCGAATTTGCCTGTCCCGGGCATCCCAAAGGGGTGTCCTGCAAGAGCCCGATCGAGGTGTACGAGGCGACCAACGGGCCGGGAGACGCCTTTACCGGCGGCGGCCCGGCGGCCGGTCACAGCGGGGCGGCCGCGAGCCCGGCGGGCGGGACCCTGAGCACGCCCCTGGTGGTGCAGCGCAACCTGATTGTCGCCCCGCCGAATCCCAAGCCGATTCTGGAAGAGGCGCAGGTCATGCGCATCTGGATGGCGCCGTTTGTCGACAGCAATCAAGATCTGCAGTGGCCGGGGTATACCTATACCGAAGTCACCCCGCGCCGCTGGGCGTTTGGCGAGGTGGAGGTCGAGCAAATCCGGCAAACCGCGCCCTTGCAAGTCGCGGCGACGCCCCAGCCGCCGGCCGCGAGTGCCGCACCGCGCAGTCAAAAGGAATACACCGTGGGCAAGCCACGGCCGGACGCCGCCCCCACCCCCGCCAAAGGTGCGGAGCGGCCCCTGGGGCCGGCGTACATGCGCCACCAGGAGCCGAAACTGGATGAGCGCGCTTATGATCGGCCGGTCAATGACTTGCTGAACGCGAACTGAGTCACTGCGCCCCGTCGCGGTCGGCCCCCGCTGACCGGCCGCGCCACTCCCCTTCTCCCCGCCGTACGCCGGCGCCGCCGGCGTTCCGCCCCCTCCCCACCCGGAAAGCATGCCAGTGATCCGACCGGTCGCGCGTGCGCCGGGGTCCGGCGGTGGCGGGCCCCGGCACGGGTCGGGTACCGCCACGCTTCCCGCCTGATCGCGCCGGCCTTCCGCCGCATACTTTTGCGGCGCAAGCGCGTCTTTAGCCCGCGCTTTCGCCGCAATACGCCCGGGGGCGATTGCTACAGTGCCGCCTCAGTTTCGGTCCCGGAGCGCCTGGCGTGCTGTTCAATTCAGCCCTCTTCCTTTATGTCTTTCTGCCCGTGGTGGTGCTGGGTTATTACGCCGCGCGGGCGCGGGGTGGTTATGCCCAGGCCGAAGCCTGGCTATTGGCCGCCTCCCTCCTCTTTTACGCCTCCTGGGACATCCGCTATCTGCCGCTGCTGCTCGGCAGTATCGCCATCAATTACCGCCTGGGCCAGAGCCTGCGTCGCCAGCCATGCCGCCGCTGGTTGGCGGCCGGGGTGGCGCTGAACCTGGCTCTGCTGGGCTTTTACAAGTACGCGGACTTCTTTCTCGGCGAAGTCAATGCGCTGGCGGGCACGGCCTATCCGTTGCTCGGGGTGATTCTGCCGCTGGGTCTGAGCTTCATCACCTTCCAGCAAATCGCCTATCTGGTCGACCGATTTCGCGGCCAGTCCCGCGGGGATGAGGGCTGGTTGCGCTACGCGCTGTTTGTCACCTTCTTTCCGCAACTGGTGGCCGGACCGATCGTTCAGCACCGCGAGATCATTCCCCAGTTGGCCGCCCTCGCCCGGCCCACCCCCGGCTGGCCGCTGGGGTTCGCCACCGGGCTGTTCATCTTCAGCGTCGGCCTGTTCAAGAAGGTGGTGATCGCCGACCGCCTCGCGCCGTGGGCAGACCGCGCCTTTGCCGATGCCGCTGCCCTCGGCTTCTTCGATGCCTGGACGGCCGCCCTGGCCTACACCCTGCAGATTTATTTTGATTTTTCGGCGTATTCGGACATGGCGGTCGGCCTGGGGCTGCTGTTTGGTCTGCGCCTGCCCCTGAATTTTCTCAGCCCCTATCAGGCGGTCACGATCTCGGACTTCTGGCGCCGCTGGCACATCACCCTGGGGCGCTTTCTGCGCGACTACCTGTACATCCCCCTCGGCGGCAATCGCCAGCGCCTGGCCCGCACGCTGCTGGCCCTGGCAATCACCATGCTGTTGGGCGGACTGTGGCATGGCGCGGCCTGGACCTTTGTCGCCTGGGGCGGTCTGCACGGGGCCTATCTGGTGGTCTATCACCTCTGGCGGCGCGGCCGTTGGCGCTTGCCGCGTCCGCTCGCCTGGGCGCTGACGTTCATCGCCGTGGTCTTTGCCTGGGTCTTGTTTCGCGCCGACAGCTTTGCCGCGGCCTGGCATCTGTGGGGGGCGATGCTCGGCCTGCACGGCCTGGACCTGCCCAACACGCTGCGCCCCATGCTGGGGTTTCTCGGCGAGGCCGTGGCGTGGAGCACGCCCCGCCAGGCCAATGGCCTGGAGATGTTGATTCTGCTGCCGCTGCTGGTGTTCGTGGCCACCCAGCCGAACGTCCACGACCGCGCGGCGGGCTTTCAGCCAACGTGGCGCTGGGGGATGACGACCTTCGGCGCCGCCGCGGCGGCGGTGGTGCTCCTGGGGCAACCCACCACCTTCATCTACTGGGCCTTCTAGGCGCATGGCCGTCCCGCTCCCGTTCGACCTCCACGGAGCCCGCCCGGTGCGGCGCTGGGCCCGGCGCGGGGTCGCCGCGCTCAGCGACTGGGCCGTCCTGCGCCTGAGGCTGCAGCGGCGGGTGATCCACCGCAGTGGCGCGCCCCATGGTTAACGCTCCCCACCCTGGGACCCCGCCGGGCCGGCCGCCGGCGCCGGAAGCCGACCGCGATCCGCAGCAGGCCTGGCGCTGGTCGCGGCGGCTGGTCACGGCCCTGGCCCTGTGGACCGGGCTGCTGCTGACCCTCAATCTGCTGGTGGATCCGTTCCAGGTCTTCGGCCTGCTGCCGCTGCGCGACAGCTATGGACCGAACGAGATGCTGAACAAATACCGGCATCTGGCGGCGCAGCCCACGCGCCATGACGCGTTCTTGGTTGGTTCGAGTCGGATGGGGGCGTTCGACCCCGCGCACGTCACGGCGCTCCGGCCTGAGCGGCGCTATTACAACCTGGGAGTGCTGGGCAGTCGCCCGGCAGAACAGCTGGCGTTACTCCAGGCGCTGCACGCCGCCGGGGTGACGATCCGCGAAGTGGTCGTCGGTCTGGAACTGTACCCGTTTCTTACCCCGCCGCCGCGCGACACGCTGACCTATCGCCTGCCGCCCGAGGCCACCGGGGAATCCCGCCTGACGTTTTACCTCGCCTATCTCTGGCAGGTGGATTATCCGCGGCTGGTCGCGCGGCTCATCCATCAATTCCACGCCGCGCCGCAGATGCACTTCGACTTTACCGGCAGCGGGCGCTACCTGCTCACCGGGCTCGAACGGGAGCGGGCGGCAGATCCGCAGGCGTATCAGCAGCGCTATGTCGCCGACCGCCCGGACAGCCAGCCCCCCACCGCGCCGCCGCCGTGGCGCGCCCGCGCGTTTGCCGAGCTGACGCAGCTGCGGGACTGGCTGCAGGCGCAGGGCATTACCGCCGTTTATTTCATCCACCCCTTCCACCCCGGCGATCTCACCAACGTCCCGGTGAGCGCCCCGGCCGACTTTGTGCGCCAGCTGCGCTCCCTCCTGCCGGCGGTACACGACTTTTCGCGCGATGCGCGGTTCCTCTCCAGTCGCGATTACTACGACTACAAGCATTACACCTCCGCGGTGGCCGACGGCATTTTGCAGGCGCTGTTCGCCGCGTCCCCCACCGCCTCACCGTCCGATTCCGCGGCTTTGGCCGGCGGGGGAGATTGAAGCCGCATGAGTGCGCAGGCGCGGATCAAGCAGATGTTGGACCGGACCCGGCCGGAACAGTTTATTCCCGTCCTTTCCTACAATGAGGAGGACGGCCTGTTCTATGTCGATGGCGGATTTGTCGGCGCCTGTTTCATGGGCGCCTTGTTGCCCGGCGTGGACGAAATGACCAGTTTGCGTCTGGCCAGCGCCTTGCGCACGCGCCAACCCCCGGGGACCTTCATCCAGTTCATGCAATTCGCCAGCCCCGACATCGAGCATCTGGTCGCGGGGTATAGCGGGCGGCGGGTGGGGATCACCCCGGACACCGACCCCCATCACTACGACGGGCGGGCGGAGCAAATCGAGATCCTGCAGGAACTGGTCCGCCGTCGCACCCGGGCGATCAGCGCGGGCAAAACCACCGAATTGATCCCGCGGACCGGCATCCATTCCAATAATCCGGTGCTGGTCATCAGCATCAAGATTCCCGTGCCCAATGCCATCCCGTCGGAACGGGAGTTCCGGGACGCCCACGACGCCATTATCAAGTTTCATGAGGCCCTGGAAACGGCGGGCCTGTCCCTGCGCCAGATGGGCAAGGCGGAATACCTGCTGCTGATGCGCCGTCTGCTGCACATGCGCGGCGCCCAGGAGCGGTGGGTGGACCCGGAGCGCCTGATCCGCGATCAGGTCTTTGAGCCCGGTGACGCGATCAAAATCGATGGCGCCGATATCGAGCTCAACGACAGCGTGCTGCGGGTCCTGTCGGTCAAGACCTACCCGGAGACCATGGCCCTGGGGCGGATGCTGCCCCTCGCCGGCGACCCGGATGGCATTGACAACCAGATCCCCTGCCCCTTTACCCTCGTCACCACCCTGCACTATCCCGATCAGCGCAAGAAGACCGGCCTGGTGCGCTCGAAAAGCGGCGCCCTGAATTTCCAGGCCTATGGCCCGATCGTGAAATTCGCGCCGATCATCATGAAGAAGAAACAGGGCATCGATGTCCTCATCGACGCGCTCAATGACGGCGATACGGTCGTCGAGGTCAATTTCACCGTCACCCTGTATGAAGCCGACCGGATTGAGGCCGGCCGCGCCTCGGCCATGCTGCAAACCTATTACAGCTCGCTGGGCTTTCTCATGGCCGAGGAGAAGTACATCGCCTTCCCGGTGTTCTGGAACACCCTGCCGCTGTTTCCCGATGACGAGTCGATCAAGCAAACCTACCGCTACAGCACCATGGCGGCGCGGCATGCCGCGGTATTCCTGCCGGTGGTCGGCGAGTGGCGCGGCACGGGCCATGATCCGGCCATGCTCTTCTCCAGCCGGCGCGGCATGCCGGTGGAGCTGGATCTCTATCATTCGCCGACCTCCTACTCGGGGGTGGTGTTCGCCGAGTCCGGCGCCGGCAAGTCGTTCTTCACCAACCGCCTGATCGTCGACTATCTGAGTCTGGGCGGGAAAATCTGGGTGTTTGACGTCGGCCGCAGCTATTTCAAGCTGTGCAAGCTGCTGGGCGGCGAGTTCATGGAGTTTTCCGAGGACAGCAACATCTGCCTCAATCCGTTCACACACGTCACCGATATTGACGAGGACCTGGATGTGCTCAAGGCGCTGATTGGCAAGATGGCCTCGCCGGGGGCCACCCTCAGCGCCTATCAGATGGCCAGCGTCGAAGAGGCGATCAAGCAGTGCTGGGGCCGCTACGGGCCGCATACCACGGTGACCCACCTGGCCGAGTATTTCCGCTTTCAGGAGGACCCCCGCGAAACCGACCTGTCACGGCAGCTGTTCCCCTTCACCCGCGACGGCTCCTACGGGCGCTTCTTCGATGGCGACAACAATCTGCAGTTCGAGAACCGCTTCGTGGTCCTGGAGCTCGACCACCTGAAAAGCAAACGCACCCTGCAACAGGTGGTCCTGTTGCAATTGCTGGCGCGCATCCAGGCCGAACTGTTCCTGCGCCCGGAACGCGTGCCGCGGATGATCATCGTCGACGAGGCCTGGGAGCTGCTCGCCGAGCGCGATGGCCCCGGCGACCAGCCCGGCATGGTGGCGCAGTTTCTCGAGGCCAGCTATCGCAAACTGCGCAAGGCCACCGCCGGGGCGGTGGTGGTGACGCAGTCGATTCGCGATCTGGCCTCGACCTCCGCCGGCCGGGCGATTGCCGAGAATGCCCCGTTCCGCTTCATTCTCGCCCAGCGCCCGGAATCGATCGACGCCGCCTTGCGCGAGGGGCTGCTGGCCATGACACCGGACAAGGCCCATGTCATGAAGACCATTCATACCCAGCCGGGAAAATACAGCGAGGTGCTGGTCGACTGCCCCCTCGGGTGGGGGACCTTACGCCTGATCGAGGATCGGTTCACCCAGGTGTTGTTTTCCACCCGGGGCCCGGAGCGCGATGAGGTCATGGCGGCGATCAACGCCGGCGTGCCGCCCATCCGCGCGATCGAGGACTTTATTGAACGCCACGGCTGACCGCGGCAGAGAGTTTGACCATGACGCACCCAACGGATTCGCCCGCCCCCCCGGCCGCGCCCACCCGGCCCGCCGGTGGCGAGGGCTTTCTGCCGCTCTTTCTGGCGGTACTGACCGGCGGCCTGGTGGTCCTCGGCCTGCAGCTGTGGCAGGACGGGTCCGCGCCGCCGCCGGCGGCCCCGCGCCCGGCCTATGTCATCGTCGACAGCGACACCCTGCTGCAGGCGCAGCTGCAACAGGCGTTCACCCGACCGGGCCGCCGCGAGGCCAGCGCCGGGCCGCAGGTGGCCGCCGAGATGCAGCAGGCCCTCGCCACGGCCTTTGAGCGCTATACCCGGCAGGGTCTGGCGGTGCTGCATAAGGCCGCGGTCATCGCCGCCCCGCCGGCGTTGGATGTGACCGCGGCGGTGGCGCAGGACCTGGGCATCGCGCCGGAATTTCTCGACAGTGCCCGCCACTTCCAGCGCACCGGGGAATTGCCGGCGCTGCCGCCGGCGGCGGAGCCCGACCCGAGCCCGCCGGCGCTGCCGCCGGCGGCGCCATGAGCCCCGCCCGCGGGTGGCGCGGCCCGCGGGTGCGGATCGCCCTCTTCGCCCTGGTCTTCGTGCCCAGCGCCTGGCTGGGCGCCCACACCCTGCAGGCCGCCTGGTCGGCGCAGTACCGGATTGGTCTGGACATGCAGCGCGTGGCCTGCCTGCCCTGGCAGGGGTACCTCATTGCCCGGCAGCCCTATAAGCCGACGGTGGAGCGGGGCGATATCCTCATGTTTCGCACCGACCTGGCGCTGTTCCGCCGCCAGTTTCCCGGCGTGGACGCCATCGCCAAGCTGGTGGCGGGCCTGCCGGGCGATCGTATCGAGGTGCGCGACAATCAGCTCTTCATCAACGGGGTCTATTGGGACCGGCTGTGGCTGCTCGGTTTTCTCGAGGCGGACGACGGCGCTTTCGATCGCGCGTTCGTGGTCCCCGAGGGCCATTACTTCCTGGCGGGGACCGCGCCGGGCAGCTATGACGGCCGTTATTGGGGCACGATCACGGCAGAACAGGTGACGGGTTATGTACGGCCGTTATGGTAAGTGGGTGCTGGGGGTGCTGCTGGCGCTCGGCAGTGGCGGGGCGCGCGCGGACGCGGTAGCGGAGGTCCTGGGGGCGCTGCGTCAGCCCCAGCACCCCCCGGTGGCCCTGGAGGGCCTGGATCCGTTTCGCCGCGCCCCGACGCCCGTCGCCGGGCTGCCCAGCGGCCCGTCCCAGGCGATCAGCACCTGGCTGCAGGCGGGAGGCCCGCCGGCGCCCACCGCGACCGCGCAGGCCCTGGCCGCGGAGATCCGCGCGCAGAGTCAGGCGTCCCTGGCCGCGTCGGCGGGGTTCCCGGCGGCGGGAGACCGGGCGACCAATCCGCTGCGCGGCAAGACCCTGGTGTTCATCTCCCTGGGCATGCCGGATGCGGCGCTCAAGGCGCTGCTGGAGCAGGCGCGGGGCCGGGACGATGTGGTGTTCTACCTGCGCGGCTGGCAGCCGCCCAAGCTGCAGGCGGTCTTCGCCCACCTGCACCGGCTGATTGATCTGGAAAAAAACCCGGTGATCGTCCTGATCGACCCGCATCCGTTCAAGGATTACCAGATCCAGCAGGTTCCCGTGTTCCTGGCCGAGGACCCCCGGGGCGGCCCCCTGCGGCGCCTGGACGGGGAAATCGCCCTGGAGGGGGCGCTCGCCCGCCTGCGCGCGGATGAGCCGCTGCCCGAGCATCCCATCGGCCAACTGCACCCGATCGCCGAGCCGGACATCATCGACTATGCGCGCGAGAAAGCCGCGCGTCTCGACTGGCCGACCTTGCTGGCGGAGGCGCGCACCCGCGCCAAGCAGCACATCCAGGGCGTGGCCCTGCCCGCGGCGAAGCAGGATCAGACCTATTACGTGGATCTGAGCGTGCGGGTGAAACAGGACATCCACGGCCCCAATGGACTGCTGGCGCGCGCGGGTACCGTGATCAATCCCTTGACGCAGGTGCTGGTACGCAGCCACTACGTCTTTTTTGATCCGGCATCCCCGGCGCAGCTCGCCATCGTCAAGGACTGGCTGCGCGAACACCGCAATGTCGTGCTGATCGCCACGGAACTCGCCCCCCTGTCCGCGGCCCGCGTGGCCTTGTCCGCGGAACTGGGCCAGCCCGTCTATCACCTCAACCCCACCCTGGCGAGCCGTTTTCAGCTGCGGGAAGTCCCGGCGCTGGCGATGGCCGAGGGGCCTTATCTCAAAGTGATCACCCGGAGCCCGCTGCTGACCCATGAGCACTGACCTGCCGCTCCCGGCGGAGACCGCCGCCGCGCCCGCCACCCCGCCGCCGCCCGATCGGCCGGGGGACCCGCCATCGCCCGGGGCGCCGCCGCCGGAGCCCACGCCCGGTCCGGGCGCACCCCGCGCCGCCTGGCGCCAGCGGCTGGCCCGCGCCTGGCCGTGGCGGCGGCGGGCGGCGGTCACCCCCGGCCCCCTGGACCGCGACAGCGTCTTGCTGGAGGCCTGGCTGTTCCTGGTGCGGGAGCGCCGCCAGGCCCGGCGCCGCCATGTGGGACTGGTGGTGCTGCTGGGGTTCCTGCTGGCCGCGCCGGCCCTGTTGCTCTCGGACCACGGGGTGATGCCGTGGCTGACGCCGCGGGGTCCGACCATCCTGGCCGCGGTCGAGGTGTCCGGGGTGGTGGGCGCCAAGGCCGGTGTCGATGAGGAGTTGGTGATCAAGGGGTTGCGGCGCGCCTACCAGGCCGCGCCCAAGGCCGTGGTGCTGCGCATCAATTCGCCCGGCGGGGCGCCGTATGTCGCCGAGCGCATCACCACGGTGCTCGACGAACTCAAGGGGGAGTTCCCCCACATTCCGCTGTACGCGGTCATCGAAGGGGTGGGGGCCTCCGCCGCCTACCTGATCGCAATCCATGCCGACGAGATTATCGCTGGGCGCTACAGCACCGTCGGCTCGATCGGCGCCGTGCTCAGCAGCTGGGACATGCATCGCCTGGCCGAGCGGGTGGAGGTGGGCAAGCACATCTTCGCCAGCGGGAGCCTGAAGGCCATGCTCGATCCCTTCCGGCCGCTGCAGGCGGCGGAGGCGGCCAAGGCGCAGGCGATCGTGGACACGGTCGCCCAGGTCTTCGCCAGCGAGGTGCAGGCGCAGCGCGGGAGCGCTCAGGCGCTGGATATGGCCGCGCTGACCACCGGTGAGGTCTGGGTGGGGGAACAGGCCGTGGCCCTGGGGCTGGTGGATCGGCTGGGCACCCTGGAGACTCTGAGCCGGGAACTGGCGGTGAAGGTCGTGGACTTTACCGTCAAACCCAACCCCTTCGCC
>SACH01000086.1 GCA_009928645.1 Gammaproteobacteria bacterium | reverse complement strand
GTTCTCCAAAGAGGAGAACGCCCAGATCGTCGCCTTCCTCAAGACCCTGACCGGCGAGCAGCCCAGCTTCCAGTTGCCGATCCTGCCGCCGTCTGCCGACAAGACCCCCCGGCCCGATCCCTTCAAGTAAGCGTCTGGGCCCAGCCGCCCCGGGCATCTGACGCCCCTGCAACCCGCGCCTCGGCGCGGGTTTTTTGTGGCCCCGCGGGAAATGTCTTCTTGGTACGAGCCGAGTCATTTCTGGCAATCAATGGGCTGGTGTCCAGACGAGACTCTCGGTGAGTCGCTCCTTGGTTACCGGTGGACGGCGTATTGAACAAGGTCATTCAGGCCGTCGTCGGGAATCGTGGGCGGCTAAACGCCCAACGACCTTCGAAGCCTGTACTTGGTGGAGCAGTCGTGATTAACCTTGCCATGCGCCAAGCTGCCAGAGGGCCTGGGCTATACTCCAATAACACGATGACCAGGAAAAAAATCCGCGACCATGCCTGACCGCCTTCAGAAACTCCCCATCGGCATCCAGACCTTCCGCCAGATCCGCGAAGATGACTGCTGCTATGTCGACAAGACCGGTTTTGCGGTGCGGCTAGCGGAGGCGGGCAAGTACTACTTCCTCTCCCGCCCCCGGCGCTTCGGTAAATCCCTGTTCCTGGACACCCTGGCGGAGCTGTTCAGGGGCAACCGCGACCTCTTCACCGGGCTGGAGGCCGAACGGGGTTGGGACTGGTCCCGGCGTTATCCGTTGATCCGGTTTAGCTTCGGCGGCGGTCTGGTGCGTCGGCCGGACCAGCTTGAGACCAAAATCCGCGAGCAGCTCAGCATCAATCAGGAACTCCTTGGCATCGTCTGCGAGCAGCCGGCCGTCGCCGGCTGTTTCGCCGAGCTGATCCGCCGGGCCCATGCCCGTTTCGGCCAGCCCGCGGTGGTGCTGGTGGACGAGTACGACAAGCCGATCCTGGACAACATCACCCAGCCCGACCTCGCCGCCGAGATGCGCGAGGGCCTCCGCGACCTCTACTCGGTGATCAAGGACGCCGATGCCGACATTCACTTCGCCTTCCTCACCGGGGTGTCCAAGTTCAGCAAGGTCAGCCTCTTCTCGGGGCTAAATCAACTGCGCGACATCACCCTGAGTGCCGACTACGCGACGCTGTGCGGCTATACCCAGCGGGACCTGGAGACCACCTTCGCCGCGCATCTCACCGGTGTCGACCGCGACGAGTTGCGTACCTGGTACAACGGCTACGCCTTCCTCGGCGAGCCAGTCTACAACCCCTTCGACATCCTGTTATTTATCAGCGAAGGTCACAGCTATCGCAATTACTGGTTCGAGACCGGTAGCCCGAGCTTCCTCATCAGGCTGTTCCAGCGCAAACGCTACTTCCTGCCCGAACTGGAAGCGGTGGAGGTCAGCGAGGAGATCCTTGACGCCTTCGATGTCGAGCGCATCAATCCGGTCACCCTGCTGTTTCAGAGTGGTTACCTGACCATTGCCGAGACGATCCGCCGCCGGGGCCGCCTGCTGTTTCGCCTGCGCATCCCCAACCAGGAGGTGCGCTTTGCCTTATACGATCAGCTCATCACCGGTTACACCAGCATCGAGAATGACCGCAGCCGCTGGCAGGACGGCCTCTACGACACCCTGGCCGCAGGCGACCTGCCAGGCTTGATCGCCACCCTCAAGCGCCTGTTTTCCGGCATCCCCTGGCGCAACTTCACCCACAACGACCTGCCCGAGGCCGAGGGCTATTACGCCAGCGTACTCTATGCCTTCTTCGCCAGCCTGAACGCCCAGGTCATTCCGGAAGACATCAGCAACCAGGGCCAGGTCGATCTTACCGTCAGGATCGAAGGCTACACCTACGTCATGGAGATCAAGCTGCGTCGCGACACGCGTCCGACCCGCCCCCCTGACCAGTCCGAGACGTCAGCAGCGGGCGCCACGGCAACTGTCTCGGCCGAGACGGGTGGCCTGGAAGAAGTTGAAAGGCCAATGACTCCTCAGACCGACCCAGGTGATGCAAACCCAGCCCTCGCCCAGATCCAAGCCCGCGGTTACAGCGCCAAGTACCGCGGCCAGCCCGGCAAGGGCCTGTTCGAGGTTGGCCTGGTATTCAGCAGCGCCGAACGCAACCTCATCCAGGCCGACTGGCACCGGGTTGAATAACCTTGAGTACCCTGCGAGGAGTCCAAAACTGCGTATCTCAGCTAATGCTGATGCCTTTAACGTGCTGACGTAGCGGAGAAAGATCTCATCAGTGTCCGCTGGTATAGAACCGGAACTGGCTCATGAGAGGGCACTCAACCTTGGGGGGCTGCATGGGTAGCAGCCCCCCTTTACCAGCCGTCAATGCCCCGGGACGCAAATAGCCCCCCGCTTCACGGCCATGGCGGTCTTGACCAGGAGCAGGATGACGATGAGGGTGAGCAGGACCAGCAGACCCAGACCCAGATCGCGATAAAAGGCGGTGCCGGTACGTTCGGACATCACCAGACTGGCGATACTGATGGCGGACAGGGGGAAGGAGTAGGCCCACCAGGACAGGAAGAATTTCAGCCGCAGGAAACGCGGGGCCTGGGTGAAGAGCAACAGGGTGAGAAAGAGGCCGCTGAAATAGAGCATCCGGCCAAAGGTGTCGATCTCGGGCACCAGGCGGCTATAGGCGATGAAGCCCACGGCGGGCGGGGCGATCAGGATGAAGAGGGTCGGCAGCAGACGCTCATCGATGGGGTCATGGAACAGAATGCGATTGAAGATGATAGCCAGCAGCACGATCCAAAACAGCATGCCAAAGCTGAAGAAGAACCAGGACACATCCCCATAGCCGAAGCTGGTCCCCGCCACCGGTACCAGGACGTTACCCACCACCGGGATGAACCAGGCCGGATTCATGTGCGGGATTTTCAGGTGCTCATGGTGCATCCAGACATTGATGACATAGAGGGTCAGCACCAGGTGCAGCAGGGTGCCCGCCAGCCATAGCCAGCGGGACAACTCCGCCTGCAGGGGCAGATAGGCGATGCTCAGCAACAACAGACTGATGGAGATGGCGGGGAAAAAGTTGAGCTTGACGGGATGGCGTAACTCGGCGAGGACCGCGGCCCGATGGCGGATCACCTTGGTGCCGTAAAGCAGGGCGAGCACGGCGAAGACCAGGAGCGTGGTCCCGGCCAGCCAGGGGGAGATCCCCAGATGCCAGCCCAGGACATGCTGGGCCTTTTCCCAGCCGATGGTCAGGCCGGACAGGCCCATCACCATGGCGAAGAAGGAGATGGGGAAATACTCCAGCCGCGGGCCGGAGGGTGTGGGTTCGGTCATGGACGGGCTCCAATGGCAGGTTGCCCCAGGCCTGCGTGACGCACACCCAAGCAAAGGGGGCAGGCCAGGCGACGTGAAGGGGTGGATGGCGGTACAGTTTAGGCAGGGACGGCAAGGCCGTCATTGACAATCATCGCAGCACGCCACTCGGGAATTAATTTTCTGCCATCGCCGGCCGTAGCGCCGTTACTCGGCGGGGACTCTGGCAGAAGGTGGGTTCAGCCCCGCCTGGGGCGGGGATGGCACGATCGCCGCCGTATCGGGACCGAGCACACCGGTCTCGCGCAGAAAGGCCAGCAACGCATCAAGGTGCTCCTCGATCCGCTCCACCGAATCATGCCCGGCATCCGGGACCTCGAGCAGACGCGTACGACCCTGATCCGCCTGGGCGAAGATCCGACGGGCATCCTCGACGGGCACCAGCGTATCGGCTTGACCATGCACCAGCAGGACCGGACAGGGGACCCGGCAGATGCTGCCGACCGGCGCGATGGCGTCAAAGCGGTGGCCGATTACCCATTCGACATACCGGATCACCAAGGCCGTGATCCCCTTCGGCAAACGCAGCGGCGCGAGAGAGCGCGCCGTAACCTCGGCCGGGTGAGCGAAGGCGGCAATGCTGATGACCGCCGCGATATCCCGGCTGCGGGTGGCCGCGAACAAGGCCGCGCCGGCCCCGACCGAGTGACCCAACACGGCGACGCAGTTGCTACGCCGGGGATGCCGTTGTTTGAGCCAGGCGATGGCGGCACCAAGGTCCTCGGCGAAGCGGGGCAGCGAGGAGAAGGTATCGGCGTCGCTACGCCCATGATTGCGCGCGTCGAACAGCAGCAGGTTGAGACCGGCACGCCGCAGCGGTACCGCCAACGGCATCATCAATTCGGCATTACCGCCCCAGCCATGCAGCAGTACCAGGGTGCCTTGGGCGCGGGGCGCCGGCAGCCACCAGCCATAGAGTCGCCGGCCACGCAGGGTGGGAATCCAGGCTTCCTCAAAGACCAGCCCATGGTCGGCCGGCGAGCCGGTTTCACGAATCCGGGGCGCGCGAAAACCCAGATGTACCCCCAACGGCAGGGCTGAGAGGACTAGAAGGACAACGAAGGTCAAGGTCAGCGTCATGGGGCTTGGGGCTTGGGGCTTGGTAAAGGCTGAGTTCCGGTTCGTTACATCTCCGCACCATCACCCCCTTCTCCGCCCTCCCCTCCTGCGGGTGGTGTAGCTCTCCCCCAAGTTACTACAGCCAGTCCTCTGGCTCCAACGGCGTGGGGATCACGAGGGCGAGAAAAGGTCGTTCTGGGCGGGGCTGGTCTACAATGAAACCCGGGCACTTCGTCCGACGACACCTACACGCCCAGCGCCGGGTGTCCCTGAAGTCCGCCCCCACATCCGGGCGTGGCCCATTATTTATCAACCAGGACAATGCATTATGAAAGAACTGGTCTGGGACAAGACGATGAGCGTCGAGGTTCCCGAAATCGATGAAGATCACCGCCGGCTGGTCGACCTGTTCAACCTGCTCAACCGCGCCGTCGCGCAAGGTGAGCCCAAGGACTATACCGAGGCGCTGATGGATGAGCTGATCAGTTGCACGGTCTGGCATTTCAAGCACGAGGAGCGCCTGATGCTGAAGTATGGCTACCGGGACTTGGTGGAGCACCGGACCGAGCACGCGGCCCTGATCGACAGTGCCAAGGAACTCCAGCAGAAGCTCCTGCTCGGGGCCACCCCGCCTTCGGCGGAGGACATCGATTTTCTGGAGCGTTGGTTGACCGAGCACATCTACGGCGCTGACATGGCGCTGGGTTCCTATCTGGGTGAGGCGATGTAAGGGCCGCCCGCAAGATAGTCATGACCAGCCTGCCAGCAAGGATCACCTTCGGGCCCATCCCCTCGCGACGCCTGGGACACAGCCTGGGAATCAACAACATCCCCCCCAAGGCCTGTTCCTACTCCTGCGTCTACTGCCAGGTCGGGCCCACGGGGCACCCCGAGATCCAGCCGCGGGCCTTTTACCCGCCGGAGGAGATCCTGCGTCAGGTGACCGCGCACCTCGACGTCCTCGCCCGACGGGGTGAGCCGGTTGACTACCTCTCCTTCGTGCCGGACGGCGAGCCGACTCTGGACCGCCATCTGGGTGAGTCCATCGACCTGCTCCGGTCCTTGGGCCTGCCCATCGCCGTGATCTCGAATGCCTCCCTGACATCGCAGCCGGCAGTCAGGGCGGCCCTGGCCAAGGCCGACTGGCTGTCGCTAAAGGTGGACGCCGTGGACCCGGCCATCTGGCGGCGGGTCAACCGTCCCCACCCGGGGCTGAACCTGGAGGCCATTCTCGCGGGTATCGCGACCCTGGCCCGCGACTTCCAAGGCACCCTGACCACCGAGACCATGCTGGTGGCCGGGGTCAACGATGGTCCCACGTCACTGGGCGCGGTGGCCGATTTTCTGGCCGGGATTCACCCGGCGATGGTCCATCTGCTGGCACCCACTCGCCCACCGGCGGAGCCGACGGTGAGACCGCCGGATCCCCGGTCCCTGTCCCGGGCCTATGGGGTGATGAGCGCCCGCCTGCACCGCGTCGAGTGCCTCTTTGGCTATGAGGGGGATGCCTTCGCCTCCACCGGCATGATCGGGGAGGACATCCTTGCCATCACCGCGGTGCACCCCCTACGGGAGGAGGCCCTGCGGGCGCTGCTGGCCAAGGCCGGGGCGGATTGGTCCCTGGTCGAAGGACTGGTCGGGGCGGGCCGGCTGCAACTTGTCGATTATGAAGGTCATCGCTATTACCGGCGTCCAGACCCGGACGCTGGAGGAAAAAGGCGCTGATCACTCCTACGCCTAGGCCGCTTCCCCTCCCTTCTCCTCTCGGCCCCTGGAGGTGAAAAGTCGTGATCTCCAGGGCTCATTGACGATTATCAGAGTCTTTTGATCAGGAATCGAGGACACTGACGGCGGGTTAGGAAGGGTCCAGATACCCGGTTTGGCCGGACATCGCCCCGGTCCCAGGAAACGCTGACGCCCCGGACTGCCTGGCTTCCACCGGCTTACTGGATAGCTGGATAGCTGGATAGCTGGCATCCAGTCCGGACCGCCCTCCCGCCCGACCGTTTCACCCTTTTGCCTCATCGCCAGGTATGCCCTCATGAATTTCACCCTGTTGCAGGATAAATACCCCGTTTACAGCCTGGAGGTCATGAAGACCGCGACCCGTTTCCCGGATGTGGATGCCATCATCGCCTACCTGCGCAACTGCGTTGAGCAGGACAAGATCGCCACCCTAATCGGCGAATTCGATCACTATGCCCATACTGCCGCCTTGCCCGAAGGGGTCATCGCGGAGAAGATCCGCGCCGCCAAGCACATCATCTTCTGCTTCGGCACCCAGTTGCCCAATGGCCTGGTGATGGCCGTCCGCCCCAGGTCCATCGGCGTCGTGGACGAGGGTGACCGTTTCATCATCAGCTATATGGAAGCGCCCATGCCCCTGGCCAATACGGCCATGACGGCCTGGATCGAGGCGATCCCCAACACGGCCGCGATCTCCGGCTCCTGACCCACTGCCTCCCGCATCCCGGACAGACACGACCGAGCCAGCCATGTCCCGGACCGCCGCGTCCGGCCCACCGCCCGCGTCCCAGCCCGCCGCCTGCCGCCTGCAACGCCCTGACCCTCAGTGGCCTGACCACCCCAGTAACCATGTCCCCAGCACCCCGCCTCACCATCGCCTTCGACAACTACCCTGGCCGGGACGGCTGTCGCTGCCTCTGGGGTTTCGCCGCCTGGATCGAGATCCAGGGGCGCAACATCCTGTTCGATACCGGCAGCAATGGCCGGGTATTGCTGAAAAACCTGGCCGTCCTGGGCCTGGCGCCGCAAAGGCTGGACCTGCTCGTCCTCTCTCACCCGCACTGGGACCATATGGGCGGTGTGGATTCCATCCTGGAGTTGAATCCGGGGCTGACCCTGGCGGTTCATGAGGGCTTTTCCAAACACCTGATCGCGGACCTGCCCGGCCTATGCGGCGACTTGATCGTCCTTGGGGCCGAACCCCGCCGCCTGGCACCGGGCATCTACTCCGGCGGGATGCTGGACAGCGAGCCTCCCGAACAGGCCCTGCTCATCGACAGCCAGGGGGTCACGGCGGTGATCAGCGGCTGCGCCCATCCCGGGATGGCGCGGGTGGTTGAACGGGCCAGCGCCTTCCTGGGCAAACCCCTGGATTGGGCCATCGGCGGCTTTCACCTCATGAACGCCGTTACGCCCCAGATCGAGGAGACCATCGAGGCCCTGCAAGCACTAGGCGTGCTGGCGGTCATTCCGACCCACTGCACCGGGGATCTGGCCAAGGTGGCCTTTCGCCGTGCCTACGGCGCCCGCTGTTTAGAAGGTGGCGCGGGGCAGCAATGGGACCTGGCGGATATTCCCACCCCCTGAAAACTAGCTGAACCCGGGGACACTCGGGGCCGCTCGGCGGGTCTGGCAAAATGGCTTCGTTTCGCAAAATGCCCCTTTTGCCCGGTCCAGAAAATGGCTTCGTTTCGCAAAATGACACTTTCGGCTGGCCCGAAAAAATGGCTTTGTCTCGCAAAATGACCCTCGCGACCGCCTTCCGCCGCGCCGGCTAACCGACCCGCGACTCCCGGTCCTGCACGCCATCCGCCGGCCTTGGAACTCGATTGGCCCTGGGTCCTCGCTCACAGAGGCCAGGATTGACGCTTCGCAATGCCTTCCCAGTCGCGGACACCTAGCATTCCCAGCTACCTGCAATGACATGAGAATAGTCGTACCCTCATGAACGCAAGATTCGCCCCTCCCCGCGCCCGCCGGGCCATCCCGTTCCTGTCCGGCCTGCTCGGGTGCCTGCTGTGGCTCAACCCGGGACCCGGCAGGGCTGAAGAGCCGCCCCTGGACAGCGACATGCACTTTCGCATCGTCGCGGACCTGGCCCCCACGGATCGGGCCAGCGACTCCACCGCCGATCACACCAAATTCAAGGAACTGCAAGGTCCCTTCCAGTCGGGACCCGAGGTCACCCAGGCCTGCCTCGCCTGCCACACCGAGGCCGGCAAGCACTTCATGAAGTCGCTGCACTGGACCTGGGAATTCACCCATCCCCAGACGGGCCAGAAGCTCGGCAAAAAGACCCTGATCAACACCTTCTGCACCAACGCCCGCGGCAACGAGGGCATGTGCGCCCAGTGCCACGCCGGCTATGGCTGGAAGGACGACAGCTTCGATTTCACCGACCAGACCAAGATCGACTGCCTGGTCTGCCACGACCGGACCGGCACCTACTACAAGACCCCCAACTCGCCGGGTAACCAGTCCTGCTCCGTGATGTTCGAGGGCAAGGCCCCCATCGCCTGGGAACGTGTGGCCCAGAGCGTCGGCCTGCCCGGCCGCGAGAACTGCGGCGCCTGCCACTTCTATGGGGGAGGCGGTGATGGGGTGAAGCATGGCGACCTGGACTCCTCCCTGAAGCGCCCCGCACGGGCCCTGGATGTCCATATGGACATTGACGGCCTGAACTTTGCCTGTACCAAGTGCCATGTCTCGAACCGCCACCTGGTCACCGGCAGCCGCTACGACGTCAAGGCCCATGACCTGGGCGGCACCGGCAAACCCGGGGAGCGGCGGGACGTGGCCACCTGCGAGTCCTGCCACGGCGCACAACCTCACCACGCCACGAGTGTCACCGGCATCAAACTCAACGATCACGTCAACCGGATCGCCTGCCAGACCTGCCACATCCCCACCATCGCCCGCGGCGGCGTCGCCACCATGGTGGACTGGGATTGGCGTACCGCCGGCAAGACCAAGGACGGCATGGGTTACAAGGAAAAGAACTATACCCAGGGCAATGGCGAACATGTCGCCACCTATAAGTCCATCAAGGGCAGCTTCGCCTACGACGAGAATTTTGCCCCCCACTACGGCTGGTTTGACGGTCAGATGCACTACACCACCATCGACACCGTCTTCGATCCGGCAGCGGGTGCCGTCGCCATCAATGCCTACCAGGGCGCGGCGGATGACCCCGGCTCACGCATCTGGCCCTTCAAGCGCATGCATACCATCCAGCCCTACGACAAGGGCAACAACACTCTGGTCTACATGCACCTCTGGGGCGAGGACGACGACGCCTTCTGGGGCACCTACGACTTTGGCCGCGCCATCGCCGCCGGCATGGCCCAATACGGCATCCCCTACAGTGGGGAATATGGCTTCGTCGAGACCGAGTCCTACTGGCCCATCACCCACATGGTGGCACCCAAGGAGGACGCCGTGGCCTGCGTGAGCTGTCACCAGCAGGACAGCCGCATCCAGGAGATCGATGGCGTCTATGTACCGGGGCGTGACCGCGGTGACTGGCTGGACACCCTCGGCCTGACAGCGGTGGGCCTGACCTTGTTGGGGGTCCTGCTGCACGCCCTCCTCCGCCTCTTCGGTCGTAAACAAGGAACCCACGCATGAGCACCCGCACCGTTATGGTCTATCGGCGCTTCGAGCGCCTCTGGCACTGGACCCAGATGAGTTGCATCATGGTCCTGCTCTTCACCGGCTTCGCCATCCGCGGCCTGCATCGCCTCATCGACTTTGACACCGCCGTTACCTGGCACACCGGGGCCGCCCTGGTCTTGCTGGGGGTCTGGCTGTTTGCCGTCTTCTGGCTGTTCACCACCGGGGAATGGCGCCACTACCTGCCTACCACCCAGGGCCTGGGCAAGGTCATCCGCTACTACGCCTACGGCATCTTTCAGGGCGAGTCCCACCCCTACCACAAGGCCCTGCTGCGCAAGCACAACCCGCTCCAGGCCATCGCCTACGGGGTACTAAAGCTGGTGCTTTTTCCGGCCATCTGGGTCTCCGGCATCGTCTACCTGCTCTATGGCCTCTGGCAGGGCCTGGCCCTCGGCACCGGCTGGCTGGGGGGCGTGGCCTTCGTCCATGTGGCGGCGGCCTACGCCATCCTCGCCTTCGTCATCATCCATGTCTATCTGCTGACCACGGGCCATTCCCTGCGCGAGCACCTGATGCCCATGGTCACCGGCTGGGATCAGGTCGACCTCACGCCCGAGGAAGAGGCCTATCTGCTCAAGGACGAGCCGGGACGAATCCGCTCAGGGGCCTGACCGACCTGGCACCACCCTTCAGTCCCCGCCACCGGCCATCGAGACCAACGGCAGTCAGGGTTTGGCCCTGGTCAGGGCGGAGGTGGAAATAGCTTTGTTCGCTACTTGTGAAAAATCAATGCAAAGCAAGCCGTGAGCCCAGCAAAATACTTATCCGTCATGGGGCTGACCGGCCAGATACACGCCCTTCAGCCCTGGCGAGACCTTGGTTGACGGGCAGGGTCATGACGATTGCCTACGATACCGCGGGAGTTCGCCACGCCCGCACTTCCTGAGCCGAATCCGCCGGCCATTCCCTCGCTTTCTGGAGACACCCTCAATGACAGCGCTTCCGAAGTTCACGCTCGCTACCCTCGCCGCCGCCATCAGCCTGAGCGCCACCGCCGGCGCCATCAAGGACGAGCCCATCACCCCGATC
>SACH01000438.1 GCA_009928645.1 Gammaproteobacteria bacterium | reverse complement strand
CGACACCTTGCGCGCCGCCATGGCGCGCGGCGGGCTGAGCACCCAAGCGGTGGCGGACCTCTGCGGGGTCACGCGCCGCACGGTGCAGAACTGGCTCGCTGGCAACGCCCGCATTCCCGACCTTGCCTTACAGGCAACCGTGGATGCCGCCCTGCTGGTCCCGGTGGGCGCCCAGGCCAAGGCGGTGCTGGCCATGGTCGTCCAGGACCAGGCCCGCGTCGTCGCCGCCCTGGAGGCAGCCCTGGAGGCCGAGCGCCAGGCTTTGACCCACACCACCACTCAACTGAAAACTCTGGAGGAGCAACCATGAACATCCTGCAATCGGTCGTTCGCACCCTGCGCCAGCCCGATGGCAGCTACCGCCTACCCGACGGCATCCGCATCGAGCACGCCATCAGCCCGCGCCAGCAGCCGGTGTGGTTGGTCACCTTCGACCGCGCCGGGATCGACTACTGGCTGTCCCGTGAGCTGTTCTGGACCAGCGCGCTGGGGTGGGACATGCACCAGGATTGGGCCGTCGACCACGGCTTCGCCACCCCCGAGGAGGCGTACTTCGCCTGGCTGCAGTGGACTGACGGACGGGAGGAGGGCTAGACCATGACCACGCGCAATGCCCGCTTCTGGACCTACGTCAACAAAGGTCCGGTCAAGCTCACCCTGCGTTTCGGGCAATCACTGACCTGGAGCCACTGGGAGCGCACCGACGAAGGCTGGTCCTCCGAAGGGTACACCTGGACCCACGAGGAGCAGGGGGTGCGCCGACAATGGGGCTCAGACGGGGTGGACTGTGACGGTCGTCTGCGCCAAGGCGGCGAGTCGTTCGCGCCCCGCGCCAAACTTCACGCCGGTCGGACGATGGACGGCATCACCTACCCGGCCTGGGGAAAGTTCAAGTCCTGGCAGCGCGATTACCAGGCCGAGGCCGCCGGGTATTGACCGGCCGCCAGCGTCAAAAGATGTTGTTTTTCCTTCGTTTTTGACTTGCTAGGTGCAAACGTTTCGCCATACTACGGTCAAGGGTGGCGCACGGGGCGCCGCCCACGACCCGCCCAGGGGAGCCAGCATGCAGATCATCCTCGCCAGCCTCGACAACGACGACCCAGAGCAAACCATTCTGCCAATCGACCGGGACCAATTCACCACCGCGCAACTGACCTACAACCTCAACCATTTGTGGGCCTGGAACCTCCGGGGCTGGCCAGGGTTTGAAGCCGACGGTCCGGCCATCTTCGTGACTTTCTAACCACCACCGCCCCAGGGACGGGGCGACCAACCACTAAACCTCGGGGAGCCAGCATGAACCAGCCCACCACCACCTGCACCACCTGCCACCACTGGACCAAAGGCGCAGCCGGCTACGGCTGCCGCGTCAACCGCGACCCCGCCAAGGTCCAGGCGCCCAAGGACTGCACGGTTTACTACAAAATCTGGGACCCCGAGCGCGAACCCTACCGCGTTGTGTGGTTCACCAAGCAGCGCGGGTATTACCGGGGCCTGGACCGCACCCAGGTCTTCGCCACCCTGGACGAGGCGATGGAAGCGCGCAAGCAGGTGATTCGCGGCTTTGAGGGCGCCGAGATTCATGTGGCGGTAAACGCCGCGACCTGGCTCCAGAACGGGCGGTGGAAGACCATCGTCGGCAAGTACCGCCCTGCGACCGCCTAAAGGCCCCACCCCCACCCCGGCCACGGAAGGCCGCCACCCGGAGAATGATGATGAACATGAGCTACTGCCGCTTCCAGAACACCGTAACGGACTTTCGGGACTGCCTGGAAAACCTGCGCAGCCTGGACCCCGAGGACCGGCACCCCAACACCGACGACGAGCGCCGGGCGCGCCGCGAGCTGATTATGGACGCCGCGACCATGATGCAGGAGTTGGGCGTCGACGACGTCTTCGATACGCACGCCATCCTGCGGTTGGTCGATGCCCTGGACCAGGAACCGGCTGAAGAGTTTGACGACTGACCTGCCCTGCCCTACTCCATACCTTAGCCCGCCTTGCGCGGGCTTCTCGCTTATGGGTTGGCGAGATTGCGCTCCAGCATCTTGATCCTTTCCAGGTCTTTAGACGGGATCGGAAA
>SACH01000437.1 GCA_009928645.1 Gammaproteobacteria bacterium | reverse complement strand
CCCCTGCTTCCCAGTCCCAGCTGATGCCGGCGACCCGCGTGTCGAGCAGGCCGCGCAACTGCAGCTGCAGGTTGCGCAGGGTGCCGTCGCCGGTCAGGATCGACGCCGACTTGGAGTCCGCCTTGTAGGCGGTCAGCGCTTGGTAACTCTGCACCACCCCGTTGTAGGCATTGACGAAATCGGTAACCGCCTTGGTCGCCACCGTATGATTGGGGGCGATCGTCAGCGCCGCGTCTTGCTCCATGGGCGCGGTCAGGGTCAGGGTGACCCCGGGGATCAGGTCGGTGAGGGTGTTGCTGGTGCGCTCAACGCGGATGCCGTCCACATACACCACGGCCCCCTGCCCTTCATGGCCGGGGGCGGGCGTCTGTTCCCGATCGGTCACCACCGTCTCGCCCACCGTCACCTCGCCGTAATCATCGGTGACGGCGAAGACCTCCCCGAGCACATCCAGGGTCGAGACCAGCCGCAGGCGGCCCTCGCCGTCGACGCTGGCGGCCACCGTGACCTCGGTCGACTGGGCGATGCGGTCGGCCAGGGCCGCCACCGAGTCCGCGGTGAAGGTGACGTGGCGCGCCTCGGGGACACCCGCCACCAGGACGGTGCTGTCCAGGGTGACGCTGAAGGACCCGGCCTGGGCCTGGGGGGTGAAGGTGGCGAGCCGCGTGGCGCTCTGCGCGGCGACATCCGGCGTCACCGGGGTCGTCGGCGTGGCCGAGTGGCTGTCCAGCACGACGAAGGCGCCATCGGCGCCGGGATTGTTCGAGGTCAGCTTGAGTTCATCGCCCACGACCTCGACCGTGAGCCGGGAACCCAGCACGGCATGATTGGCGATAGCGTTGTGCAACGCGGTGAGATTCGGCACATCGGCGAAGGTGTAGGTCACGTCATCGCCGTAGGGCGCCGGCACCGTGAGCGCGATACTGTATTTGCCGGCCTGTTTCGTGGGGGCGAACTGCGTCACCTGGGCGACGTCCGCCTGCCCGTCTTCGACGGCGATTGCCCGCGGGCTCCAGCTGTACTCGGTCTGGATCTCGCGATCGATGGCGGTGAACGGCTCGCCGCTCGCCGCGCCGCGCAAACTCAACCATTCCTGGTCGCCGTCATGGATGACGGTGGCGCTGAGTTGCAGTCCGGAGGTGTTGATCGCCTCGGCCAGCGCGGTGACGGACGTCTGGGCGAGAAACTCCCGCGTCTCGGTCTCGCCGGCGCTATTGCGGGCGGTGAGGACGAGATTGTATTCACCCTCGGAATCCGCCGTCGGCACGAAGGTGACGAGCTGCGGGCGGGCGAGTTGCGCCACGCGAATATCGTAGGAGCCAGGCAACGCGGTGGTGGTGGACGTGGCACTGAAGCCGGCGCCCGCCGCGACCTGGGCGCGCGTGGCGGTGAATTTACTCGGGTCCTGCAGGGCGGCGGCCGCATCCTGAAAGGTAGCGAGCGCACTTTGGTACTGCCCATAGGCGGACAGTTGCGCCTGATAGTCCGCCTGGCGCGCCGCCAGTTTGGTCAGCGGCTGGCGCTCCACGGCCATCAACTGACTGACCAGACCGGCAATATCGAGGCCGGAGCCAATTCCGGACGCTGTCAGGGCCATGGGATTCTCCGTATATCGATGAATAGCGCCGGGACGCGACGCGGGCGTCGCGCGCCCTGCTAAAGGGTGTGATCGATCAATTGCCCTTGGAGCTGATCCGCTAGCACCTGGGCCAGTTTAAGTTTGGCTTCATCCGGGATCTGACGCAGCACTTCGCCGGAATCCGAATCCACCAGGCGAATCACCGGGGTTCCGGTCTGATCATCAATCTGAATCTGTAGCCGCAACGCGACCGGCGCCAGGCGGAGATTCAGATCGGTCACCAGCTGTTCCCGCTCCGGGGCGCTGAGACGCGGGCCCGGGCCCGTCACTTCAGGCGGCGCCGGCGTCGGGGACGCGGGGCGGGACGGGAGGTCCGGCGGGCGCGACACGCGCAGGCCCGGCGGGTCATGCGCCGCCGACGGGAAGTCCAGCGGGCGGACGGGGGGGTTACTGGGGAGCACGTTGGGCACGCTCATGGGGGACACACCTCCAGGGTATGGCGGGG
>SACH01000436.1 GCA_009928645.1 Gammaproteobacteria bacterium | reverse complement strand
AACGCCAATCCCGACTCGGTGGAGGCGGCCATCGCGGTACTTATGTCCTTGCCCGGTCGCCCGGTCCTGGTGCTGGGGGACCTGGGTGAGCTGGGACCCGAGGCCGAGGCACTGCATCGCCGCCTCGGTGTTGTAGCCCGGGAGGCGGGGGTGGCGGCACTCTACACCGTGGGTGATCTCAGCCTCGCGGCGGCTGAGGGCTTCGGTGCCGGCGACAGCACGGGCCGGCACTTCACTGACCAGGCTGAACTCATCGCCTGCCTGCGCCAGGACCTGGCGCCAGACGATCTGGTCCTCATCAAAGGCTCGCGGCGCTCGGCCATGGACCGGGTGGCGGATGCCCTCTGCGCCTCTTGGGAGGGCTGAAGTTTGCTCCTCTATCTGACCGATTGGCTCACCCAATTCAGTAGCGGCTTCAGTGTGTTCCGCTATCTGACCCTGCGCGGCATCCTTGGGGTCCTCACGGCCTTGATCATCTCCTTTGTCATCGGGCCGGCCATGATCCGCCGGCTGCGCCAGTACAAGATTGGCCAGACGGTGCGCGATGACGGTCCCCAGTCCCACTTGTCCAAGGCCGGGACCCCGACCATGGGTGGGGCCCTGATGCTGGTGGGCGTGGGGATCAGCACCCTGCTGTGGTCGAACCTGGCCAATGTCTACGTCTGGATCGTCCTGCTGGTGACCCTGGCCTTCGGTGTCATCGGCCTGGTGGACGATTACAAGAAACTGGTGCTGCGCAACCCCCGGGGCCTGGCGGCGCGCTACAAGTACCTCTGGCAGTCGGTGGTGGGTCTGATCGCCGCCATTTTGCTCTTTGTCCTCGCCGAGACTCCGGCGGAGACCGCCCTCCTGATCCCTTACCTCAAGGATGTCTCGCTGCAACTGGGTCCCTGGTACATCCTCCTGACCTACCTGGTCATCGTCGGTTCGAGCAACGCGGTCAATCTGACCGATGGCCTGGACGGACTGGCGGTGATGCCCACGGTATTGGTCGCCGGGGCCCTGGGTATCTTCGTTTATGCCTCGGGTCATGCCAATTTCGCCGACTATCTGCGTATCCCCAGTGTCCCCGGGGTAGGGGAAGTGGTGGTCTTCTGCTCGGCCTTGGTGGGGGCCGGGCTGGGCTTTCTCTGGTTCAACGCCTATCCCGCTCAGGTCTTCATGGGCGATGTGGGCGCCCTGGCCTTGGGCGCCGCCTTGGGGGTGGTGGCGGTGGTCGTCCGTCAGGAACTGGTACTCCTGATCATGGGCGGCGTATTTGTTGCCGAGACCCTGTCGGTCATGCTCCAGGTTGCCTCCTTCAAGATGACCGGCAAGCGCATCTTCCGTATGGCCCCGCTTCATCACCACTTCGAACTCCAGGGTTGGCCGGAGCCGCGGGTCATCGTGCGCTTCTGGATCGTGACCGTCATCCTGGTCCTGGTGGGACTGGCGAGTCTGAAGATCCGCTGAGCGAAATCCGGGGAGCGCCATGCACGACCTCTTCCATCAGCACGACCGCGCAACTGGCACGGGGGGGCAGCCCAAGACCCTTATCCTGGGACTGGGCAAGACGGGCCTCTCCTGTGCCCGCTACCTGCATGCCCAGGGCGTACCGGTGGCGGTGACCGACAGCCGTCCCCATCCCCCGGGGTTGGCGGCGGTGCGGGAAGAACTGCCGGACTTGCCGCTCTTCCTCGGCGACTTTGACGCGGCGGCCCTGGCCGTGGCCGAGCGCCTGCTCATCAGCCCGGGCATCGCCCTCAGCGACCCCCGTCTGGCACCGGCCATCGGCCGCGGGGTCGAGGTGGTGGGGGATATCGAACTTTTCGCCCGGGCGGTCCAGGCCCCGGTGGTGGCCATCACCGGCTCCAATGGCAAAAGCACAGTCACTACCCTGGTGGGGGAGATGGCCCGGGCCAGCGGGCTGCGCACCGCTGTGGGCGGCAATTTGGGCAAACCGGCCCTGGAACTGCTCGACCCCGCCATCGAACTCTACGTCTTGGAGCTGTCCAGCTTTCAACTGGAGACCACCCGGTCCCTGCGGCCGCGGGTGGCCACGGTCCTCAACATCTCGGCCGATCATCTCGACCGTTACCCCAGCTTGG
>SACH01000435.1 GCA_009928645.1 Gammaproteobacteria bacterium | reverse complement strand
CCGGCCGCCCCGGACAAGACCGCGCCAATGACGAAGCCGATGGCGGTGTAGGAATCCAGCACGAAGAAGAGGATGGCGGCCAGCACCACCCCGACGATACCAATGGTGGTGTATTGGCGGTTGAGATAGGCCTTGGCGCCCTCTTGCACGGCCGCGGCGATCTCGCGCATGCGATCGTTGCCGTCGGGGAGGGCCAGGATCCACTTCACGGACCAGACGCCGTAGGCGAGCGCCAGGAAGCCGCAAAGCAGCGCGAAGATCGAAGCTGCTGTCATTCGGGTTTACTCCTCTCTGATGGGTGAATCGTCGTTTCGTATCCGCTCGGAAAGCAGGCACCAGTATGGCGCCCCATCCTGTCCGCGTCGCGATTCAATCATAGAAAAGGTCAGCCGTCACGAAGCAGTCACAATTTTCGGACTCCGAGGATAATCATTGCCCCGGGACGGGCACTCAGTGGCCGACTCGGGTGAAATCCATGCCTGGCCGCAGCCCGAAGCGTGACTCGAGATCAAATTCCCGCATCAGACCATCGGCGGCTACCAGGCCATGCTCACGCTGAATCTCCCCCAGCAGCAACCTGACAGCGTTACGGTTGTAACCGCCACCGAAAGCCAGTTGCTCAGCAATGATCTCGCGGGCACGATCCAGGGTCATGGCCAACTCTCCTCAGTGAGCGGGAGACAGGGAAAGACGGAACGGGACGTCACCGGCGGCGCCGGAATGGTTGGGGATGGCGCCGGCAATGCATTGCCGGCGCCAGGGCCAGCCGGTCAGAGCGCAAAGGGCGCCAGCTTCTTGGCCACCGCCACGTTCTCCAGAGTAACGTACTTGGGCAGGCCATTCTCGTAGGGGGGATAGTCCTCTCCCTGAATCAGGGGGTAGAGGTAATCGCGGCATTTGTCGGTGATACCGAAGCCATCCGCGGAGATGAAGTCCTTAGGCATGAACTTCTCGACGTTGGCCACCTCGGACAAGGGCGCCATGCCGATCTCCCAGACGTAGGGGCGGGTCGACTTGCGCACCACCGTGGGCATGATGGAGTTGTGCCCGGCAATGGCATATTCCACCGCCGCCTTACCCAAGGCATAGGCCTGCTCCACATCGGACTGGGACGCCAGGTGGCGAGCGGCGCGCTGCAGATAGTCGGCCACCGCCCAGTGGAACTTGTAGCCCATGGCGTCCTTGACCAGGTTGGCGACCACCGGGGCGGCACCGCCGAGCTGGGCGTGGCCGAAGGCATCGCGGGTACCCTGCTCGGCCAGGAAACGACCATCCGGCCAATGGCAGCCCTCGGAGACGCAGATAGTGCAATAGCCATACTGCTCGACCTTGGCCTTGACCGCCGCCAGGAACTTCTCCTGATCAAACTCCACTTCAGGGAAGAGCGTGATGACCGGGATGCCCTGATCCGCCACCAGGGCGCCGGCGGCGGCGATCCAGCCGGCATGGCGACCCATGACCTCGATGACGAAGATCTTGGTCGAGGTGGCACACATGGAGCGGACGTCGAAGCTGGCCTCCAGGGTGGAGGTGGCGATGTACTTGGCCACGGAGCCGAAGCCGGGACAGTTGTCGGTGATGGGCAGGTCGTTGTCCACCGTCTTGGGCACGTGCACGGCCTGGACCGGGTAGCCCATCTTCTCCGAGAGCTGGGAGACCTTGAAGCAGGTGTCGGCGGAGTCACCACCACCGTTGTAGAAGAAGTAGCCGATGTCGTGGGCCTTGAAGACCTCGATGAGGCGCTCGTACTCGCGCTGGTTGGCCTCCAGGCTCTTGAGCTTGTAGCGGCAGGAGCCAAAGCCGCCGGAGGGGGTGTGGCGCAGGGCGGCGATGGCCGCGGCTGATTCTTTGCTGGTGTCGATCAGGTCCTCGGTGAGGGCACCGATGATGCCGTTGCGGCCGGCGTAGACGTTGGCGATCTTATCGGTATGCTGGCGGGCGGTCTCGATGACCCCGCAGGCGGAGGCATTGATCACGGCGGTGACGCCACCGGACTGGGCATAAAAGGCATTCTTCGCGGTCATGGTATCCCCTCGTTCTTTCAGGACTGATTATCTAGCTTGCTGGCTGTCTGGAAATGGACGTTACCG
>SACH01000434.1 GCA_009928645.1 Gammaproteobacteria bacterium | reverse complement strand
TTCGTGATGTTCCAGCAGGTTGTCGAGGCTTACCAGGTCCTTGCCACGGGCGTAGGCAATGAGCTTCCGTTCCAGGTCCTCCAGTTCGGCACGGGTCTCCCGCACCTGGGTGTCATAGAAGGTCTGGGCCTTGTCGGAGCTGGTGGAGCGCCGTTCCCGGTTCATGTTGACGTAGGTTTTGGCGACGGCGTTGGCCAGGGCGGCAGCGCGGCGGGGGTCCGGGTCGTCCATGGAGATGCTGATGAGGTTGGTCTGGGGGACCGGTTTGACCTCCAGGCGATCACGCACCGCGGCCTCGACTGCGGCCTGTTGGGCGGCCTGGGGGTCCTGGTTTTGAACGGGGAGGAGGTCATCCGGGGTGGCGCCGGCGGCCACCACGGTGGCCCGTCCCAACCAGGCGTCAAGTTGGGTGGTGAGCTCGGCGAAGAAGCCGGGCGCGGTATCCGCCGGCGCGGTGGACGTGGGCATGTCCACGCGATAGTCCTTGGCGACCCGTTGGGCGAGGGCGGCGCTTTTGAGGAGCTGGATCTGGTCGCCCATGAAATTCTGGTTACTGGCATAGGCAGTGTAATCGGTGTAGCCGTAGGGGTTGGCTACCGGTGGGCGGGCCTCGACCACGGCGGTGCCCCGGTAGATGGGGGTCTGGCGGATGGTGAGGGTCAGGCCGATGATGAGGGCGAGTATGACGGCGAAGATCAGCAGCCATTTGCGGTGGAGCAGGATGCTCAGGTAGCGGCGCAGATCGAGGGGGGCCTCGTTTTCAAAGCCTCCCGGGCCGAAGCCGGCGGGTGGCTGTCCCGGGTAGGGCGCGGGGAACTGGCCAGCCCCCTGGAGTTGAAGGGCACTCGTATCCTGCGGAGCGGGATAGGGGGCGGGGTAGGGACTGGTCATAAAGGTGATGGTCAGAAACCCGGACGGTAGGGCATGACAAAGGTCTGGACAATATTGGCGAGGGGGCTGAAGAAGAGTGCCAGCCCGGACTCGGGGACATAGACGCGGTCGTCGCCCACCACCAGCGGGTCGCGCATCTTGCCATCGAGGATGGCCTGATAGTCGATGACGTAGGCCTGCATCCGGGTGTCGACGGCCGGGCCGGTGGTGGCGACCTGGCCCGGAGGACCTTCGCCGCGATAGAGAACCACCTGACCTTTCTTGCCGAGTTTGTTGACGCCCCCGGCCTGGGCCAGGATGTCGGTGAGCGTGGTGCGACCCTTGATGGGGTGGACGCCTTGACTGTTGACGGCGCCGGTGATGGTGACGTTGAGGCTGGCGGAGTTTTTGACCATGACGGTGACCCGTGGGTCACGTAGGTAGCGACTGGCCAGTTGCCGGGTGATCTCCGCCTGGGCCTCCTCGGGGGTGAGGCCATTGATGTTGACCGGCCCAAGCAGGGGCAGGGCGACCAGGCCCTGCAGGTTGACTTGAGCTTCGGTGGAGAGTTCGGGCACGCCAAAGACGTCAATCTTCAGCTCATCGTAGGGTCCGATGCGGTAGATGAGGTCTTCCAGGCTCGGGTCGGGGGGCGGGCCGATGATGGCGGGCATGAGTTCCGCCCCCTGGGGGGGGGCGGTGGCGGTCTGGCCCATGATCTCCATGGGCTGGTTGGTGGACGCGGCAGAGGGGGCTTTCCAGTCCGCGCCGGGGTGGGTTTCGCAGCCGGCGGCGAGGATCAGGGTCAGTGCCAGGACGAGGAGCGAAGACCAGGCTTGGGTCCGTCGCGGGCCGGCGTGGGGTGGGACGGGTGCCGGGGATCGGGCCTCCGCGCGGACAGACCGTCGCGGATCCCGCCAACGGGGTTGCATGCTTGCCAACATCGCCAGGCCTCCATCTTCAAGAAACGACCTAAAGATTCCTTTGCCGGCGCGGTGGCGCGGTCGGCAAACCCGTTATGATTTAGTAGTGAATCCGGCTGACGAGACCTAATCGCTCGTGCCCGATGTCCGGCGCGCGTCACTCGTCTTCTGTTCGCCCTGAGTAAGACGGGCCGAGGTATGGGGGCTGCTCAGGATCGCCGCCAACGAAATGACGATCGGCAAAGGGTATACTACAGGCCGCTCTGCCCCGATACGCGGGGCATCATACTACAGGAG
>SACH01000433.1 GCA_009928645.1 Gammaproteobacteria bacterium | reverse complement strand
CCTGGGTAGAGGCCGAGGAACAAATTGGCCTTGTCGGCGCCGCCGACGACGAAGGCCGGATGGGTGCCGGTGCCTAAATTTTGACCGCTAAAGGATTGCAGGGTACGCAAAGGCACGACGCGCATGTACGACGGCTGGCCCTTGGCGGTGTAAAGCACGGTGTTGAGGCCACCCGAGGCGGCCTCCACGCTGCGTCGCAGGGCGTCGGGGATGTTGATGGTCAGGGCCATGGGGGCTTACTCCTCAATGACAGGGGTGTCGCCACCCAGGGGGTTGTCGGATACGCCGGGCCGGAGAATGGCGCCGTCGCGGATCAGGGCCTCTTGTAGGCACAGGCTATAGACGATGGCGTAGGCTTCGCCCAGCGTCACCGTGGCGCCAGTCGGTTCGCCGCTGGCTGGGTCGCGCAAGGTGATGGGATAGCTCAAATCGCCGCAGGGCAGCTCTAGCACGCCAACCGGCTCGCGCAGCTCGCGGCCATCGGCCAAGGCGACGACCCGCTCCTCGTGCATGGTCACCACGGGGACCCCGCCGCGCGTGTTGTCGATGTGGATCTGGTTGAAACGGTGCCAGGAAGTGCCAGCAACTTGAGATTCTTGGTAATCGGCCATGAAGGACTCCGGGGAGGGTCAGGTGAGATAAGCGGACGGCGTCTGAATGGGCGGCCGGGGTAGGCGCGAGCGCCATCCTAGGTCCAGGCGGCGATGGCGACGCGATGCCAGGTATTGGCCGCCACGCAGACATACAAATAGCCGCTGGCATAGCGTATCTGCCCGGCCACCCCAGGCGCCGAGGCGCTGGCGGGGACGTTGCTCGGCACGCTACCGCTGAGGGTGCGGGCGGCTTGGCCGGCGAGATCGGTGGCATAGGCCACGGCGCGGGTCAGCTCCTCGTCGTACAGGACGCGGTTGTCAGTCTCGGTGGCCAGGGTATCGCCGGCCGCCACGGTGCCGGCCGTGGTGCCGACGTTTTTGGTGGCGCTATCCCCCAGGCCCAGCGAGGCCCGGGCGGTGGCCCCAGATTCAGCGACGAAGGTTGAGCCGTTGCCGACGATGAAGTTGCCATCGGTAACCGCCAGGGCGGAGACGGCGGTCAGGTTGGCAGCCAGGTTCTGCTTGAGGGATAGGGAGCGCGCCGCCTGGCTGGCCAGGTCGGTGGCGTAGGCCACGGCCCCGGCAAACTGGCTGTCGGGGACCGGGTGCGGGTTGTCATCGGCGGCATGGGCGACCACCGAGGCGGTCTCCCCGGCGACAGTGTCCAGGGCCTGTTCGATGGCGGTCTTGGCGGCGGTGGCAGCGCTGCCGTAGCTGATGGCGACGTCACGCGCGGCCTCGGCGGCGGTTTTGGCGCTTTGGGCGGCGGTCTTGTCGCTACTGACGGTGCTGGCGGTGCTGTTGGCCTGGCCGGCCCAGGTATTGATCTCGGTGGCCAGGGTGGGCAGGGCGCCGAGGAAGGTATCCGCGCGGCTGTCGAAGTTGGTTGGGTCGCTGCGGCTGGGGGGCGCGGGCAGGGCGGTGATGGTCTTGGTGATGGACATGGCGCGTTCCGGGCGGATGAAAATGGGGGGCAGTGATGCGGACCGACCTCAGATCAGGCTCTGCACGGTCAGCGAGCAATAGGCAATGCCGGGATAGGCCAGGCTGACCTCGAAGTTTTCGTAAGTACCAAAGATCACCAGGCTGTCCCAGCGATCGCTGGCGTCGGCGTTGTTGAAGTCGTAGAGGGCCGGGGTGGCCCTATAGGCGGCCAGGGTGCGGCGTACGGCATCGACCTGTGCGGGTGGCAGAGCGATCTGCACGCTGGCGCGGTCGGCGTATTCGCGCTCTAGCAGGTAAGCGACACCGAAGGCATCGCGCTCCTTGGTGGAGTAGTCCTCGATGCCGACCGTCGGGTCAGCCAGGGTGTCGCCCAGGTCACGGCCGCGGCCGACGAGGAGCAGGCCGAGGCCGACGGTGGAGCCGGTGGCGCCGGTGAGGATGACGCGGACCTGGGCATCGCTGTAGAAGATCTCCGGGGTGATGGTCAGGGCGGTGCGGATGGCGCTGTCGTCGCCAAAGAAGTAATCGGACCAGGCGGTAGCGTCCTCGGTGACGTCGAAGGTCTGG
>SACH01000432.1 GCA_009928645.1 Gammaproteobacteria bacterium | reverse complement strand
CGGGCTGCCGTCCGGGCGCAGATAACGCTTCTCGAGCTCGAAGCCATCGCTCTCGCCCGCGTAGAGACGCGCGACCAGGGCTTGCTCCCCGGGCAGGTCATCGGGATGGGTGATGCCGGTCCAGCCGAGGCTGGCCAGGTCTTCACGGCTGCGGCCAATGAGTTGCAGCAGACGTTCATTCACCTCCAGCATCTGGCCGGTGGTAGGGTCGAAGAGGGCGACGCCCAGGGGCGATTGCTCGAACATGCCGCGGAATTTCGCCTCGGACGCGGTGCGCTGCGCCAAGACCTCCTCGAGCTGGACGCGGGCCTGTTCCAGCTCGGCGGTACGGGCGGCGACGCGCGCCTCCAAGCGGCGGTTTTCCCCAGCCAGGGCCTGCTCGGCCACCCTCAGGCGCTGGTTGGTGGCCTGCAAGCGGGTGAAGGTGTCGCGCAGGCGCCCCCTCATGACGTCGAAGGCCTCGCCCACGACTTGCAATTCCTGGAGGGGGGTAGTCGGCAGGGGTTGGCTGAAGTCGCCGGTGGCCAGACGCCGGGTCGCCGCGCTTAATTGCTGCAGGGGGCGGCTGATCCAGCCCGCGGCCGCCAGGCCCAGCAGGGTGGCGAGCGCCACGGCGAGCCCGATCAGGGGCAAGGCTTGGTGGACCGGGTTGCCGATCAGGGTGGTGAAGTCCTCCAGCGGCGCCACGACCAGAATGAGCCAGTCCGGCTGGGACGGGTCTCCGGCCAGGGGGGCGGCGGTGGCCAGATAGCGCACGCCCTCAAAGTCAAAGGCGAAACGCTGGGGGGCGGTCAACCCGGCCAGGCCCGGCGCGGCGGCGAGTAGGTGCCGGGCGGTCGCGGCGGTAACCGGATGGGCACTGTCGACGGCCGCCAGACGGCGGTGGCGGACGGCGACGTTCTGGGCGTGATCCGCCAGGGGGCGGCTGTCGAAGGGGGTCTCGCCGCTGGAGGTGGCGATCAGCAGCCCGTCGCGGTCGATGAGGAAGGCCTGACCCTGGGGGCTGATGGTGAGACCGCGCAGGAAGTCGCCGATCTGGGTCAGGGTCAGGCCGGCGCCCAGGACCCCCTGGAACTGGCCGGCGGGGTCGTGAGAGGGCTGGGCATAATGGCTGACCAGCTCGGGTTGCCCTTGGCCCCGGGCGAGGCTGACGCTGAGGAGCCATAGCCCCCGCCCCTGGTCGCGGACGGCCTGGTACCAGGGCTTGCCGGGCGGATCGTTATGCGGATCGAAATTATCCCGCGTCTCGAGCAGCTCGCCCGGCTGGCCCTGCGGGTCGGCCTCGTAGCGCTGGAGCAGGAACTGGGTGGAGGCGTCCATGCGGCGCAGGATGCGCGCCGTGGGTCCCGCCCGCATCAGCAGGCGGAATTCCCGTTGCTCGGTCACTTGCGCAAGGGTGGTCACGCCGCTGAACACGGCGAGCTGGGCGGCGAAGTGCCGCTCCAGGGCGGGGCCGTCGCGCCAGTCGAGCCGGCCCTGGTGGATGAGGGCGTCGGTGCTTTGCACCACCTGCCGCAGTTCGGCGAGCTGGGCGCCCAGGCGCTGGTCGATGCGGTCATTGATCTCCCGCATCAGCTGTTGGGCCATGGACGAGATGGCCCGCTCGCTCGCTTGGAACGTGAGCAGACCAACGGCGGCCCCGGCGCCGATCACCAGGCTCGTGAAGCTGATGATCAACAACCTGCGCAGCGAGATGTTATTCACGGATTGTGGTTCCCCAGCAGCCTGTCGGACTTTCTCGGTGTCGCGCGGGGGGGGAGCCGCCCGGTAGATGCCCTTACTACGATACGCCCTGCAAGGAGGCAGTTTGGGGTTCGGGGCAGTGAACGCGGATCACCTTAACGAACGGGGGAAACTAAAGAAAACGTTTGATAAAGGTCCCTCTTACCTCCCCGTCAGGGTCTTTTATTTTCCAGGGTCCTGACAAACGCTTCATGATCGGTAGACCGGTTTGTCCAGTTTCCGCTAATAGCCGAATCCTGACGCAGAGAGTATCTCCGGTCAAGTTCCGCTCGTGGGACACAACGGCCGCCACAGGCATCCTTATGAGCGTCCGCTTCCGGTCAATTGACGGGGCAGGGGCGGAGCCCCCGGGGGGGTACCCTC
>SACH01000431.1 GCA_009928645.1 Gammaproteobacteria bacterium | reverse complement strand
GCTGGCGGGGTCCAGTGCTGGGGCGACAACTTTTGGGGCCAACTCGGTGATGGTACCCAAAGCTTTACCGGTGTCCCAGTCTGGACCCAGGGTCTTTCACCACGGGACTATATCGACATCCTCAATCTTCAGATCCAGGGTGCCGGCCGGGTGACCAATAGCCCGCCAAGTAGCGACTGTGCTGCGAACTGTACCTATCGTTATTCCGCCCCCACGACGGTGAGGTTGGTCGCCACTGCGGGCGGTCTCAGCAGCTTCGCCGGCTGGGAGGGCGACTGCGCCGGCGCGACCGGGGCCACTTGCGAGCTTGTGGTGGCGGGAACCAAGACGGCCATCGCCCGCTTCGCTCCGCTAAGCGACGCCATCACTCGGTCGCTTGATCTGGAAGGTGCCGTTTGGACTGAGGGTGGCGATGCCGCCTGGTTTGCCCAGGAGCGGGTAACCCACGATGGCATCGCCGCCGCCCAGTCCGGCGCCATCGGCGACAACCAGACCAGCGCCCTGTCCACCACTCTTAACGGACCAGGCTACCTCTCCTTCTGGTGGAAAGTCTCCAGCGAGGCGGGTTGGGATTACCTCCGTTTCTACCTGGATGGGGTGGAGCAAGGCGCCAGCACCGGTGATACCGATTGGACACAAATTTCCCTGTACCTGCCGGCTGGTTCCCATACCCTGACCTGGGTTTACGAAAAGGACGCGAGTGATGCCGGGGGCGAGGATGCCGGCTGGTTGGATCAACTCGTCTTCGATAACGCCAACCGCACCCTGATCATTGACCCACCTACAGGAGGCATTATCAGCGGTGGCTCGGCGGGCACCTATCCCCCCGGCCCGCGGCTGACCCTGACCGCCACGGCGGATAGCGATCATTACTTTGCCGGCTGGGGTGGCGATTGTGCTGGCACTGGTCAGGCAGAAAGTTGTGAGTTGACCCTGAATAGCGATAAGCGGGTCTCAGCCAGTTTCCTGCCCCTGCTTACGGGTGCCACCACGGACGTTGCCGCCGGGTACGAACACAGTTGCGCCGTCGCTGCGGGCGGTGTGCGCTGCTGGGGTAACAATTATCATGGTCAATTGGGCAATGGCACCACCATCGAAGGGTTAGTGCCGGTTCAGGCCATCCCCGCGGGTAGCGGAGCCAGTGCCGTTGCCGCCGGGGGTTCCCATAGTTGCGCCGTCGTTGAGGGCGGGGTCCAGTGTTGGGGTGCAGGTGGGTCCGGCCAACTGGGAAATGGCAGCTACGATTCAAGCCTTACCCCGGTCTGGGCCATTCCGGCAGGGAGTGGGGTGAGCGCGGTCGCCACCGGTGGCTCCCACAGTTGCGCAGTGGTTGGTGGCGGGGTCCAATGCTGGGGTAATGGTTCCTGGGGTCAACTGGGCAATGGCAGCTACGATTCGAGCCCTACCCCGGTCTGGGCGATACCGGTGGGCAAGGGGGGCGCCACCGCCGTCGCCGCTGGTGATTCGCACAGCTGTGCCGTAGTCGCTGGCGGCATCAAGTGCTGGGGCCATGGCGAATTTGGCCAATTGGGCAACGGTAGCTACGCCTCCAGCCCCATCCCCATCCAAACCATCCCGGCGGGGAGCGGGGCCAGTGCCATTGCCGCTGCGGGCACCCATCCCTGGTACGGAACCGGTTCTCACAGTTGCGCCGTGGTCTCTGGTGGGGTTCAGTGCTGGGGTAGTGGTGACTATGGCCAACTAGGCAACGGTAGCTATGCCTCCAGTCCCACCCCAGTCCAAACTATTCCGGCGGGTAGCGGGGCCACCACCGTCACCGCTGGCGCTAGTTACTACCGTGCTCATAGCTGTGCGGTGGTTGCTAGTGGGGTCCAGTGCTGGGGGTCAGGCGGAGATGGCCAACTGGGTAAAGGCAGCTATGAATCAAGCCGCACACCCGTCCATCCCTTCCCGGCGGGGAGCGATGCCAGCACTGTCGCCGCCGGCGGTAGTCACAGCTGCGCCTTGATCGCCGGCGGTGTGCAGTGCTGGGGGGCTAACTGGTCGGGCCGACTCGGTGACGGCACCCAGGAAGGCAGCGCATACCCCCGGCCGGTTATCGGCCTGGCTTCGGATCTCGGTCCTGGCATCCCCGTGACCGCTACGGCCGG
>SACH01000430.1 GCA_009928645.1 Gammaproteobacteria bacterium | reverse complement strand
GCCCGGCGTGTCGTGTGCGCGGGGCGGAGCCGGCCGGATGCGCCCGCGGGCCTCGGTGAACCACTGCCCTATGAGAATCGGTCGTGACCGGCGCCCGCCGTGCCGGCGCGCAACGGGGCCGCCACCACCTGTTCAAGGCTGCGGCGCCGTTGGGTGCCGATGTGCAAGGCGGGTGACAGGCACGCTCTTTAGCTGCCGAGGGTGCGTCGAAGTGAGGAGCCCTGTCCCGGAGCGCGGAGCCGCTGCCGGCGCTGTTTGCCGGGAGCGGCGGAGTGCGCAGGGGCTGGGCGGGGCTGGCATCGGGGTGAGCCTGCGCCGGACGAGCAGCGCCTCGGTCGGGAGGACCTTGCAGGATCGCGACTGGCCGTGAAGAGACCGCCGATGAGAATCCCCTGCCTCGGCTGCCTCCGCAGGCGCAAATACACGCGGGACCAAACGACCGTTAGGATGCGGAGCGTTGACCGCATGAGCGGTTTCAGTCTAGGTAAAGGTGTCTCGCCAGTAAGGTCAAAGGCGATTCGGTTCTCGCAAGACCTAATTTCGGCGCATCATTGTTCGGCACTTGGCCGGTATGTATACAAAACGTAGACCTCCAACCCTGCGGGCGGGGGCGCTGACAGGAGAAACAGCAGATACTCTCCTCCGGGGAAACGGTCGGCCAATGCTTGGAGGATGGACTTATCGTCCTCGGGCATCTCTAAATCGAGATCCTCTGCTTCGGAGTCCTCGGGCGTCTCTAAACCCAGATCCTCCCTTTCGAACCAAGGGTCGTAGGGCGTCTCGCTGCAGTTCACATAGACGAGGTGCTCACAAGGCGTCGGCCGGTCGCAGTCGGGTTGGAGGGTATGGGTGCCGCAGATCGGGCAGTACAGGTTCGAGAGATTAGGATTGCAGATATCGACCGTTTGCATCTGGAACATCAACTCCTTGTTTTATGCGAGCCTGTCAAGGCAACTTCTCATTTTCCTTTACTAGCCTGTTCATTACAACACGGATGACGACGTCACGACGTCGACGACGCCGTCAGTGCTGGCAACAGCCAATGTATCGCGTTGGGTGCCGCGTGCTGCGTCCGGCCATGGACGGCCGGCCGCCCTCCAGGGATGGACACCGTCTCGGTTTCGCTCGACATCGCCGCGGGCGGACATTTCAGGCCGCGCCGAGGGTGGAGGTCGCAAGGCCGACGTCGCCCCATCCGCCGGCCTGTTCATCCCGACAGAATCTCGGAGGACTGCGATGGTGATGTGGGTCGCGCCGGATACACCCGCTATGCTGGAGCAGGATCGAATCGTGACAGTGACGGGGGGCAGGTAGCCTGCCGGAATGCTGAATATCGTCCCGGCGGTTGCCACGGACACGGACACGGATGAGCATCCCATGCGAATGAGAGACGCGGGGCCTCCGTGAGGCTGCGACTAGGGCTTGGCTCGACGGTTCTGGCGCTGAATAGCGGGACGCGCAACAGCCGTGCGCGCGGAGCGCGCGCAGCTGTTGGCGCGCAGCGCGATGCCCCCAGCGGGGGGTGGGGGAGATGTCCACACGGTCGTGCCCCTGGCGCCCGCCTTGCCGGCGCGCAACGGGGCCGCCACCACCTGCTCAAGGCTGCGGCGCCGTTGGGTGCCGATCTGCAAGGCGGGTGACAGGGGCACTCCTTGATTGCCGAGGGCGCGTCGGAGTGAGGAGCCCCGTACCGGAGCAGCGAGCCGGGTCAGGCGTCGTGTGCCTGTCCCGGCGAAGTGCGCAGGTGCGGGGCGGGCTTGATCTCGGGATGAGCGAGCGTCGGACGAGCCGTGCTTGAAGGCCGCACCGAGGTCGGCGACTCGTGCGGTGAGCAAATGCACCGACATCGGAATCGCCGGGTCCGGCTGCACCAGTGTTGCGGAGTGTCCGGCGCTGTTCAGCTGGGCACGAACCGCGGGACCGTCGTTTCTCTTCTAAGCCTCGCCGAGCATTGATGTCGCATGCGGGAAAGCGTTTTCATCCGCTTCCCGTCGGGCGACGAACTCCACAATTTCCTGGACGCGGTCACGCGACGGGCCATTCAGGTTTCTGCCGTACCTCGCATCGTAGTGCCCGCAGTAGTCGGCCGCGAGCTTGTAGCCCAAGCGGGGG
>SACH01000429.1 GCA_009928645.1 Gammaproteobacteria bacterium | reverse complement strand
GACATCGAGTGCCTCTTCAGCGGCCCACGGGTGCTGATCTTCGCCCGGGCCTACGCCCTGGCTCAGGGCTTTCACGACCCGGTGGCCTTTCTCGCTGCCCAGTGGCCCCGAACGACGGCGGAATGCTTGTTCCTGCCCTGGGGCGCGACGGGGGCCTATGGCCAGGCCCGCCAGGGCCTGCTCCACTTCGCCCCGGCCCGGGCCCCCGCCGAGGTGGTCGATACCCTCGGCGCCGGGGATGTCTTCAATGCAGCCCTCATCGATGGTCTGGTGGCGGGGCTGGGGCTGGAAGTGCTGCTCGCCCGCGCCACGGCCCTAGCCGGTCACAAATGCGGCCGTCAGGGTTTGACGGGGCTGGTGGCCAGCGCTCGGGCGGCGGGCTGGCAGTAAATGTTCGATCCACCCTTGCCGGACTGGTCCTTGCCGAATTGAATACCGCAAGGGCATGGCTAATGGCCCTCCCTAACTCAGGGCGCTGGGTTCGGCTGGCGCACATGAATGGCCTCGATGTCGGCGATCACCTCCTCCGATAATTCCTGGTCGATGCTGGCCAGGATGGTGTCAAGTTGTGCCAGGCTGGTGGCGCCGAGGATGTTGGACGTGACGAAGGGTCGGCTGGTGACCCAGGCCAGGGCCATCTGCGCCGGGTCCAGGCCATGGCGGCGGGCCAAGGCGACGTACTCGGCGGCGGCCCAGGCGGCCTGGGGGTTGGAGTAGCGCTGGAAGCGCTCGAAGAGGGTCAGGCGGGCGCCCTCGGGTCGGGCCCCGTTCAGGTACTTGCCCGACAGGACGCCGAAGGCCAGGGGCGAATAGGCCAGCAGACCACAGTTTTCCCGCAGGGCCACCTCCGCCAGGCCGATCTCGAAGCTGCGGTTGAGCAGGTTGTAAGGGTTCTGGATGCTGACCAGGCGCGGCAGGCCGTGTTTCTCGGCCAGGGCCAGGTAGCGCATCAGGCCCCAGGGGGTCTCGTTGGAGACGCCAATGTGGCGCACCTTGCCGGCCTGGACCAGGTCGGCCAGGACCTCCAGTATCTCCAGCAGAGGCACGCTGTCGTCGGTCTCCGGGTGCTGGTAACCCAACTGGCCGAAAAAATTGGTCGGGCGGTCCGGCCAATGGAGTTGGTAGAGATCCACGTAGTCGGTGCGCAGGCGGCGCAGGCTGGCCTCCAGGGCGGCGGTGATGTTGGCGCGGTCGAGCCGCACCCGTCCGGGGCGCAGGTAGGCCACCCAGTCCCCGGGGCCGGCGACCTTGGTGGCCAGCACCAGTCGGTCGCGGCCACCGCGGGCCGCCAGCCAGGAACCGATATAACTTTCGGTGCGGCCTTGGGTCTCGGCGCGGGGCGGCACCGGGTACATCTCGGCGGTGTCGATGAAGTTGACGCCGGCCGCCAGGGCCCGATCGAGCTGGGCATGGGCCTCGGCCTCGGTGTTCTGCTCGCCAAAGGTCATGGTGCCGAGGCAGAGGGCGCTGACCTGGAGGCCGCTATTACCTAATGGACGTTTTCGCATGGTGTCTCCCGAGCTGGTGAAGCGCAATAATTGACTGATGTCAATGGATAAAAGCGTTGATGCTGGTAGATGATCGCCGCTATTATCGCCAATAATCCTGTCTCCGGAGCCCGGCAATGGTCATCGACAGCGGCCTGCTGCCGCCTTTCCTCAACGGCCTTTTCCTGGCGTGCTATCTCGTGGCGTTGGGCTACGCCTTGCGCCTGGCCCCCTGGAGGCGCTTCCACGCCGCGGGCCTGATTCACGTCTTCCTCGGCTGCGTCCTGGTGCTGGTCCTGCTCTGGCATGGCCAGGTCCTGGTCAAGCCGGGGCTCAGCTTCCACCTGCTGGGGCTGACCGCGCTCACCCTCATGTTTGGCTGGTCCCTCGCCGTCATTGGCGCCGGCCTGGCCCTAGCGGGGGTCTGCCTGAATACCGGGGTTGGCTGGGAGTCTTTCGCGGTCAACGCCTTGATTGGTGGCGTCGTCCCCGTCACCCTGACCCAGATCCTCCTGATCCTTATCCGTGCCTATCTGCCCCGGCATTTTTTCGTCTATGTCCTCGTCAATGGCTTCCTCACCGCCGGCTTCGTCGGCATCACCACCGGCTATCTGGTCACCGGCCTG
>SACH01000428.1 GCA_009928645.1 Gammaproteobacteria bacterium | reverse complement strand
TGGCGCACCTGGCAGCCGGAGCCATCCTGGTCGCCGGAGGGCTGGGCTGGTCGCGACTGGACCTGCCGGGCCTGACCCTGGCGCTAGGCCCGATGCTCGCCTCGCTCATGACCCTGCTGCTGGTGGTTTGGATGATCAATCTTTATAACTTTATGGATGGCATGGATGGCCTTGCTGGCGGTATGGCGGTGTTCGGCTTCGGCGCCCTGGCCGTTCTGGGCTGGCAAGGGGGTGATCCGAGCTTTGCCCTGGCCTGTGCCAGCATTACCGCGGCTGCGGCAGGCTTTTTGACCGCAAATTTCCCGCCGGCGCGGCTGTTCCTTGGCGACCTGGGCTCTACCAGTCTGGGCCTGCTGGCGGTGGCCCTGGCGCTGCTCGGTAACGCCCGGGGGCTCTTTCCGCTCTGGGTCGCCGGCCTTGCCTTCTCCCCCTTTATCCTGGATGCGACCACCACCCTGATCCGCCGTGCCTATCGGGGCGAGCGACTCTGGGAGGCCCATCGTTCTCATCATTATCAGCGCCTGGTTCTGGCGGGGTGGAGTCAGCGCAGCGTCATGCTCCGGGCCTGGGCCCTGATGGCTGCCTGTGCCCTCTGCGCCGTCCTCGCCCCCAGCCTACCGGCCGCTGACCAATGGCTGCTCCTTGCCGCCTGGGGGGCCATTTACGGGGCTATCGGTTATCGCGTTGGCCTGGCGGAACGGCTTGCCCAAACGCCGGAGGGGCGGCGTGGGTCATGAACCACTGGCATGAGCGCTTGCGTTCGCGCGCGGCCACCTTTGTTCACGACCGGGCCATGCCACCGCTGTCCTGGCGGTTGCCCGGCTGGTTCAGCTTCAATCTTGGCGCCATTCCCAAGGCCCCTGTGCGACTGGCCTTGCGGGCCCTGTCCGTATTGCTAACAGCCCAGGAAGTGGTCAAGGGGCTGTTTCGTCTCTGGCGCGAAATCTGGCTCCTTGCTTCTCTGCCGGATCTGGTGTGGATCACTGTGGCCGAGCTCTTCGGCACTGCCCAGACCCTCAAACATCTTGTACTGGAACGGGCCCGCGCTGACCGCGACGTCGCATTCGCCGCTGGCGAGGAAGAGACCTTAGGCTCTATCCTGTAGCAACTGCCCCCATCTACCTCTCAGGCCATCAGGGCGTAGCGCCGCCGGAGATTTCCGATCATGTCTGGGCTTTCCCTTTTCACCAGGATCCGCAAGCTTACCCCCTGGCTGCCAACTGCTACCGGCGGCAGGACCTACGTCGCAGACGCATTTCACAAGAATGGGCACTACAGGTCCCAACAGGGACAATGGGCGACGCTGGCTAGCCACGATGAGCGGGAACCTGCCCTCAACCTGGAACCACCAGGGACTGACAACTCAAACTTGGCAGTTGATGGGAGAGTCATGGGTGAGGCCCCGCTCGTCGGGGATCATGGGTCGTCAAAGGACATGGTCACTGCTCCCCAGGAAGGGGATGTCGCTGTTGGCTTGGTAACGGTCGGGGAGGCTGACGCGCACGAAGACCAGTCCAGGGATGATGTGGTGGGCGAGATGTCTTCAACCACTGGCCAGGCTCCACCTCCCCCGCCGACGACCGCTGATCGCGTGATTTCTCACCTTCAGGCTGGTGGCAGTTTGAATCAGAACGATCTCCAGCGTGCCCGGCGCCTAGCGGAGGAGGGTACCGATTCACTGATCCGCATGCTGGTCCGGCTTGGTCTGGTCTCCGAACGCGACATGGCCGAGGCCATGGCGGAGGTGCTGACGTTGGAGGTGGTGGAGCCGGAAGCCTTTCCTACCGAGTTCGTGGTCAGCGAGACCTTGAGTCTGCGCTTCCTCAAGGACAGTAAGGTCCTCCCACTGCGGGAGGAGGAGGGGCTCTTGGAGGTTGCCTTCGCCGATCCAACCGACCGCTTCGTCGTTGATGTGGTCGCCTTGGCCGCGGGCAAGCCGGTTCTCCAGCGGGTGGGGCTGCCGACCGAGATCGAGACGGCCCTGGAGCGGTTGAGTGCACCCAAGGCTGGGGACCAGGGTGATGATCTCAGCGCCGATCTGGGCGAGGTTTCCGAGGACGATATCGAACACCTCAAGGATCTGGCCAGCGAGGCGCCGGTCATCCGCCTGGTGAATCAA
>SACH01000085.1 GCA_009928645.1 Gammaproteobacteria bacterium | reverse complement strand
CGAGCGCGCCCGTCACTTTCTCACCGCCATGCGCCTGCTGGGCCACGAGGTGGCGATGGTCAGCCTGGCGCCCAGCGTGGTGCTCTATCTCACCGAGGTTCAGGCGGACACCCGCGGCGTGCATTATTTCCGGGGGCTCGACGAGGCGCTCCAGCGTTTCGGCCAGGGTTGACGCCGGCATGACACTGGCACCTCACCCCGACCCGCGGCACACCGCCCGCTTCAAGATCGACAGCATGATCAGCCTCCATGCCGCCATCGCCATGGCGCGCGGCCTGCCCTTCATGGCCGATCTGAGCCAGGAAGACCGCGTCCTGATCTCGACCGTGGTCTCCGAACTGGGCACCAACATCATCAAGTTCGCCGGCAGCGGCAGCGTCTCCCTGGCGCGCGTCCATGACGAGGGGCATGACGCCATCCAGGTCATCGCCAAGGACAGCGGGCCAGGCATCCGCGATGTCGAGAGCGCCATGGCCGAAGGCTATAGCACCTCCGGCACCCTGGGCCTCGGGCTCTCCGCCGTGCGCCGCATCATGTCCTCGCTGCGGATTCATACCCAGGTGGGGGAGGGCACCACGGTGATCGCCGCCAAATGGCTGGACCCGACCCCGGGCAAGCCCCAGCGCAGCGCCACCCGGATCGCCGCCACGGCGCCGGAACAGCCCCTCCAGATCGAACACGCCAGCCTCAACCGGCCCTATCCCGGCCAAAGGGTCAGTGGCGACCTCACCCTGGTGCGCGAGGTCGGGACCAGCCTACTGCTCGGGGTGGTCGATGTCTCGGGGCATGGTCCCGGGGCCCATGATCTGGCCCGGGAACTCGGGGCGACCCTGATGGCGACGGCGAGCCCCCTCGATCTGGAGGCCCTGCTGCGCGCCCTGCACGCGCAATGCCAGGGCACCCGCGGGGCCGCGGCGGGCCTGGCGGTGCTCAACCGCGCCAGCCGGCAACTGACCTTCGCCGGCGTCGGCAACGTCCATATCCGGGTCATCGGCCGCAAGCATTGGCATGGGGTTTCGCGGGACGGCATCCTCGGCGAGCGCATGCGCAACGTCCTGCCGCAGTCGGTGCTGCTGGAGCCGGGCAACCTGATCGTGGTCGCCTCGGACGGCTGCTCGGAGAGCGCCAAGACCCGGGTGCTGATCCCGGGCACCCCCCTCTCCGCGGCCCAGATCGCGGAGAAGCTGATCACCGACACCGCCAAGAGCACGGATGACGCCGCCTGCGTGGTGGTGAAATGCCGGTGAGCGAGAACCTCGGCACCATGGCCCTCGCCTCCGAGGCCGCCTGCCTGGAATTTCGTCGCAAACTGATCCGGGCTCTGGAGGGGGTGGCGCCGTCGTTGCACTGGCTGCCGCGCGTCGCCTGGCTGGCGGATTGCGCCCTGGCGCTGAGTCGGGAAGGGCCCCTGGTCGTCCACCTGGAACTGGACAACCAGGCCGCGCCCCATCTGGTGGTCCTGTTCGTCCCTCCCGCCGTATCTCTCGCCATTCATCCCCCCGTTCACCCCGTCGCCCATCCCTCCGTTCACTCCCCCGCCCATCCAGGCCAGGCCCGGCCGCTGGCCTGTCCGCCCACGCTCGGCCGCCTCGACGCGACCACCGATGCCCAGGGCCGGCCGGCCCAGCGCTTTACCGCCCCCCTGGGCGGTGGCGTCATCCCGGCAGGGCAGGTCGTCCGGATGCGCCGGGTGTTCGCCGAAAAATCCCGCGAGGAACTGTTCCGCGAGATGGAGGCGATGAACGAACAGTTGCTCCAGGCCAAGGACGCCGCCGAGGAGGCGACCAAGGCCAAGTCGGATTTTCTGGCGAACATGTCCCACGAGATCCGCACGCCGATGAACGCCATCATCGGCATGTCGCACCTGGCCCTGCAAACCGCCCTGGACAAGAAACAGCGCAACTACATCGTCAAGGTGCACCGCTCGGCGGAAAACCTGCTGGGCATCATCAACGACATCCTCGACTTCTCCAAGATCGAGGCCGGCAAGCTGTCCATGGAGCACATCGACTTCAATCTCGATGACGTCATGGACAACCTGGGCAACCTCATCGGTCTCAAGGCCGAGGACAAGGGGATCGAGCTGCTCTTTAGCCTGGCGCCCAACCTGCCCACGGCGCTGATCGGCGATCCCCTGCGCCTGGGCCAGGTTCTGGTCAACCTCGGCAACAACGCGGTGAAATTCACCGACAAGGGGGAGATCATCATCGGCGCCGACCTGGTCGAGCAGCGCGGGAGCGAGGTGGAGTTGCACTTCTGGGTCCAGGATTCCGGGATCGGCATGACCCCCGAGCAGCTCGCCAAGACCTTTCGCAGCTTCAGCCAGGCCGATGCCTCGACGACCCGCAAGTACGGCGGCACCGGGCTGGGCCTGGCCATCTCCAAGAACCTGGTGGAGCTGATGGGGGGGCGGATCTGGGTGGAGTCCACCGCCGGCCGGGGCTCGACCTTCCACTTCCACGCCCGTTTCGGCCTCCAGGCCCATCCCTGGGCGCGACTGGTGTACGACCCCGACGCCTTGCGCGGCGCGCGGGCCCTGGTCATCGACGACAATCAGGCCGCCCGCGAGATCCTGGCCGAGATCGCCAGCGGGCTGGGCATGGTGGTGGATCGCGCGGGGGATGGGAGCAAGGGTCTGGAACGGCTGCGCGCCGCGGACGCCACGGCCACACCCTACGATCTGATCCTGCTCGACTGGAAGATGCCGGTCATGGACGGTCTGGAAACCCTGAGCCAGATGGCCGCCCTCGACCTGGCCAAGCCCCCGGCCCCCCTCATGATCACCGGCTTCGGCCGCGAGGAGGTGCTGAGCCAGGCGGAACAACTGGGGGTGAAGCTGCGCATCGCCCTGACCAAGCCCATCACGGCGAAAAGCCTGCTGGAGGCGGGTTGCGAGGCCCTCGGCAAGGGGCGGGTGATCGAGGCCGCTGGCCACCCCGCCCGGTTGGACACCCTCTCCGAGGCGATGGCCAAGGTGGCTGGGGCGCGCATCCTCTTGGTCGAGGACAACGAGGTGAACCAGGAACTGGCCCTGGAACTGCTGGCCCAGGCGGGGATCGAGGTGGTGGTGGCCAACAACGGCCTGGAGGCCCTGGCGGCCCTGGACGCCGCCACATCACAAGACGCCGCCATATCACAGGACGCCGCCACCTCTCTGGGCCTCGCCACCTCCGAGGGAGCGACCGCATTCCCGTTCGACGGGGTGCTCATGGATTGCCAGATGCCAGTGATGGATGGCTTCACCGCGACCCGCCGCATCCGGGAGAATCCCCGGTTCGCGGCCTTGCCGATCCTGGCCATGACCGCCAACGCCATGGCCGGCGACCGCGAGAAGGTCCTCGCCGCCGGCATGAACGATCACATCGCCAAGCCCATCAACGTCGCGGAGATGTTCAACACCATCGCCCGCTGGGTGACGCCGGCCAACCCGGTCACGAGGGCCGCGGAACCCGCCCCGCCCACCTCCACCCCGCCGGCGAGCGGCGTCGAGGAGGAGATCCCGCCGCTGGCGGGCATCGACCGGCGCGCCGGGCTGGCCGCCACCCTGAACAATGCCCGGCTTTACGCCAAGCTCCTGATCAAGTTCCGCGACAGCCAGGCCGATTTCGCGGCGCAATTCGCCCGGGCCTGCCAGGATGCCGACCCCGAGGCCGCCACGCGCTGCGCCCACACCCTCAAGGGCATGGCCGGCAGCCTTGGCGCCAAGGGGGTGCAGGCGGCGGCCCAGGCGTTGGAGGTGGCCTGCCGACGCCACCAGCCGGCCCATCTCATCGACGACCTGCTGGGCCGCACCCTGGGCGAACTCGATCCGGTCATCGAAGATCTCTTTAAGCTGGGAACGAAAGCCCCGAGAGCCTCAAAGGCCAAGTCAGGGAGGGAGACGACAGAGATTAGGCCGCCTGGACTCAGGCCGACAGGGATGGATGTGATCGGGAGCGCGTCCTCCCCTAATGGCCCTCCCGGGCACGGCTCACCTGAGTACGTTTCACCCAAGCACGGCTCGCCGGCGAAGGTCTCCCCGGCGAACTTCTCACCGGAGAACGTCCCGCCTGAGAACAGCTTGCCTAAGATCTACTCTCCAGACAGCGACTTACCTGGCATCGACCAGCCCCGGATCGACGCCCTGCTGACCCGATTGCGTTCCCTGCTGGAAGACAGCGATTCGGAAGCCGCCGACGTGCTCGACGAACTCCTGGAACGGGTCCAGGGCACCCCCTTGCAGGCCGCCCTCGCCAGGGTCGAGGCGGCGGTCGGCGATTTCGATTTCGACGCGGCCCTCGCCGCGCTCCCGGTGGGGCCAGATACCCGCGGTTGAATCCGCAGAGCCCTGGCCCCCCGTTTACCTCATGTGGAAGGCTGATGGATAACCTCGATGTCGCAAACAAGGCCACCATCCTGGTGGTGGATGACACGCCGAACAACCTCGCGCTGATGTCGGGCCTGCTCAAGAACCAGTACAAGGTCAAGATCGCCAACAACGGGGAGAAGGCGCTGAAGATCGCCCAGGCCGATCCCCTGCCGGATCTGATCCTTCTCGATATCATGATGCCGGGACTCTCCGGCTATGACGTCATCCGGGAACTGAAGGCCCATCCGCCGACGCGGGAGATCCCCGTCATGTTCATCACCGCGATGAGCGAGACCGAGGACGAGCGCCTGGGCCTGGAGCTTGGCGCCGTGGACTACATCACCAAGCCGATCTCGCCGCCCATCCTCCTCGCCCGGGTGGAAACCCACCTCAAGATCAAGCGGGCTGCCGATTTCCTCAGGGACCAGAACGCATTCCTGGAGGACGAGGTCAATCGCCGCACCCGGGAGATACAGGCGATCCAGGATGTCACCATCCTGGCCATGGCGTCGCTGGCGGAAACCCGGGACAACGAAACCGGCAACCACATCCGCCGCACCCAGCACTACGTCCGGCTGCTGGCCAACCGGCTCAAGACCCACCCGCGTTTCGGCTACTTTCTGTCGGAAAAGACCATCGAGCTGCTGTTCAAGTCCGCGCCCCTCCATGACATCGGCAAGGTCGGCATCCCCGATCACATCCTCCTCAAGCCAGGTCGCTTCACCCCGGAGGAGTTCGAGATCATGAAGACCCATACCACCCTGGGCCGGGACGCGATCCTCGCCGCCGAGAAGCATCTGGGCATGGAGGTGAGCTTCCTCGACCTCGCCAAGGAGATCGCCTACTACCATCAGGAAAAGTGGGACGGCAGCGGTTACCCCACCGGCGCCAGCGGCGACCAGATTCCCATTTCCGCCCGGTTGATGGCGGTGGCCGATGTCTATGATGCCCTGATCAGTCGGCGGCCCTACAAGGAGGGCATGCCCCACGACCAGGCCGTCGAGATCATGCGCCAGGGTCGCGGCAGCCACTTCGACCCCGACGTGCTCGACGCCTTCATCGCGTTGCGGGAAGACTTCCGGACCGTGGCCTCGACCTACGCGGACAGCGACGCCGACCTGAAGAGGGCGGTCCGATAACGCCGGCATTCCCCGGCGAGCCGCTCTCCAGGGTGACCCGGTACACCCTGTCCCAGGCCCCACCACAGCGGGTTATCGAAAGAAAAGGACTCGCCCGCGCGCAGGGTGAGTCGCGGGGCGGAACTGGCAATCAGCCGGCGCTGGTCAGAGCGCAGGGTGATTCACCGGTCTTCAGGATCCTTAGGTTGCCAGCCCCGCTTCACCATGCCTCCTCCAGGCGCTGGCAGATGGTGCGCAGAATTTTGATCCGGGCGAAGTACTTGTCCTCGGCCTCGACCAGGGTCCAGGGGGCGGTGCCGGTGCTGGTCCGGTCGACCAGGTCGCACACGGCCTGGTGATAGAGGTCCCACTTCTCCCGGTTGCGCCAGTCCTCGGCGGTGATCTTGAAGCGCTTGAAGGCCACCTGCTCCCGCCCCTGGAAGCGGCGCAACTGCTCCTCCTTGCTGATCTGCAGCCAGAATTTCACCAGGATCACCCCGTCCTGGTGCAGTTCGTGCTCGAAATCGTTGATCTCGGCATAGGCGCGCAGCCAGTCCGCCTCGCCGCACAGCCCCTCGACCCGCTCGACCAGCACCCGCCCGTACCAGGTGCGGTCGAAGAGGGTCAGCCGGCCCTTGCGCGGGATGTGGCGCCAGAAGCGCCACAGATAGGGCTCGGCCCGCTCCTCCTCGGTGGGGGCGGCGACGGGCACGACCTGGTACTGGCGCGGGTCGAGGGCCGCCGTCACCCGGCGGATCGCGCCCCCCTTGCCGGCGGCATCCTGGCCCTCGAAGGCCAGGATCAGGGCCCGCTGGCGGAAGCCGTCCTGGCGGACCAACTCGCCGAGACGCCCCTGCCACTTGGCCAGTTGCGCCTCATAGTCCTCCCGCGTCCGCTTCTGGGTGAGGTCGAGGGCCGTCAGCACGTCCAGTTGGTCGATATTCGGCACCATGGGCGGCGCCACCGGGAAGTTCTGATCCTGGGGGTCGGCCAGGCGCCGCAGCAGGGCGCCCAGCAAGACGCTGCTCACTTGCAGCATCCGGTAGCGGTCGTCGCTGCCGTCGACCACCACCCAGGGCGCCCAGGGGGTGTTGGTCAGTCGCAGCAGGTGGCCCGCCACCTCCTGCAAGCGGTTGTAGCGTTTGTGCTGGCGCCAGTCGCCCTTGGTCACCCGCCAGGCCGAGCGGGGGTCTTTTTCCAGGGCGGTGAGCCGCTCCCGCTGTCCTTGCTTGGTCAGGTGAAACCAGAACTTGAGGACCAGGGCCTCCTCGTTGACCAGCATGGCCTCGAAGCGGTTGATCTGGTCCAGGCGCTGATCGAGATCGGCCGCGGACATCTCCCCGGCCATGCCCCGCTCCAGGGTTTCGGTGTACCAGGAGTCGGCGAAGATACCGATGCGTCCCTTGGGCGGCAGGACCCGCCAGAAGCGCCACATATAGGGCCGGTCCCGCTCCTCGTCGGTGGGGGCGCTGAAGGTCTGGGTGGCCAGGAAGCGGGCGTCCAGCCATTCATAAAGCAGGTTGATGATCTCGCTGGCGCCGGCGCCCGCGACGCCGCCGACCAGGATGATCACCGGAAAGCTGGCCTGCTCACGTAAATCGAACTGGGCGTCCAGCAACTGCTCGCGCAGCCGGGGTTCCCGTTCCCGAAAGTCGGCCTTATCGATTTTGTGCCCCAGTTCCGCTGATTCGAACATCGCCGGCTCCCGCGGTCATCGCCGCCCGTGCTGATACCTCAACCCTACTTCATAGCAAGTGTAGAACCTTAGGAGGGTCCCTTCCCGCCGCTGAAGCGTCCGGGTCAAGGGCGAAGAGCGAGATCGTGCAGGGCACCTGTTTCCGCTCCGGAAGACATATAGGAGGATCAGGGGCTGGAGGATCAGGGGGCTGGAGGATCAGGGGTAGGGGTAGGAGGGCTGGTGGTAATGCTCATTGCGGTCCTGCCGGATGGCCAATATTATTGAGCCATATGGCTCAATCGAAGGGATCACCCATGCCTGCCCCCACTCCGCTGAAAGAAACCCGGCCATGCGCCGCCCCTGCCCCTATTCTCCGGACCCCAACCGCGCTCCTGCGGGAACGGGTCTATGCGGGCTTGCCCTTCGCCGAATTGGAGGCGTTGAGGGATCCCTTGGGGATTTCGCTCCAGGAACTTGCCACCCTGGCCGGCATCCCGGGGCGGACCCTGGCCAGGCGACGGCAGGCCGGTCGTCTCGATCGACTGGAATCGGAGCGTGTCCTGCGTATCGAGCGCCTTCTGGCCCTGGCCACCGAAATGCTGCGGGATACCAAATTAGCCCGGGATTGGCTCACGACTCCCAAAGCCGTCTTGGGGGGGGATAGTCCCCTGGCCTATGCCGACACTGAGGTGGGTGCCCGTGAGGTCGAGCAACTGATTGGCCGCTTGCGCCACGGGGTCTTTTCTTGACCTGGTTCCGGCTGGTTGATGAGGCCTTTCTGGACTCGGCCATGAGTGGTGAAGGGGCCAGGCTCTATGGCGGACGCTGGAATTCACCGGGGGTCGCCATGGTTTATGCCGCCCAGTCGCTCTCCCTGGCCATGCTCGAATTACTGGTGCACCTGGAAGCGGAAATAGTCCTGCGTGGCCACTGGCGTTATCTGGAGCTGGCCGTGGCGCCTGAGGCCATTTGCACCTGCGAGTCCTGGGTGGAAGTGCCAGCGGATTACGCGGTCCTGCCGGTGCCGGCCTCCACCCGCGCCATCGGTGATCGCTGGGTTGCCGAGGCCGTCTCCGTGGGTCTGTCCGTCCCCAGCGCCATCACGCCCGGTGAGCGCAACCTGCTCTTGAACCCTGCCCATCCGGACTATGCCGCCGCCGTGGCCACTGGCCCGGCCAAAGGCTTGAGACTGGATCAAAGGCTCTTAAAAGCAGGCGGTTAGCGTTTCTCGCGACCGGCGAGCGGATGAGTGCCCTCACCTGCCAGGGCGAAGACGACGACATCACTGCCGCCTGACAACCGGCTCTCCTTGATGTGCCTCTAGCGGACCCTGCTCAAGGGTGAGCCAGGCCGTCAATCCCTTCGGCTTCTACCAATCCCAGGCTTCCCCGGCGACCTGCCCTCGTTCGCCTTGACCCCGCTGCCGGCAGGCTGCCAGGCCGGCACCAGGTGGCGCTTGCCGTTGCCTATGAGATCGGCACGGCCCATCTTTTTCAGGGCCTCGCGCAGCAGGGGCCAGTTCGCCGGGTCGTGATAGCGCAGGAAGGCCTTGTGCAGGCGGCGCTGGCGCGCGCCCCGGGCCAGGGTCACCCGCTCGGCCCCGACCCGGGTCACCCGCTTCAGGGGGTTGAGGCTGGTGTGGTACATGGCGGAGGCCAGGGCCATGGGGGTGGGCAGGAAGGCCTGGACCTGGTCGGGGCGGAAGCCGTTGCGCTTGAGCCAGAGGGCCAGGGCCAGCATGTCCTCGTCCCGGGTGCCGGGGTGGGCGGCGATGAAGTAGGGGATCAGGTACTGCTCCTTGCCCGCCTCCCGGGAGTACTGGTCGAACAGGGCCTTGAAGCGGTCGTAGGTGCCAATGCCGGGCTTCATCATCAGCGCCAGGGGGCCCGGTTCGGTGTGCTCCGGGGCGATCTTGAGATAGCCGCCGACGTGGTGGGTGGCCAGCTCGCGGATGTAGGCCGGTGAGCGCACCGCCAGGTCGTAGCGCAGGCCGGAGGCGATGAGGATGCGCTTGATGCCCGGCAGGGCGCGGGCCTGGCGATAGATCTGGACCAGGGGGTTATGGTCGGTGCCCAGGTTCTTGCAGATGTCCGGGAAGACGCAGGACAGGCGCCGGCAGGCCGATTCGATGGCCGGGTCGCGGCAGCCCAGGCGCCACATATTGGCGGTGGGGCCGCCCAGGTCGGAGATGACGCCGGTGAAGCCCGGGGTGCGGTCGCGCACCTCCTCGATCTCCCGCAGGATGGAGGCCTGGCTGCGGCTCTGGATGATGCGCCCCTCGTGTTCCGTGATGGAGCAGAAGGTGCAGCCGCCAAAGCAGCCGCGCATGATGGCCACCGAGAAGCGGATCATCTCCCAGGCCGGGATGCGCGCCCCCTCATAGGCGTCGTGGGGCCGGCGGCTGTAGGGCAGCTCGTATACCCGGTCCAGCTCGGCACTGGTCAGGGGGATGGGCGGCGGGTTGAGCCAGACGTCGCGGTCGCCATGGGCCTGGACCAGTGCGCGGGCGTTGCCGGGGTTAGTCTCCAAGTGGAAGAGGCGGGAGGCCTGGGCATAGAGCAGAGGATCGGTCTTGACCTGCTCGTAGGTGGGCAGGCGGATGACGGTGTGGGCGCGATCGGGGCGTCGGGGGCCGACCGCCGGCTTCAGTGCTGCAACGTTGGCCAGGCCCTGACCAGTGGGTAGGGGTGGGCGCGGGACGGGGGCTTCATCGGCGTGGCTGGTTTGGTCCTTTCCGCTGTCAGCCTTAAGTTGTGGCTGAGCGTCGTCCCCATTGGCACGGCTGGCTTTGTCCCCGGCGGTCGGCCAGGCCACTTGGTAGGGGTCCCGATGGGGATCGCGGTGAGCGCTCGGATGAGAAACCGACGCGGTACCGGGCCCAGCCTCGTCGATTCGGCTGGCGTCAAGCTCCGCCCAGCCATCTGGCAAGCCACGACTCAGGAAGGCGGTGCCGCGCAGGTCGCGGATGCTGGCGATGGGCTCCCGCCGGGCCAGGCGGTGGGCCAACTCCACCAGGGCGCGCTCGGCATTGCCATAGAGCAGGATGTCGGCCTTGGCGTCCACCAGGATGGAGCGGCGCACCTGGTCCGACCAGTAGTCATAGTGGGCGATGCGCCGCAGGCTGGCCTCGATGCCGCCCAGGACGATGGGAACGTCCTTGTAGGCCTCCCGGGCCCGCTGGGCGTAGACGATCACCGCCCGGTCCGGCCGCCGTCCCCCCTCGCCGCCGGGGCTGTAGGCATCGTCGCTACGCAGCCGTCGGTCGGAGGTATAGCGGTTGACCATGGAGTCCATGTTGCCGGCGGTGATGCCAAAAAAGAGCGTGGGTCGCCCCAGGCGCTTGAAGTCCTCGGCCGACTGCCAGTCCGGCTGGGCGATGATGCCGACGCGAAAGCCCTGGGCCTCCAGCAGCCGCCCGACGATGGCCATGCCGAAGGAGGGGTGGTCCACGTAGGCATCGCCGGTGACGATGATGACATCGCAGGCATCCCAGCCCAGCAGGTCCATCTCCGCCCGCGACATGGGCAGTTGCGGCGCCGTGCCCAGCTTGTGGGCCCAGTGCTTGCGGTAAGAGAAGAGATCGCGGGCGGCTTGCATGGGGAGCACCGGTGGGCAAAAGGGGACGAGACGATCAACGCTGTCGGAATGGCCGGGCCAGGCCGAACCGGGCGCGCGCGGTGGTTGCGGGCGGCGCCATGGTCACGGCAAAGAGCGGGCGCGACTTTGCGGCGGGCCGCGATGAGTTGACTGGCGGTTTGCAGGGCCGCCGCGCACCCCCATCTGGGGATGACCTAGACACCCTAAGAACAGAGGATTTGGCGATGGATTGTGGATTTTACCGCAGAGACGAGGCCCTGAACGTGCTGGGCGAGCCGCTGGAGTCCTGCTCGGAGGTCGAGCCGGTGACGGGCTATTACCGGGACG
>SACH01000427.1 GCA_009928645.1 Gammaproteobacteria bacterium | reverse complement strand
ATCACCGGGGATAAGGATCTTTTGGCGTTGGCGGGGGATTACCCCGTCGTGACGCCCGCCGAATTCTGGGCACGACACGCTGGCATCTAGCTCAAGCCCCTCCCCCCTGGCGCGGGAGGGGTGGGGGAGAGGGGGATGGACTACTACCCATCGAAGCCAAACCGTTGGAGCGGCTGCCCGTCCTGGCCTGGGCCGGGGCCAGCCTATCCGTGGCCGTGATGAGGGGCTGATGTCTGAGGTGGACCCCTCTGTCAAGACAGCACCCCACCCAAAATAAGATATAAAAAAATTGGTGGTGATTGCGCCGCAGGCGTCCTCATTCTGAGAGAGGGGTCGCGCGGCGGAGTGGGGATAACGGGTGCATGAGTGTGGGAAAGGTGGGGACAACCCGCCCCAGCGGGTTGTCCCCGGCTTTCCCACACGGCCGCTAGCGGCATGCACGCGTTATCCCCACGGAGTCCGCCCCGACCGCCCTCAGGCCGCCAGCTGGACCGCGCCGCGATGAACCTGGACCGGGGTGGCCCCCGCCAGGCTTTGATGCGGCCGCTCATGGTTATAAAACCAGAAGTAGGCCTTAAGGGCGGCGATTAGGTCGCTGACCCGCCGGTACTCCTTGAGGTAAATCTCCTCGTACTTCACCGTGCGCCACAGCCGTTCGACCATGATATTGTCCATCGCCCGGCCCTTGCCATCCATGCTGATCCGCACCTCGGCGTCGGTGAGCACCGCGGTAAAGGCCTGGCTGGTGAACTGGGCGCCCTGGTCGCTGTTGAAGATCTCCGGCCGGCCATGACCGTGTAAGGCGCTCCGCAAGGCGCTGATACAGAACTCTTCGGTCATGGTTACCGAGACCTCCCAAGATAGGACAGCGCGGCTGTACCAGTCCATGACCGCCGTGAGGTAGACGAAGCCATGCGCCAGGCGGATGTAGGTGATGTCGGTGCACCAGACCTGATTGGGCCGCACGATCGCGAGCCCACGCAGCAGGTAGGGATAGACCGGGTGCGCCGGCGCGGGCCGCGAGGTGCCGGGCTTGGGCGCCACGGACTGGAGGCCCATGCGCCGCATCAGGCGCCGTACCCGCTTGCGGTTGACCGCGTACCCCTGCCGGCGCAGCCAGGACGTCATCTTGCGGCTGCCGTAGAAGGGGTGGCGGGTATATTCCTCGTCGATCAGGCGCATCAGCCGCAGGGTGTCCGCGGGGTCCTGAACCAGGGGCTCACCCCGGTAGTAGCTGGCGCGCGACAGCCCCAGCAGCGCGCACTGTCGGGCGATGCTCAACTGGGGGTGTCCGGGCTCAACCGCCCCGCGCTTGGCCGCCAGGCTCAGAGCAGCTGACCCGATTTTTTTTTGAGCCACTCCACCTCGACCTGCAGCTTGCCAATCTGCTGGTAGAGCCGGTCACGCTCCGCTTCCCGTTCCTCGGCCTCGCGGTGCTGGCGCTGGCCGAAGACCTCCGGGAGCGCGGCCAGGGCCTGTTTCTTCCAGTCATTGATCTGGCTAACATGGATCTCGTACTCCGAAGCCAGCTCGTTGGCGGTCTTCTGGCCTTTGATCGCGGCGATGGCCACTTGGGCCTTGAACTCTTTGCTGTAGCGTTTGCGCTGCATCTTGAGAACCCCTCTTCACTGTCGCTCTATCTTAGGGGGCTGTCTCAAATTCGGGGTCCACTATAGTTTGGGCTTCCCCATCTGGCGGTGCCTTATCAGTCGGCGGGTTTTGAACCCGTGGGTCGCGAGTTGCTTGCCGCCCTCTTTGCAGGTGAAGGGACGCCCGATCGCCAGATCGTCGATGCCTGGGCCAAGACCCTGGGCCTTAGCGGCTGGTACCAGTGGGTCCCGGTAGAGAGTCCACCACCGGAGTCGGCCGTATGACCACCCAACCCATCCATTTCCAGATCGAGGAGAAACGCTTCGATCTGTCACTGCTTCCCGCCAAGGCCCGTAAGCTGCGGACACACACCTTCCGTCAGGCGGTCACGGCCTATTATCAGAAGGCATACGCCCCTCTGGGTGGTGCGGTGGAGGTGGAGTTCCGTGACGGCACCATCAGCGTCACCTGGCGGGCGACTGCAACGGAGCAAAACCCCATGGAGGGTATCCTGGGACTGCTCCAGGCCGGCCGCTATGC
>SACH01000426.1 GCA_009928645.1 Gammaproteobacteria bacterium | reverse complement strand
GATTCTGTGTACGCGGAGTCTGCGCATTACTTCAACAACCTGGAGGATCGAATATGTGGATTTTTTTCTCCAATAGCATGCTCTCGATCGTCGACAAAGGAGGCGATGGCTCAACCCTGCTGGTACGCGCCCGGCGCCAGGAGGACATTACCCGGATCTTTCCTCAGGCCCAGGTACAGGTGGGGGGCGGGACGGATTACCTTTACCGCGCCCGCATTGACCGCGAGGAGGTGGCGCAACGGGTGGCGGAGGCGGTGCGGGGCATCCGCTATCCCAATTTCAAATCCACCGTGGATGAAGAGGAAAGGCATGAGGCCTATCTCCAGGTATGGGGGGAGATGGCCGATTTTCAGGAAAGTGGCCACCGCTGAGCAGGCAGCCGGGCTCAAGGTTGCGCCATGGCCGCGCCGGAATGACGCCGGCCTCGCAGCCGCCACGGCAATGGCGTTTCCGACCTGCCGCGGCCAGTCGTCGCTGGGAGCGGGTGTATTTTGATCGTGAGCTTGATCGTGAGCCTGGAGCATATCCAGGCGGCTTGCATGGTCCTGTTTGTCCAGTTGCGCCAGTCAGCACGACATTGCCTTGCCTGGCGGTCAACGGAGATGCGGGCATAGCACCCCCTGGAATCAGTGGAGGTTACCGGGATTGGCGGAGTTACTGACCGCGGCCGGGGCAGTACGCTCGCCACCCTCCTGTGCTTGCCCAGCCGCAGCCTCCTTGTTAGCGAGTGCGGCGAGGTCCTCCTTGGCGGGGCGGCCCGGGACCGCCACCGCGGCCAAACTCACCATCCAGCGGCTGAACATGTCATCGCCAGCCTGCAACATCCGCACGAAGAACAGACCGGTGGGGGTTAACCCCTCGATGCCCGCGGAGACGACCAGGCGCACCTTGCGCGACTCCGGGGGAATTTCCAGTTGGTCGTGGCGTGCCTGGACATTGATGGCCTTGATAAGCAGGCACGCCTCGGGGTAGTAGGCCGGCTTCACCTGGAAGGGTGGGTAGCGGCGTGGCCCCAGGAGATCGTTCCTGTCGACACACATTCCCCGATTCGGCGACCCTGGGCGCCATAACGGCTTTCGTCGCCCGGGCCGAGCAGCGTTTCCCCGTCCGCCGCGCGCGGCTGTTCGGCAGCCGCGCCCGTAGCCACTTCTGACCGGATAGGCACGCCGCCGTGGTCCTGCTGCTTTCCGGCGCCCACGGCCCTTTCCTCGATACTGAGCTGGAGCTGGCCGACATCGCCAACGACGGGCTGCTGGGGACCGGTATGCGCAGCCAGCCCCTGCCGGTGTGGGAGCAGGAGTGGGAGCACCCCGAGACCTACACCCATTCCCGACATCAGCCATAGCGGACCTGATCCAGGAAGGCCACCAGCCGCTCCTCAGCCCAGTACCGGGGCTGCCAGGGCAGGCGCCCCGAGACGAAGCCCACATGCCCGCCCCGCTCGGAGACTTCCAGGGTGGTCGCCGGGCCGAGCTCGGCGGTGCTGGGAAAGGTGCTGGGGAACATGAAGGGGTCGTCGCGGGCATGGAGGATCAGGGTGGGGGTCGTAATCCCCGCCAGGAACTGGCGGCAGCTACAGCGGTTGTAATAGTCGTGGGCCCCGGCGAAGCCATGGAGCGGGGCAGTGACCTGGTCGTCGAAGGCGAAGAAGCTCCGGAGCCGTGAGACATCCACTCCCAAGGGGGAGGGGAGGGTGGCGAACTTGTGCTGGTAGGATGCCCGCAGGCGCCCCACCAGGTGGCGCTGGTAGAGCCGCGAGAATCCCCGCTCGAGCCGCCCCACCGCATCCCCCAGCCGAAATGGCACCGAGATCGCCACCGCCGCCCGCAGCGGGATGGGGGGTGGCCGCTCGCCCAGGTATTTGAGGAGCAGGTTCCCCCCCAGCGAGTAACCCACCGCGGCGTAGGGCGGCTCGCTGAGCCTCCCCGCCAGGTGTGCCAACACGCTCAGCAGGTCTTCGGTGGCGCCCGAGTGGTAGCCGCGGGGAAGGCGGTTGGGGGTCCCGCTACAGCCGCGGAAATACATGAACACCGGCCGATAGCCGGCCGCGGCCAGGGCGGAGAGCGTGCCCCCGGCATAGTGCGAGTCGAGCGAGCCCTCCAGACCGTGGAGCACCAGTACGCAGGGACCCTGGGCC
>SACH01000425.1 GCA_009928645.1 Gammaproteobacteria bacterium | reverse complement strand
CCTGCTGGAGGCCCTGGCCAGTGGCCGGCTGCGGGAGGAGGACCTAGACCTGCTGCACGCCCTGGAAACGGTCCGCCTGGACGCCTGCATCGCCCGCGACTTGCCCGGCCTCCATCGTGACATGCTCGCCTTGGGCGCGGCCCTGGATGGCCCCGATCCCGATTGGGCGGACTGGCCGGAGTTGACCCGTCCCCTGACCGATCCCACCGCCCGTCTCATCGACAGCCTGGCGCTTTTGGAGCGCCTGGTCGGCCAGAAAGCGCCACCGTCCTCTGGGCAGCCTCACTCCCAGTCCTTTGCCGCCGCGTTAACCAACCGGCTACCGGCCTGCTGTTACCGGGGCGAACTCAGGCCCGAGGCCGTGCGCACCTGCCTGGAGATCCGCGCCGCCCGGGAGCGCGACCAGTTTCGCATCGCCCTCGCCAAGCTGATCGAGGAGCAGGATGGCGCCCCGCCCGCCAACGAGACCGGCCGGGAGGAAACCCTCGCCGAGACCCGCGCCCGGCTGGCCATGGCGCGTCAGCCCGACCCGGACCAGCCCGAGGGCTTCCGCTTTCAGTTGTTCCTCGATGGCAAGCCCCTGGCCCCGCCCGAGGGCGTGATCGCCCTCATGGAGAGCATCCTCCAGGATCAGGGCGAGATTCCCCCCGAGTATCTGGTGGCCGCCGGTCCCGGGCTTTATAAACGTGGCCTGGATCAGGACGCGGACCTGGACCGCGGCGGGGTGGACGCCGGCACCGCGGGTGTCTTCCGCTACGATGAGTGGGACTACAAACGCCAGCACCACCGCAAGGGCTGGTGCCAGTTGCGTGAATACCCCATTCAGCGCATCGACCCGGACTTCCACCGCGCCACCCTGGCTAAATACGGTGGCCTGGTCAAGTCCATCCGTCGCACCTTCGAGGTCCTGCGGGGCGAGGATTGCCTGCTGCGCCGCCAACCCCAGGGCGAGGACGTGGACATCGACGCCCTGGTGGAGGCCCATGCCGACCAGCGCGCCGGCTTGGAGATGACCGACCGCCTCTTCATCCGCCAGAGCCGCGACGATCGCAACATCGCCGTCTGCTTCATGGTCGACATGTCCGGGTCCACCCAGGGCTGGATCAACCTGGCGGAGCGCGAGGCCCTGATCCTGCTCGCCGAGGCCCTGGAGACCCTGGGGGATCGTTTCGCCATCTACGGCTTCTCCGGCTGGACCCGCAACCGCTGCGAGGTCTTCACCGTCAAACGCTTCGACCAGCCCTATGACGCCGACGCCCGGGGCCGCATCGGCGGCATCGAGGCCCACGACTACACCCGCATGGGGGCCCCCATTCGCCATCTGTGCAAGCTGCTGGCGGAACAGGAGGCACGCACCCGCATCCTCATCACACTGTCCGATGGCAAACCGGACGACTATGACCCCCAGTACCGCGGCCAGTACGGCATCGAGGACACCCGCCAAGCCCTGTTCGAGGCGCGCCTGGCCGGCATCCACCCCTTCTGCATCACTATCGACGAGGAGGGGCCCGAATACCTGCCGCACATGTATGGCGCCGCCAACTTTACCGTGGTCGCCGATATCGCCCGCCTACCGGCCAAGGTGGCGGACATTTACCGGCGCCTTACCAGTTGACAGTTCAGGACCCACTCATTACCTCGCTAGCGATATCTGGAGCCTTTCCTTAGCATGCCGTCCATGGGGTCGTCGGGCAGTTAGTGCGAAAACGCGCCGCTGGCGGTTGAAAAGCCCCATTTGGGTTCAAGCAGTACCAGACAGGATTGAAGGATTGGCAGGATCGAGATGAGCCCCGAAAGACCCAGCCTGGACGACACCCCCTCCCGTATCGGCCGGGCCATGCTCTTTGGCGCCTGGATCGTCGGCCTGGCCCTGCTGGTGTTGTTCTTCCAACGCTGGATGGATGCCCAGGACAACCCCAATCGGGATCTGGCGGTCAGCCTGGACGCCGGGGGGCGGCCCCAGGTGGTGCTGGCGCGCAACCGGGCGGGGCATTACGTCGCCCCGGGACACATCAACGGCGAACCGGTGGTCTTCCTGATCGATACCGGGGCGACGGATGTGGCCTTGCCCCTCGACCTGGCCAGGCACCTGGGGCTACGCCTGGGGGCCGGGCGCCTGGCCCGCACCGCCAATGGGG
>SACH01000424.1 GCA_009928645.1 Gammaproteobacteria bacterium | reverse complement strand
CTACAACAGCGGCACCATGACCCGCCGCACCCCCAACGCCGAGCTGGTGCGGGAGGACCTGCTCTACGTCCATCCGGAGGACGCCCAGGCCAAGGGCATCGTCGCCGGCGACCTGGTGCGCCTGATCTCCCCCCGGGCGGAGACCCTGGTCAAGGCGGCCCTGTCCGACCTGGTCAGTCCCGGTGTCCTCTACACCAGCTTTCACTTCCCGGAGGCCGCCATCAACCACCTCACCAGCGACGTGGGGGACGAGTTCACCCTCACCCCGGAGTTCAAGGTGGTGGCGGTGGATTTCGCCCGCGCCGACACCGCCTGCTGGGCCCTCAGTCCTTGATCGCCTCGAAGGCAACCGTGATTGGCATCTCTTCGCCGTGGTTAGGGTCGTCCTTACCGGGATTGAACTCGCCGCGTTTGATATAGGTCGTGATACTAGCGCTGATGGCGTCCTTATTTAGTACGGGGTGGGTCAGGGTGGTGAACTGGGTCACTTTTAGGGTCAACGGCCTGGTAATGCTCCGGAAGGTTAATGCGCCCTCGATCATCGACGGCTTGTCGCCTTCAAAGATTACCTTGGACGATTTAAAGATAAGGATAGGGTCATTGGTGGCCTCAAGCTGATCCGCGGCCTGGTTCCGCTCTTTCGTAGCGACGTTGCGGGTATCCGGTGGTGGATGAGGGGGATCCCAACCCATTGCGTGTGGGCTTGGCCGATCTCACCAATGAGGTCATCGTCTACGAATACGCCGTGCTGATCACCTCGTTGCCCCAGGAGATCCTGACCCTCGCCCCCAGGGGTACCGCGACCGCGCCGATGCGGAAAATACCTGTGATGAACTGAAAAATCACGGGGGCTGGGGTGGCTTCACCACCCGCGACCTCAAGCGCTGCTGCTTCATGGCGCGGCTCACCGCCCTGACCGACAACGGGGGGAGCCTCTTCGTGCGCCTGGTCACCCCGCATCAGCACACCGAAGCCATTACCAGCCGGCCCCTCCTGCTCCAGGCCCCGGCGCGGGTCACCCGTCATGCCGGCCAGACGCGCCTCACCATCAGCCATCCCCCTGCCCAGGCGCCATGGGTGGAGCAGGTTTGTCGTGAGATCGCTGCCTTCTTCAAGACCCTGCGCCAAACTGCGGAGCAATTGACACCCCACCCATGTTGGTGCCAGATCCTGTCACGCGTCCTGGTGAAATACCGGTGGCGGCGCGAATTGGTGCTCGCTAGTGATCAGGTTCTCCAGCCGGGGGATGAAGGTCTGGCGTTCGGTCAGCAGATCCACCAGGAAGGTAGGCGTTGCGGTCTCGAACCACCAGGGGCGGAAGCGGCGTTTCTGAAATAACAGCAGCAGGTCGAAGGGGTTGTAGACCGACTCGCCGGTCCAGTGGTAGCCGTGGTACCAGGTCCGGATCTGCTCGCGGTCCAGGTCCGCGAGTTCGGGGGCGAAGATGACGTCGAGATCGGCCTCGGTGTAGCCACAGATGGCGGAATAGCGCTCATCCACGGTAATGTCATTCAGGTTGTTGAGCCCCGAGAACAGGCTCACCGTGCTGAACTTGCTCACCCCCGTCAGGAAGGCGAAGCGCAGGTCGGCGTCGGCGCCCTTGATCACCGAATAGAGGTTATGCAGGCCGTCGCGCATCTCCCGCGCCCGGTCGGGTTGGGTCAGGTTGTCGAGGATGGGCTTGTCGTATTCGTCCACCAGGACCACCGCCCGCTCGCCATAGTGAGCCGCCGCGGCGCTGATCAGGCCGTGAAAGCGCCCGGAGACACTGTTATGGCTGCTCCTGACCCCGAGCCTGGCCTCGTTGTCGCTGAGCAACTCGGCGATCTTCTTATCCAACTCTGCACGGCTTTGCAAGACGCCGTCCGCGAAGCTCAAGCGGATCACCGGGTAGCGCCGGCCCCAGTCCCAGCGCCAGCGGTCCTCGGCCGCGAGTCCCGCGAACAGAATCTGATTGGCGCTGAACAGTTCGGCCAGGGTATCGAGGAACAGGGACTTGCCGAAGCGCCGCGGGCGTGACAGGAAATAGTATTTGCCTTCCTCGATCAGGCGCAGGGCAAAGCCGGTCTTGTCCACATAGTAATAGCCACCTTCGCGGATCTCGCGAAAGGTCTGGATGCCGATGGGTAGTCGCTTGCG
>SACH01000001.1 GCA_009928645.1 Gammaproteobacteria bacterium | reverse complement strand
GGTGACGTCTGGCGGGGGACGCCGTGAATCCGTCCCTGGAGGCTTGACGACCGCATCCCTGCGGTCGACACCCCCGCCAGACGTCACCCGCCCCTCCCTTACCGCCACCGAGACCGACACTAGCAGACTTCGGATAAGGCCCCGGCCAGAGAGCTGGTACGGCACAGGTGATGAAGACACGCGGGGAAGTGAAAAGTTGTCATTCAAAGGGAGCATGGAACGCCATTACCCCTCGAGTACCGGCACCTCCATCTCTGCTCACAATGTCATGAGGTGAGCCAGCTACACCCCAGAAGATGGGGGTCTCCGCTAAAGATGTTTCACGCTGACTATCATCGGGGGTGAGTCATACCCCGCTGGGTGCCAGGCTCGCTGGCGTGCTTCACATTGACTCTACTCTACCGGGGCGATTTCAGCACCGGCCGTCCTCAGCCTCGCGTACGGGACGGAAGGATTGGCGATGAATTGCGCAGGGGCCCAGGGCGCGCAGGGCAGCCAGGTGCCCGGCGGTGGGATAACCCTTGTGAATGGCCAGGCCATAACCAGGGTAGAGGGCATCGAGGCGGACCATCTCCCGGTCCCGGGCGACCTTGGCCAGGATGGAGGCGGCGGCGATGGCCGCCACCTTGCCGTCCCCGCCGACGATGGCCTGGACGGGACAATCCAGCGTCGGGCAGCGGTTACCGTCCACCAGGGCCAGGTCGGGGACGCGGCCCAGGGCCACGACGGCGCGCCGCATGGCCAGGAGGCTGGCCTGCAGGATGTTGAGGGTATCGATCTCCTCCGGGCTGGCCGCGGCGACGGCCCAGGCCAGGGCCCGGGTCTGGATCTCGGTCTCCAGGGCCTCACGGCGGGCGGCGGTCAGTCGCTTGGAGTCTGCCAAGCCGGCGATGGGCCGTGTCGGGTCAAGCATGACGGCGGCCGCGGTGACTGGACCCGCCAGGGGACCCCGGCCGGCCTCGTCGACACCCGCGACCCCAGGGGTGCGGGCCCAGACGTCCTGACCAGGGGAGAGCAGTGGGATCATCAGTTATCACTCCAGCCAGGTTTCTTGCAGAGCCTCCACTCGACCAGTGACCAGCCTTAGCGTGAAATTCACGGGGAAGCCTTTCATGCTCAGGGATGTGGTCTGGGGCCTCATGACAGTTAGCGTGAAAGTCACGGGAATGTCTTTCATTATCAGGGGGGGTGACCTGCCTCCTGACAGTTAGCGTGGGCGGCGGTCATGCGCTGGTAGGGTATCTTCTTCGGTAGCGACCCGGTCGGTCGTAGCAGCCGTAGGGGCCTTTGGTATACGGAAGGAGGGTCGGGTGACGTCTGACGGGGGTGTCAACCGCATGGATGCGGTTGCCAAGCCTCCAAGGATGGATTCACGGCGTCCCCCGTCAGACGTCACCCGACCCGGGATGGCCAATAAATCCGCTTTTGGCGCCTTCCAGCACAGGGAAACCTGCTACGTTAAGCCTTACCGTTCAGAACCCTGGGTCGCTCAGCCCCCAGGGACCAGTTCCAGCAACGCCCGGGCCGCCTGGAGGCTGGCATCCCGGCGCAGGTCGCGATGAATGCGGGCATAAGTGGCGCGAATGGCGGCGACCCGGGGCGGATCATCCAGCAGGGCCAGCAGGGCCGGCCCCATCAACTCGGCCCGGCAGCGGTCCTGGAGGAATTCCGGGGCTAGTTCCTCCCCCGCCAGCAGATTGGCCATGGCCACATGGGGGACCTTGATTAACTTGAGGGTCTTGACCAGCCAGTAGGTTAGGTGGTCGACCCGGTAACCCACCACCAGCGGGCGCTGGAGGAGCAGGGCCTCCAGGGTGGCGGTCCCCGAGGCGGACAGGACCAAATCGGCGGCGGTCATGGCCTCCCGCCCCTGGCCATCGACGAGGACGAGGACGGAGGTGGTTGCCGGGATCGCCTCTCCCCGACGTGGGGGGCCGCCGTCGGCCGTGGCGGGGTTTGTTGGTGTCAGGGCGAATCGGGGCCCCAGCCCGCTCTCCGCCAGGATCTTCTCGAACAGGGCCCGCAACCGCGGCGACACCAAGGGGACGACAAAGCGCAGGTCGGGCCGACGGGCCAGGCACCAGGCCGCCGTCTCCAGGAAGGGCCGGGCCAGGAGGCCGACCTCGCTGGCGCGGCTACCGGGCAAGAGGGCGATGACCGGACCCGCCGCCGGCAGACCAAGGGCCTGGCGGGCGGCGGCACGGTCTGTCTCCAGGGGGATGTCATCCGCCAGGGGATGGCCGATATAGCGGACTGGCACCTCCCGCTCACGCAGGAAGGGCTCCTCGAAGGGGAAGATGCTCAGCACCAGGTCCACGGCGCGGCGCAGGCCCTTGACCCGCCCCGGACGCCAGGCCCAGACCGTCGGACTGACCAGGTGGGCGGTGGGGATGCCGGCCCGGCGCAGGCGCCGCTCCAGGGTCATATTGAAGTCCGGGGCGTCGACGCCGACGAAGAGGTCCGGTGGTTGGGCGAGGAAGTAGTCGCCTAGCTGGCGGCGCAGGCGCAGCACCTCGGGCAGGTGGCGCAGGACGGCGACCAGGCCCATGACCGCCAGACGCTCCTGATCCACCAGGGTGACGCAGCCGGCGGCCTGCATGCGCGGCCCGGCGACGCCGATGAAGCTGGCCTCCGGTCGCAGTTCCCGCAAGGCGCGGATAAGGCTGGCCGCCAACTGGTCGCCGGAGGGCTCGTTGGCGACGATGCCGATGCGCATCCCGGGGCCAGGGTTCAGCGGACGAAGCCGCGGGGGCTGTTGGCGACGAAGTCCGCCAGGCGGTCCACCTCCGGACTACCCAGGGCGCGCATGGCCACTAGGGCCTCCTCCAGCCGTTGCCGGGATTTGTAGAGCAGGCGATAGCCCTGCTTGATGGCGGCGACGGCGGCGGGGCTGAAGTCGCGCCGCCGCAGACCTTCGCTGTTGATTCCCCGCGGCCGGGCGGGATGGCCGTTAACCAGGACGAAGGGGGGGATGTCCTGGGACACCACGGAGCCCCCGCCGGAGAAACAATGGGCGCCGATGCGGCAGAACTGATGGATGATGGTGAAGCCACCGAGGATGGCCCAGTCCTCCACCTTGACGTGGCCCGCCAGGGTCACGGCGTTGGCCATGATGACGTTATCGCCGACCTGGCAATCGTGGGCGACATGAACGTAGGCCATGAAGAGGTTGTCGTTGCCGATCCGGGTCACCCCGGCGTCCTGGGCGGTGCCGCGATGCAGGGTGACGAACTCCCGCACCACGTTGCGGTCGCCGATCTCCAGGGACGTCGCCTCCCCGGCGTATTTTTTGTCCTGGGGGGCCTCGCCGACAGAGGTGAACTGGAAGATCTGGTTGTCCCGCCCGATGCGGGTAGGTCCCCGCAGCACGGCGTGGGGGCCAATGCGGGTGCCACGACCGATCCGGACCCCAGGGCCGATGATGGCGTAGGGGCCGACCTCGACCTCTGCCTCCAGTTCGGCGGCCGGGTCGATGAGGGCCGTGGGGTGGATCATGCCTAGAAGTCCTTGGCGGTGCACATGATGTCGGCGGAGGCCGCCAGCTTGCCGTCGACCATGGCCTCGCCGGTGAACATCCAGATGCCGCGACGCACCGCGCGTAGCTTGACGGTCATGATGAGCTGGTCGCCGGGTTCTACCGGGCGCTTGAAGCGTGCCTTGTCGATGCCGACGAAGTAGTAGAGCTTAGAACCGACCTCCTCCGGTCGGGATTCCATGGCCAGGAGCCCGGTGGCCTGGGCCAGGGCCTCGATGATGAGGACGCCGGGCATGATGGGCTTGACCGGGAAATGGCCGGTGAAGAAGGGCTCGTTGAAGGTCACGTTCTTGAGGGCGACCAGGTAATCGTTGACCTGATAATCCAGGACCTTGTCGACCAGCAGGAAGGGATAGCGGTGCGGCAGGTGTCTGAGGACCTCATGGATGTCCATCGTGTTCAAGGTTGTCTCCCTAAGGTGAGGGGCTCGGGGGTGGGACGCGGCCGCGGACCGGCTAATCCGGTTCCCGTTCCGGGCTGGGGGTCGAGGGGGATGAGCCAGCGGGGGCCTCACCCCCAGCCGGTAGGGCCGCCGTGGTCAGGGTGGCCAGGGCGGCCTCCAGTTGCTTGACCCGCCGGGTCAGTTCGTCCAGGTGGCGGAAGCGGGCGGCGTTCTTGCGCCAGTCGGCGTTGGGCATGGCGGGGATGCCGCTGCTGTAGACCCCGGGTTCCGGGAAGGAGCGGGTGACCATGGCCATGCCGGTGAAATGGACGTTGTCGCCGATCTCCAGGTGGCCGGCCATGCCCACGGCGCCGCCAATGGTACAGTCGTTGCCAATGCGCGTGGAACCGGAGATGCCGGAACAGGCGGCCATGGCGGTGTTCTCGCCGATGCGGCAGTTATGGCCGATCTGGATCAGGTTGTCGATCTTGGCCCCGGCAGCGATCACCGTGTCCTGGAGGGCGCCACGATCGACGCAGCTATTGGCGCCGATCTCGACGTCATCGCCGATCTCGACGCTACCGAGCTGGGGCATACGGAACCAGCGCCGGCCGTCCCGGGCGAAGCCGAACCCGTCACGACCGATGACGCAGCCCGGCTGGAGCAAGGCGCGACGGCCGATGCGCACCTCGGGGCAGAGGGTCACCCGGGCCACTAGGCGCGTCTCGGCCCCCACCCGGCACCGGGGGCCAACGACGGAGCCCGGGCCGATGAAGGCCCCGGGGCCGATCTCGGCCTCGGCCTCCACCACCGCGCAGGGCCCGATCCAGGCGCTGGGATCCACCCGGGCGGAGGCATCAACCACGGCGCTGGGGTGGCGCCCCTGGGGCGCCGCGGGCGGGGGGTGGAGCAGCCAGCCGGCGTGGGCATAGGCCAGGTAGGGATTGTCGCCGACCAGGGTCGGCACCAGGCACAGGGCCTGGTCCGCCGGGGCGAGGATCACGGCACCGGCCTGGGTTGCGGCCAGGGCGTCACGGTACTTCTTGTCGGCGTAGAAGCAGAGGTCCCCGGCCCCGGCCTCCGCCAGGGGGGCGATCCGGCCAACGCGGACGGCGGGATCCCCCGCCAGGGTCAGCCCGAGGCGCCGGGCGAGTTCGCCGAGGGAGTATTCCAAGGTCTTGGACCGCCGTGGCTGGGCAGGAGCTGGGGGAAAGGGTCGGGGTAGCCGCGGCAGGCCTACTTGGCCTGGTGCTTGGCCCGCATCCGTTCCACCACCTCGTCGGAGATGTCGATGCGTTCGCTGAAGTAGAAGACATCCTTGCCGCTAACGATGAGGTCGATGCCGCGCTCCTTGGCCAGCTCGGTCACCACCTCCTCGACCTGCTTGCCGAGCTTGGTGCGCATCTCGTTCTGGCGCAAGGTCAGGTCCTCGCGGGCCTCGCCTTGGGCGTACTTGAGCTTGCGGTCGCGATTGCGGATGTCGTTGGTCAGGCGCTGGACTTCGTCGTTGCCCATCAGGGGGGCGTCCCGCTCCAGCCGTTCCTGCAGGGCGGTGAGCTCCTCCTGCTGTTCCCGCAACTTCAGCTCCCGCTCGGCCACGGCCCGCTGCAGCTCGTTGCGCGCCTGCTCGTACTGGGGTGAACGCTCGACGATGCGATCCGGGTCGATGGCGCCGATGATGTAGTTCACCGCGAGGGCGGGGCCCGCCGCGCCGAGCAAGGCCGCGCCCAGGGCGACGACCGGGAGGGGGAACGACTTGAACATCAGCAACACCTCGCGCTGGGGCCTGGCGACCCGGCCGATCTAGAAGTTCTGCCCCAGGCCGAACTGGAAGATTTGGGTATCGTCACCTTCCTGTTCGTTCATGGGGTAGGCCGCGCTGGCGAAGATGACGCCGACGGGGGACAGCCAGACCAGCGACACGCCGGCGGAATAGCGCAGATCGCCCAGATCAAAGCCGTCGGGGGCAATGAGGCCATTCATGTCGTTGGTCGTCCAGACATTACCAAAGTCGAAGAAGGCACTAACGCGGATGGTGTCGGCCAGTTCCCCGGAGATGGGCGGGGGCATGTAGAGCTCGGCGCTGCCGACGATCTTGATGTTGCCGCCGATGGGATACTGCTCGCCGGTGACCTCGCGGGGGCCCAGGGTGTTCTCCTGCCAGCCGCGCACGGAGCGGGGACCGCCGGCATAGAAGTTCTCGAAGAAGGGCAGACCGCTGGTGGCATCGCCGTACCCATCCCCATAGCCAAGGTCGGCCCGCAGGTTGAGGGTGTAACGCCGGGCCAGGGGGAAGTAATGGCGATGGCGATAGGTCAGGCGCCAGTACTCCAGGTCGCTGCCCGGTCCCGACAACTCCAGGGCGAGATTCTGCAGCACGCCCTTGGTCGGGAAGACGGTGGTATCGCGGGAGTCCTTGAGATAACCCGCGTTGAGCACATAGTCGTTGTAGGTGTCACCATTCTGGAGGACAAAATCGTCCGCCACCACCGAGTCACCCGGCTTGAGCTTGATGTACTGGTACTGCAGGCCCAGGCTGGCGCGGCTGACATCCGAGATCGGCAGGCCGAAGTTGATGCCGGCGATGCCCTGATCGGTCGAGTAGCGCGCCAGATCCAGGTTCTCGTAATTGGTCTCCCGATAAGAGAGGGTAAAGCCGCGGCTAATACCGTTGATGGTGTAGTAGGGGTTGTTGTAGCCCAGCTCGAATACCCGGTTGGCGTCACTGGTGTTGAAGGCGAAGGAGACACGCTTGCCCGTGCCCAGGAAGTTGTTCTGGGTCACGCTGGTGTTGAAGATGATGCCCTGGGTCTGGGAGTAGCCGACGCCGGCCATGAGGTTGCCGGAGGGCTTCTCCTTGACCGTGACGTCCACGTCGACCTGATCCGGGGAGCCGGGCACGGCGGGGGTCTCGATGCTGACGTCGTCGAAGAAGCCTAGGCGCTGCAAGCGCTCGCGGGACTCCCGGACCAGCTCCGAGGAGAACCAGGAGGCCTCCAGTTGCCGCATTTCGCGCCGCAGGACCTCGTCCCGGGTCTTGGTGTTGCCCTTCATGTTGACGCGGCGGACGTAGACGCGCTTGCCCGGATCGACGAAGAAGATGACCTTGACCTCCATCTTCTCCTCATCAACCTCCGGGATGGTGTTGACGTTGGCGAAGGCATAGCCCTCGTCCGCCAGCCGCCGGGAGATCCGCTCCGCGCTCTGGGTGGTCGCCTTGCGCGAGAAGGGTTCGCCCCGGCGCATGTGGATCAGGGGGAAGACCTCCTCCGCGGGCAGGGTCGGTTCGCCGGCGAGCTGGATGTCGCTGACGAGGAAGATGTCCCCCTCCTTGATCACAACCGTGATGTAGATGTCCTTGCGATCGGCGCTGATGGACACCTGGGTGGACTTGATCTCGAACTTGATAAAGCCCCGGTCGAGGTAGAAGGAACGTAGCGACTCCAGATCGCCCCCCAGTTTCTGTTTGGAATACTGGTCATTCTTACTGTACCAGGACATCCAGTCGGACTTGCCGAGTTTGAACAACCCCAAGAGCTCCTTCTCCGGGAAGGCATCGTTGCCGATGATGTTGATCTGCTTGATGCGGGCGGTGAGCCCCTCAATGACGTCGATGGTCACCCGCACCCGGTTACGCTCCAGGGGGGAGACCGTGGTCTGGACCTCGACACCATACTTACCGCGGGAGAAATACTGGTTCTTAAGCTCCTGCTCGATGCGGTCGAGGATGGCCTTGTCGAAGACCCGCCCCTCGGCCAGGCCGATCTCCTTGAGGGCAGCGCGGAGCTGCTCCTCGTCGAGATCCTTGTTACCGCTGAGAATGATCTCGGCCACCGTGGGCCGTTCCTGGACGGTCACCACCAGGACGGTGCCCTCCCGCTCGACCTTGACATCCTCGAAAAAGCCGGAGGCGTAGAGGGCGCGAATGCTCTTGGCGGTGACCTCGTCCGTGGTGCTATCCCCGATCTTGACGGGCAGCAGGCTGAAGACAGTGCCGGCGGAGATGCGTTGCAGGCCCTCGATACGGATATCACTCACCTTGAAGGTATCCGCCCAGGCACTACCCCCGCCGAGGAGCCAGAGGCTCAGGGCCAGAAGGATCAGGGGAAGCAAACGGGAACGGGGAGCCGCCGAGGCGGGGCCCCGACATGGCGCCAGCGATGCGGCGGCACCCTGTCCGGCGCGGCCAGGCCCCATCGGCGGCCGGCCGGCAATAACCAGTCTGGAGATTCCCAACACCCTTTCCCCCGTGGAGTTGGCCGCCACCCCGGGCGGCCATCAATAGTGGCCGGCTAGTATAGGCCAAGGGCACCCCGAACAAAACCACCCTGGTCCGGGCCGAGGCACTGCGGTGCTGACTTTGGTGGCGGATCTCGCCGTGCCCCTGAGGCTGAAAGACGCTGCGGGGATCTTCAGTGCTAATCAAACAGGCGCTGGAGGTCGACGTAAAAGGCCAGGGACATGAGGGCGGCGATGAGGATCACCCCGATGCGCTGGCCGAGCATCTGCAGTTGTTCCGACAGGGGGCTGCCCTTGACGGCCTCGACCAGGAAAAAGAGCAGGTGCCCGCCATCCAGCAGGGGAATGGGCAGGAGGTTGAGCACGCCGAGACTGATACTGACCACGGCCAGGAACTTGATGAAGTGATTCACGCCATCACTGGCGCTGCGCCCGGCACTCTCGGCAATGGAAATAGGGCCGCTGAGGTTTTCCACCGAGGCCTGACCGGTAAGCATGCGGCCCATCACCTTGAGCATAAGCCAGCTCATGTCGAGGGTCTTGGCGACGGCGACCTGGGCGGCATCAAGGGGTCCCAGGCGGACCTCGGCCCGATATTGCGCCAGCAGCGCCTCAGGCACCTCGACCCCGGCGCCGACCCGGCCGATCTCTCCGGCGGACCCCGGCACCGGGCGGGGGGTGAGCTTGATCTCCAGTTCTTCCCCACCCCGCGCCAGACGCAGCGCCAGGGGCTGGCCGGGGTGGTCACGCACCAACTTCACCCACTCGTCCCAGGTGGCGATGGGCTCCCCTCCAGTGCTGAGGATCAGATCCCCGGGCCTGAGGCCGGCCTGCTCGGCGGCCTCGCCGGGAACGAGGGTGCCGATGCGCGGCGGCAGGGGAGGCTGGGCCGGGCTGAGGCCGAGATGGGCAAGGATGGCGGGATCATCGGGGAGGGCGGCCAGGCCCGGGCCAGACAGGACCAGGCGTTGCTCGTCGCCCTCCTGGTCGCGAACCCGTACCGGCAGATCCTCCCCGTCCAAGGACTCCGCCATGAGGGCAAAGACCGCGGCCTCCCAGGTCGGGGTGGCGCGGTCGCCGATCTGGAGCAGTTCATCGCCCACCTCGATCCCCGCCTCGGCGGCCAGGGAACCCGGGGTGACGGCGCCGATCAGGGCGCGACTACCCGTGTCCCCCACCACCAGGAGGCCCCAGTAGAGCAGGATGGCGAAGCCGAGATTGAACAGCGGGCCGGCGAGGACGATGGCGGTGCGCTTCCACAGCACCTGGCGGTTGAAGGCCAGATGGGCCTCCGCCGGGTCCACCGCCTCCTCGCGCTCGTCGAGCATCTTGACATAACCACCCAGGGGGATGCCCGCCAGGACGTACTCGGTACCATCGCGGCCGACCTTGCGCAGCAGGGGCCGGCCAAAGCCGATGGAGAAGCGCAGGACCTTGACCCCCAGGCGCCGGGCCACCCAGAAGTGCCCGAACTCGTGGACGGCGATGAGGACGCCCAGGGCGACGATGAAGGAGAGCAGGGTATGGAGGAGATCGGGCATACGTCAGTCATCCAGCGAGAGCGGCGGGAACGGGGACCTGCCCTATGGGACCGGGGCCGGCAGCCGTTGTTCCGCCAGGGCTCGGGCCTCGCGATCCGTGGCCAGCAGGGTCGCCAGGCCATCCGCGGGCACCGGACCGGCGGGCAGGCGCGCCAGGGTATCGGCCACCAGGTCGGCGATGGCGGTGAAGCCGATGCGCCCAACCAGGAAGGCGGCTACCGCCACCTCGTTGGCGGCGTTGAGGATGGTCGGCGCCGTGCCACCGGCCTCGGCGGCCTGGATGGCCAACGACAGGCAGGGGAAGCGATCGTAGCCCGGGGGGGCGAAGTCGAGGCGGCCGACGGCGAAGAGGTCGAGGGGCGAGACCCCGGAGCTGAGGCGCTCCGGCCAGGCCAGGGCATGGGCGATGGGGGTGCGCATGTCCGGGTTACCGAGTTGCGCCAGTACCGAGCCGTCCACGTACTGCACCAGGGAATGGATGACGCTCTGGGGATGGATGACGATCTGGATGCGCTCCGGGCGGGTGCCGAACAGCCAGCAGGCCTCGATCAGCTCCAGGCCCTTGTTCATCATGGTCGCCGAGTCCACCGAGATCTTGCGTCCCATGCTCCAGTTGGGATGGGCGCAGGCCTGGTCCGGGGTGACCTGGGCGAGCTCCGCCAGGGGCCGGTCGCGGAAGGGCCCCCCGGAGGCGGTGAGCAGGATACGCTCCACCCCGACCCGCTCCAGGCCGCGCTCATAGCCGGGGGGCATGCACTGGAAGATGGCGTTGTGCTCGCTGTCGATGGGCAGCAGCAAGGCGCCGCTGGCGGCGGCGGCAGACATGAGGATCTCCCCGGCGATCACCAGGGCCTCCTTGTTGGCCAGCAGCAGGCGCTTGCCGGCGCGGGCCGCGGCCAGGGTCGGCAGCAGGCCGGCGGCGCCGACGATGGCCGCCATGACGATGTCCACCTCCGGCAGGGCGGCGACCTGCTCCAGGGCGGCGGGTCCCGCCAGGACCTCGGGGGGGCGGTCCATGTCGGCCAGCAGGCCTTGCAGGCGGCGGGCGGCGGCGGCATCCGCCAGGACCGCCAGGACGGGTCGGTGGCGCCGGCATTGGGCCGCCAGGCGTTCGGCATCCTGGTTGGCGGTGAGGGCCACCACCCGGTAGAGGTCAGGATGGCGCCCCACCACGTCCAGGGTGCTGATACCGATGGAGCCGGTGGCCCCGAGGACGCAGATACCTTTCACGAAGCCACCCCCAACCAGACGCAGATGCCTTTCATGAAGTCACCCCCAACCAGACGCAGATGCCTTTCATGAAGTCACCATTAACCAGAGGCAGACGCCTGTCATGGGGTCACCCCCAACCAGATGAGGCCAAGCACGAAGAAGGGGGCCGCGGCGAGGAGGCTGTCGATGCGATCGAGGAGGCCACCGTGGCCCGGGAGGAGGCAGCCGGAATCCTTGAGGCCCCGCCGGCGCTTGAGGAGGCTCTCGAAGAGGTCCCCCACCACCGAGATTAGGGCGGTGGCCAGGCACAGGAGCAGGGCCCCGAGCAGGGCGGGGAGGGACAGCCCCAGCCAGAGTCCCAGGGCCAGGCCGAGGGCGGCCGCCCCCGCCGCGGCGCCTTGGACCCCCGCCCAGGTCTTGCCCGGACTCAGCACCGGGGCCAGCTTGGCGCGGCCCCAGCGCCGGCCGGTGAAGAAGGCGGCGATGTCGGCGGTCCAGATGAGCAGGAGCAGAAAGAGGACCAGGGCCGGCCCCTGGGGGGAGGCCTGATGGAGGTGACCGATGGCGAGCCAGGCGGTGTCCAGGATGACCAGCCCCGCCAGCAGGACCCGTGGGTCCGGGCGGCTGGCCGGGACAATCTCGCGCAGGCGGAAAAGGCCCACCGCCAACAGCCACCAGCCGAGGCTGGCCAGGGCCAGCACCACCATCCGACCAGCGGGGGGCAGGAAGAGCTGGAGCAGGAGCAGGCTCACGCCGAGGAGGGCGAGATAGGCCAGCCGCGTCGCCGGGGTGGTCAAGCCGGCCAGGGCCGACCATTCCCAGCCCGCCCCCAACAGGACCAGGCCCAGGGCGACGGCGAAGGCGGGCCCGGGCAGGAACAGCACCACCAGGATCGCCGCGGGGGCCAGGAGGGAGGCCGTGATGACCCGGCGCTGCAGGCTGGTCAGGGGCATGGTGACCCGTTCAGGCCGGGGACCAGGTCCGATCCGGGTCATGGGGCGACTCCGGCCCCACCTCGGCGGCGGGCCCCTTGGCCCCAGCCACTTGCTCGGAGGTCTGGCCAAAACGCCGCTGGCGCCGGCCATAATCGGCGATGGCTGTGGCGAAGGCCGCGGCCCCGAAGTCCGGCCACTTGATATCGGTGAAATAGAGCTCGGCGTAGGCGGATTGCCACAGCAGGTAGTTGCTCAGCCGCTGCTCCCCCCCGGTGCGGATAAAGAGATCCGGGTCGGGCAAGCCGCCAGTGGCAAGGCCAGCCGCCAGGTGGCCCTCGTCGATAGCCTCGGGATCGAGGCGACCGGCGGCCACCTCCCGGGCGAGGGACCGCGCCGCCTGGGTCAGGTCCCAGCGGCCGCCGTAATTGGCGGCGATCTGCAGGACGAGCTTGGAATTGGCCGCCGTCGCCGCCTCGGCCTCGGCGATCTCCCGGCGCAGACGTTCGGGGAAGGCGGCGAGATCTCCGATCACCCGCAGCCGCCCACCCTGTTCCTGGAGCTTTTTCACCTCCGAACGCAGGGCGGTGAGGAAGAGTTGCATGAGGAAATCGACCTCCTCCCTTGGCCGGCGCCAGTTCTCGCTACTGAAGGCGAAAAGGGTCAGGACCTCCACCCCCAGGCGGATGCTCTCCTCGACCACGACCCGGACGCTCTTGACCCCGGCGCGGTGGCCGGCGCCCCGAGGCAGGTAGCGGGCGCGGGCCCAGCGGCCATTGCCATCCATGATGATGGCCACGTGGCGGGGGATGTTACCCACGGTCGGGGCGCCATTCGGGGGAGTTGCCATGGGCCTCAAGCGTACTCGGTGGCGGGAACTGGGTCAGGAGGGGGGTCAGATGGGACTAGAGTCAACTGGGACCAGGGTCGGACGGTTCTTCGGTCTGGCGGCAGGGGTTCAGACGGGACCGGAGTCGGACGGCACGGGCGTTGGAAGGGACTGGACTCGGTTGTCGCTGCGGCCGATGGGACCGGGGCCGACCGTGCCTGGCCTCAGATGGCCATCAGGTCCTTTTCCTTCTCCTCCAGGACGAGGTCGACCTCCTTGACGTACTTATCAGTGAGCTTCTGGACCAGTTCCTGCCCCCGCCGCTCATCGTCCTCCGAGATCATCTTCTCTTTGATCATCTCCTTGAATTCGTTGTTGGCCTCGCGGCGGATGTTGCGAATGGCGACCCGCCCCTGTTCGGCCTCGGCCCGCGCCACCTTGATCAGGTCGCGACGGCGCTCTTCGGTCAGGGGGGGGATGGGCACCCGGATCACGTTGCTGGCGGTGTTGGGATTGAGGCCCAGATCGGACTGGAGGATGGCCTTCTCCACCGCCGAGATCATGCTCTTCTCCCAGGGGGCCACCGCCAGGGTGCGGGCATCCTCGGCGGTGACGTTGGCCACCTGCTTGATGGGCACCTCGTTGCCATAATAATTGACGCGGATATGGTCCAGCAGGGAGGGGTGGGCGCGACCGGTGCGGATTTTGACCAGCTCCAGGCGCAGGGCCTCGACACTTTTGGCCATGCGCCCTTCGGCGTCCTTGGTGACATCGTTGATCATTTCAGCTTCCTCTCAGTCTCCGCTCTCGACCAGGGAACCGATGGCCTCGCCCTCGACCAGGCGCATCAGGGCCCCGGGTTGGTGGATATTCATGACGCGAATGGGGATGCGGTTGTCCCGGCAGAGGACGATGGCCGTGGTGTCCATCACCTTGAGGTTCTCCCGCAAGGCCTGGTCGTAGCTCAGGCGCGGGTAGAAGACCGCCGCCGGATCCTTCTTGGGATCGGCGGAATAGACGCCGTCGACCTGGGTGGCTTTGATCAGCAGCTCGGCGCCGATCTCCACCGCCCGCAGGCTAGCCGCCGAGTCGGTAGTGAAGAAGGGGTTGCCGGTGCCGGCGGCGAAGATCACGATGTGCCCGATTTCGAGGTGGCGCACCGCCCGGCGGCGGATGAAGTCCTCGCACACCTGGTTGATGCGCAGGGCGGACATGACGCGGGTACTGGCCCCGATGCGCTCCAGGGCATCCTGCATGGCCAGGGCGTTCATGACCGTCGCCAGCATGCCCATCTGATCGCCGGTGACCCGATCCATGCCCGCCCCCGCCAGGCCCGCGCCGCGGAAGATATTGCCGCCGCCGACCACCAGCGCCACCTGGACCCCGGCGTCCCGCAGCCCCTTGACCTCTGCCGCCAGCCGGGCCATGACCTCCGGGTCGATGCCAAACTGGCCGGAGCCCATGAGGGCCTCACCACTGAGCTTGAGCAGGATACGCCGATAGGCTGGTTGGGACACAGGCAGACCTCTGGCCGGGGATGGGGGACGTCATTGTATACCCAACGCCCACGAGTTTTCGGCTCCCAGTCGGGGTGAGTAGGGAGGCCATCGGCATGGACCGAATGCGGCCCATAGTTCGCACCAGGGATTGGGGTAGTTGGCAGGACCCTTCCGGGGTGGCGGCTGGGGCCACCACCCGCGAAAGCCTCAGTTGCCGCGCACCTGGGCCATGACTTCGTCGGCGAAGTTCTCCTGCCGTTTCTCGATACCCTCGCCCACTTCGACCCGGGCGAAGCGGCGGACCTTGGCGCCAGCACGCTCCAGGAGCTTCTCGACGGTGGTCTCGGCATCCTTGACGAAGGCCTGGCCGTGGAGGGTCACCTCTTCCAGGTACTTGCGCACCCGGCCGCCGATGATCTTCTCGACCATCTCCGCCGGCTTGCCGCTCTCCAGTGCCTGGGCGCGAAAGATTTCCTTCTCCTTCTCCAGGGCCGCAGTGGGGACCTGCTCGGCACTGACGCACATGGGATTGCTGGCAGCCACATGCATGGCGATATCCTTGCCCAGTTCGGGGGTACCGCCCTCCATCTCGACCAGGACGCCGATGCGCACTCCGTGGCGATAAGCGTGAAGCTGGCCCTGGACGTCCTCGAAGCGGACCAGGCGACGAATCTGGATGTTCTCGCCGATCTTGGCAATCAGGGCCTCCCGGGCCTCGGCGATAGTGGTGGCCTCCCCGGCGCGCAGGGGCTGGGCGGCGAGGGCCTCGACGTCGGTGACGGCGCAGGCCAGGGCCGCCTCGCCCACGGCTTCGGCGAACGCGGCGAAGTTGGCATCCTTGGCGACGAAGTCGGTCTCGCTGTTGACCTCCAGTAGCACGGCGCGCTTGCCATCGGCGGCAATCTTGATAACCACGGCCCCGTCAGCGGCGATGCGACCGGCCTTCTTGGCCGCCTTGGCCTGGCCCGACTTGCGCATGGCCTCGATGGCGACCTCGATATCGCCCTGGGCCTCGACCAGGGCCTTCTTGCACTCCATCATGCCGGCCCCGGTACGCTCTCTGAGCTCCTTGACCAATGCGGCGGTGATTTCCATCAACAATTCTCCAGCAGACTGACAGGTGAACGCCGCGCGCCCCTCGGGGCCCGCGGCGCGATAAAGGGTTCAGGTGGGTTTCCCGGGCGGCGAACCGCCCGGGTTGGACCCGGGTCCGGGGATCTGGGAGCCAGATCCCCGGACCTCAGGCGGCGGCGGGTACCGAACCGGCCGCCTCGATATACTCATCGCCCCGGCCGGCCATGGCGGCGGCGCTCTGGCGACCGTCGAGGACAGCGCTGGCGGCCTCGGAGATATAGAGGCGCACGGCGCGGATGGCATCGTCGTTGCCGGGGATGACGTAGTCGATGGGCCCAGGGTCATTGTTGGTGTCCACCACACCCACCACCGGGATTCCGAGCTTGTTGGCCTCGGTCACGGCCAGCTTCTCGTGGCCAACGTCAATGATAAAGAGGGCGTCCGGCAACCCGCCGAGGTCCTTGATACCGCCCAGGCTCAACTCCAGCTTCTCCTTCTCACGGCTCAGACCAAGGGCCTCCTTCTTGTTGAAGCGGTTGATGGTGCCATCCTCGAACATGGCCTCCAGTTCCTTGAGACGCTTGATGGACTGCTTGATGGTCTTGAAATTCGTCAGCATGCCACCCAACCAACGGTGATTGACGAAGGGCATGCCACAGCGGATGGCCTCCTCGCGGATCGCGTCGCGGGCGGCGCGCTTGGTGCCGACGAACAGGACCTTGCCACCATTAGCGGACAGGGTACCCATAAAATTCAGGGCCTCGCGGAACAGCGGCAGCGTCTTTTCCAGATTGACGATGTGAATTTTGTTGCGATGTCCAAAGATGTAGGCCCCCATCCTGGGGTTCCAGTAGCGGGTCTGGTGACCGAAGTGGACACCAGCCTCCAGCATATCCCGCATAGATACTTGGCTCATGAGCGAAATCCTCGATGACGTTGGGTTGAACCTCCACGCCTCCCCAGGCAACGACCCGCAAGGGCGGGCACCCGGTTGTCCCGGTGACGGGGCGTGTGTGGCGTTGCAGGGCCCGGCAAGGGTCCGGGCCATAAATGTGGCGCGAAAGTCCAGTGTCTCTCGCGCCCGCGGCCAGTCCGACGGGGCCGCTTCCGCCCGTGGGTGAAGCCCTGGACGAATCAGTTTGCCCATCCAGGGCGCGCTTTTATACCATAGGGCTCAGGATTCGAGCAATTTCAAGCCTGTCCTGGACCCCGCCGGGTCCCGCCCCGCCCCCTACCTGCTAAGTAGTCCCCAGCATGAGCGTTATCATTAAGACCGCCGACGAGATTGCAAAAATGCGCCTGGCCGGACGCCTGGCGGCGGAGGTCCTGGAGATGATCGCGGAACAGGTGGTACCGGGCGTCACGACCGCCGAGCTAGATCAGATCTGCCACGACTACATCGTCAATCATCAGGGGGCCATCCCCGCCCCTCTCAATTATCGCGGCTTCCCGCGCTCCATCTGCACCTCGATTAACCATCAGGTTTGTCATGGCATCCCCGGTGACAAGCAGCTCAAAAAGGGCGACATCCTCAATATCGACATCACTGTGATCAAGGATGGCTACCACGGGGACACCAGCAAGATGTTCTGCGTGGGTGAGCCCTCGATTCTTGCCCGCCGTCTGATCCAGGTGACCCATGAGGCCCTGTGGATCGGCCTCAACCAGGTCCGTCCCGGCGCCACCCTGGGGGACATCGGCCACGCCATCCAGAGCTACGTCGAACGGCACCGCTTTTCCGTGGTCGAGGAATATTGCGGTCACGGCATCGGCCGCGATTTCCACGAGGAGCCCCAGGTGCTGCATTACGGCAAGCGTGGCCAGGGCCTGGTGCTGCGGCCCGGCATGTGCTTCACCATCGAGCCCATGGTCAATGCTGGTAAGCGCTTCATCAAGCTGCTGCCGGACGGCTGGACCGTGGTCACCAAGGACCGCTCCCTCTCCGCCCAGTGGGAACATACGGTTCTGGTCACCCCCGAGGGCCACGAGGTCCTCACCCTGCGCCAGGAGGAGCACGCCAACGCCGCAGCCGGCTCGGGCCCGCCATGAAGCTCGATGCCCGGGTCAGGACTCTAGACACCCTGGCCGCACAGGGACTGGAGCGGGATCTGGCCAGCGGCACTGATCCCCTCCCCGCCTTTCGTCGCGCCCTGCGGGAGGGGCGGCAACTGCTCTACGACGCCTTCGATGAAGGGGTGCCAGCCGCCGACTTGGTGCATGCCCACAGCCGCCTGGTGGACTGTCTGCTGAGCCACGCCTGGGCGCTTCACCTGCCCCCCCCGGGGCCAGGCGACCCGGCCTTGGCCCTGATCGCCGTCGGTGGTTATGGCCGGGGAGAGCTGCACCCCGGCTCGGACCTGGACATCCTCATCCTGCGCGAAGGGCCAGCGATGGAAGATCGCCTGGCGGCCTTCATCGCCTTCCTCTGGGACATTGGCACCGAGGTCGGCCAAAGCGTGCGCACCCTGGCGGACTGCGTCAGCGAGGCCCGCGCCGACGTCACCGTCATGACCAATCTCCTGGAGGCTCGGCTGATCGCGGGCGATGCCGGGCTCTTCGCCGCCCTGCGGCGCGTCACCGGCCCCGACCACCTCTGGCCGAGCGAGGCCTACTTCACCGCCAAGGCTGCGGAGCAGCGTCAGCGCTGGAACAAGTACGGCGGTACCGCCTATAACCTGGAGCCCAACATCAAGGAGAACCCGGGCGGCCTGCGCGACATCCAGATGATCGGCTGGGTGGCCAAACGCCACTTCGCCGCGGATACCTTGCACGACCTGGTGGCCCACGGCTTTCTCACCGAGGGGGAATACCTGACCCTGATCGAGGGCCAGGCCCTGCTCTGGCGCATCCGCTTCCAGCTCCACCGCCTCGCCGGCCGTCGGGAGGACCGGCTGCTGTTTGACTACCAGCGCACCCTGGCCCGGGACTTCGGCTTCGTCGATGACGGCAGCCACAACCTGGCCGTCGAACAGTTCATGCAGCAGTACTACCGCACGGTCATCGAGCTCAACCGCCTCAATGAGATGCTGCTGCAGCTCTTCCAGGAGGCCATCCTCTACCATGACCAGCTCGGTCCGCCGGTCGCCCTCAATCGTCGCTTCCGCACCCTGGGCGGCTTCCTGGAGGTGACCGATGCGGATGTCTTCCGCCGCAATCCCGTCGCCCTCCTGGAGGCCTTCCACCTCCTCCAGACCCATCCGGAGATCCAGGGCATCCGCGCCAGCACCATCCGTCTCATCCGTGAGTGCCGCCACCTGATCGACGACCAGATCCGCGGGGACCTGCGGGCGCGCAGCTTTTTCATGGAGATCATGCGCCATCCCCGGGGCCCCGCCGCGGCCCTGGCGCGCATGAACCGCTACGGGGTCCTGGCCGCCTATCTGCCGGCCTTCGCCAACATCGTCGGCCGGATGCAATACGACCTCTTCCACGTCTATACCGTGGACGAGCACAGCCTGCGGCTGCTGCGCTACCTCTGTCAGTTCGCCGCGCCCGAGGGCGATGGCGAGTCCCCCTTTCGCGCCACCCTCGCCCGGGAGATCCCCAAGCTGGAGCTGCTGTACCTGGCGGGGCTCTTCCACGACATCGCCAAGGGTCGCGGTGGCGACCACTCCCTCCTCGGCGCCCGGGACGCCTGGGACTTCTGCCAACGCCACGAGCTGCCGGAGTTCGACAGCCGGCTGGTCGCCTGGCTGGTGGAGAAGCACCTGGTCATGTCCATGACCGCCCAGCGCAAGGACCTCAGCGATACCCGGGTCATCCAGGAGTTCGCCGCCCTGGTCGGGGACCCCGACCGGCTGAATTACCTCTACCTCCTGACCGTGGCCGACATGCGCGCCACCGACCCGGGGCGGTGGAATGCCTGGAAGGATTCCCTGCTCAAGGAGCTCCACCAGGCGACCCGCGCCGCCCTGGCGCGTGGCCTGGAGAACCCCCTGGCCCAGGACGAGCTGATCCAGCGCAAGCAGGAGGAGGCCCTGCGCCAGCTCGCCGCCTACGGGCTAACCCGCGACCAGTGCATGGTCCTGTGGATCAAGTTCAACCTCGATTACTTCCGCTATAACGCCCCGGACGAGATCGCCTGGCAGACCCGCCTCATCCTCACCAACCCCCCCGGCAACCTGCCCCTGGTGGTCATCCGCCCGGTGACCCGCCGCGGCTGCACCGAGGTCTTCCTCTACACCCCGGACCGCAACCTGCTCTTCAGCCGCACCACCGCCATTCTGGATCAGCAGGGCCTGAACATCGTCGACGCCCGCATCATGACCACGGATGACGCCATGGCCCTGGACGCCTTCCACGTCCTCGACCGGGACGGCCGGCCCCTGGACGACCCCGAGGTCATGGCCAAGCTCCGGGCCACCCTGCGCCAGGCCCTGGCCCACCCGGAGGTGCCGATTCCGGCCGTGCGGCGGCTGGCGCGGCAGTTGCGGCACTTCCCCGTCGCCACCGAGGTCAGCTTCCTCCCCGATCCGCGCAACCACCGCACCCTGATGCGCCTCACCACCCGCGACCGCCCGGGCCTGCTGGCGCAGATCGGCGCCATCTTCGAGGAGGGGGGCATCCGCCTGCACAATGCCAAGATCGCCACGGTCGGCGCCCTGGTCGACGACGTCTTTTTCATCACCACCCGCAATGACGCCCCGCTGACCGCGGAGACTGCCCTCCGCTGGCTGCGCGCCGAGATCCACCGCCGACTGGAGGAGGAACCTGCGCTCTAAGGCGCGCAACCGGCAGCCTTGCGCCCCTGACGCCACCCAGCCGTGCCGGATCAAGAAGCGAAATGCTGCGGGTCAATTGATCCAGGGCAAGGCGGCGGATGGAGAATTTCTGTACATAATGAAATATTGATAATCAGGACCCAGCCGGTATCGGGTCCAGCCCGTCACTGACAGGACCCGGGATGTTCAGCGGCAACCGCGATCAGGCTTTTCGTTCCCTCTGCCGAGGATGTCTGCTGGGGTGTCTGTGGCTGCCCCTGGCGGGAACCGCCCAGTCTCCGCCCCCGGGGACGCGAGGCTTGGGCGACGGGGCCATCCCCACGCCAGCCGCGCCGGAAGACCCCGCCGCTGACCGCTGGCTCGACGCGGTACGCGCCCAACGCCAGACCTGGGAGGAACGCCGCCGTGTCTCCCAGGAGGCCATGGATGCCCGCCGGCGCCAATATGACGCCCGGTCCGGCGCCCACCAGGAGGCCCGCCAGCAGGAGCACCAGCGCCGCCGCGAGGCCCTCCTGGAACATATCGAACGGGACCGGGAGCACTTTCTCAACCAGGGTCCCTGGCAGATCCCGCCGCCCCCCGCTAATTTCGCCAATCCCGGTCAACCGCCGACGCCCGAGGCATCGGCCCCGGTTGCGCCGGGCGGCGACACGCCCCTCAGGTACCCCCCCCTGCCAGGCTGGAACAACCACTGGTACTACCAGGGGTACTGAGACCTCTGCGGCTGTTAAGCACCGCCCATGAACTCGGGAGGTGCTTTACTAACCATGACCAGGCTTGTCTGCGGCCGGGTAACAATCCTCTTTCCTCACCAGCCCTCAGCCCCTGGCCAGTTCGCCGAGCACTGCGACGGTGGCGGCGCACAGTCGCGCCAGATCCCGCGCCTCGATCACGAAGGGAGGCATCAGGTACACCAGCCGGCCAAAGGGCCGTAGCCAGACACCCCGCTCCACGAGGCGGCGCTGGATGTCGCGCATGATCACCGGCCGGTCCAGTTCCACCACGCCAATAGCCCCCAGAACCCGAACCTCCGCGACCCCGGGCAGGCCACGGCAGGGGGCCAGTCCGGCCTCCAGACCGGCCTGGATGGCGCGCACCTCCCCCGCCCAGTCCCGGGCCAGGAGCAGGTCGATGCTGGCGTTGGCCACGGCGCAGGCGAGGGGATTGCCCATGAAGGTCGGGCCATGCATGAAGACCCCCGGCGTGCCCGCGGAGATGGTCGTCGCCACCTCCTGGCTGGCCAGGGTGGCGGCCAGGGTCAGGTAACCGCCGGTAAGGGCCTTGCCCAGGGTCATGATGTCCGGGCTGATCGCGGCGTGTTCACAGGCAAAGAGCCGGCCGCTGCGGCCGAAGCCGGTGGCGATCTCGTCGGCGATGAGCAGCACCCCGGCGGCGTCGCACAAGTCCCGCACCCGCCGCAGATAGTCCGCGCTGTAAAAGCGCATGCCCCCGGCCCCCTGGACGATGGGCTCCAGGATCACCGCCGCCAGCTCCTGGCGATGGCTCCAGAGCAGCTCCGCGAAACCGGCGATATCTTCCTCCCGGCAGGGCTCGCCAAAGCGACAGGCGGGGGCCGGGGCGAAGAGCTGCTGGGGGAGGACCTGGGCGAAGAGGTGGTGCATGCCGGTGACGGGATCGCACACCGACATGGCGCCGAAGGTGTCGCCGTGGTAGCCAGACCTGATCGTCAACAGCCGATGACGGCCAAGCTCGCCCCGGGCCTGGTGATACTGGAGGGCCATCTTGATAGCCACCTCCACCGACACCGAGCCCGAATCGCACAGGAAGACGTGCTGGAGGGGGGCCGGGGTGAGGGCCACCAGACGCTCGATCAGCCCGACCGCCGGTTCGTGGGTCAGGCCCCCGAACATGACATGGGCCATGGACGCCAGTTGGTCCCGGAGGGCCTGATTGAGGACCGGGTGGTTGTAACCGTGAATGGCGCACCACCAAGAGGACATGCCATCGATGAGTTCCCGCCCGTCCATGAGCTCAAGGCGGCAGCCCCGGGCGGCGCGCACCGGATAGACCGGGTCCCGGTTCAGGGTCGAGGTATAGGGATGCCAGGCGTGGGCCTGGTCGATGGCCAGCAGTTCTTCAATGCCGCGCACGGAGGAACCCGAACGTTAGCAGGCGGCCATTTTTTAGCTCCCGATTGGCCCCCTGGAGGACTTGCGTCATTCGGGAACCACGAGATGAATGGTTGCTGGACGGTTGAGGCACGGTTTCTTGATAGGAAGACAGCCGGGTCTTTCACCGGTCGGTGTGGTATGACCTTCCCTGGTCATCAGGGGATCAATTGGGTTTGCGCCCTTTGGTCAGACCTGCGATGGGGACGACCTGGGCCGTCGGGGGCGCGTCCGTGTAGTAGGGCTTCTCGGTGATCCGCCCCTGCGCGTCCGCCAGATCACGTTCCCGGGCGGCGATCAGGGCCAGGCACTGGCGGACGTCCTCGATGGTTGTCGCCGAGAGGGGATGCTTCAGGCCGGGCGGTGGCGTGACATCCTTGATGATGGCCGTCAGGGTCTTGCGCATGGCCACCAGGATCTGTTGCTCCTTGGTCAAATCTTGCATGAAAGGGCTCCGGTTAGGGTTGGCGTGGAGGACACCGCTATGGGGGGCGATAGCACCCGACCCCCTGCTAAACGTCAGGTAGTAAACGTCAGGTCGCTGTCGGCTGGTCCTGTGGCTGCTCACCGGCCAGCAGTCCGGGCAGATCGGCCTCCATGATCACCCGCACCCCCAGGGCCTGGGCCTTGGCCAGCTTAGAGCCGGCGTCCTGCCCGGCGAGGACGAAGTCGGTCCGGGCGGAGACGCTGCCGGTGACCTTGGCGCCCATGCTGAGTAACAGATCTTTGATCTCCTCCCGCGGCCGACTCAGCGTCCCGGTGATAACCAGGGTCCGGCCCGCCAGCGGCCGGTCGGGTACCGCCGGTGCCTCTCCACCCGGGCGATCGTCCTGGCTAGCCACCCCCGCGCCGGCACCGACGCGACTGCTGGCCCGCTCCCAGTGGATGCCGGCGGCGAGGAGCTTGGCGATGACCTCCCGGTTGTGGGACTGGGCGAAGAAGTCGACGATCTGCCGGGCCAGGATATCCCCGACCCCCGCCACCCGCACCTGCTTGCGATTCTCCAGCCCGGTGGCGCCGGCCTGACGTAACGCTGCCAGGGTCGGCAAGCGCGCGACGACCGCCGCGGCCAGACGGGTGTTGAGGCCCGGGACTCCCTGTCGCCCCAGCCAGTCCGCGAGGCCCTCGCCAGGAGCGGGCCCGGCCAGGGGATGGCGGTCAAGGAAGGCGGCCAGGGTCTGGGCCTTGGCGGGCCCCAGACCAGGGACGCCACCCTGAAAGAGCAGATCCTCCAGGCGCACGGTCAGCAGCGGCTCCAGGTCGCCAAAGTGCTCCGCCAGGGCCAAGGCCGTCGCCTCCCCCACCCCGGGGATCCCGAGGGCAAAGATGAAGCGCGCCAGGCTGGTGCCACGGCTACGTTCCAGGGCCGCCAGCAGGTTACGGGCAGATTTGTCCCCCATCAGTTCTAAGCTGGCCAGTTGCTCATGGCGCAACGCATAGAGATCGGCCGGGTCACCCACCAGGCCCTTGTCCACCAACTGGTCGACCAGTTCCTCCCCCAGACCCTCGATATCCAGGGCGCGACGGGAGGCGAAATGGAGGATTGCCTCCTTGCGCTGGGCCGGGCAATAGAGACCGCCGGTGCAACGGGCGACGGCCTCCCCCGCGGGCTTGGTCACCGCCGAGCCGCAGACGGGGCAGGTCGTGGGCAATTCCACCGGCCGGGCCCCCAGGGGCCGGCGTTCTGGCAGGACCCGTACCACCTCGGGGATGACATCTCCGGCGCGGCGGATGTAGACGGTGTCCCCCGGGCGCACGTCCTTGCGCCAGACCTCGTCCAGGTTGTGCAGGGTGGCATTGGACACGGTGACACCACCCACCTGCACCGGCTGGAGCCGCGCCACCGGGGTCACGGCCCCGGTCCGGCCGACATTGAATTCCACCGCCTCGACCAGGGTCAGCTCCTCCTGGGCCGGGAACTTGTAGGCCACCGCCCAGCGCGGGGCGCGGGCGACGAAGCCCAGCCGCGCCTGATCCGCCAGGCCGTCCACCTTGAAGACCACACCGTCTATGTCGTAATCCAGGGCCTCGCGACGCTCCCCCAGGGAGTGGTGGTAGGCGATACAGGCCTCAACCCCGTCCAGGACCCGCAGTTCGGGGGAGATGGGCAGGCCCCAGTCCCGCAACCGGCGCATGCTTTCGCTCTGGGTCGCCGCCAGATCCCCGCCGGCCACGGCGCCGAAACCGTAGCAGAACAGGGTCAGGGGACGCTGGGCGGTGATGCGGGGATCGAGCTGGCGCAGGCTGCCGGCGGCGGCATTGCGCGGATTGGCGAAGACCTTGCCGCCCTCGCGCCGAGCGCGGTCGTTGATGGCGGCGAAACCGGCCTTGGGCAGGAAGACCTCGCCACGCACCTCCAGCAGTTGCGGCCAGCCCACCCCACGCAGGCGCAGGGGCACGGCCTTGATCGTGCGGACCTGGGCGGTGACGTCCTCCCCAAACTGGCCATCACCACGGGTAGCGGCCTGGGTCAGGACCCCGGCCTCGTAGGTCAGGCCGATGGCCAGGCCATCCAGCTTGGGTTCGGCCACGAAACGGACTCGCTCCTGACCCAACTCCTTGCGCATGCGGCGATCGAAGTCACGCATGGCCTCCTCGTTCATGGCATTGTCCAGTGACAGCATGGGCACCCGGTGCTCGACCGAGGCAAAACTGTCAAGGGGATGGCCACCCACCCGCTGGGTAGGGGAGTCGGGGGTGATCAGGTCGGGGTGTGCGGCCTCCAGGGCCTGGAGTTCCCGCAGCAGGCGATCGTACTCGGCGTCCGGGATCTCCGGATCGTCGAGGACATAGTAGCGATAATCGTGGTAATGGATAAGCCGGCGCAGTTCCTCCGCCCGCGCGGAGTAATCCGCCGCCGCGCTCATCCGTCCTCCTCCTCCGCCATCCGCTGGGTGACGAAGGCCATGACCCGCCGGCGCAACCGTTCCTCAACCTCGGACATCAGGGGCTGTCGCTGCTCGTCGAGCAGGTCACCGCCCAGGTCGCGGGCCAGGCTGTGGGCGGTGCCGAGGAGTTCTTCCAACCGACCGGGATCGCCAGGTTGACCTTCGAGTTGGGCGAAGAGGGTTAGGCCCGGGGTGGAGAAGTCCGCCATGGCCCCAAAGGGGAAGGTGCCGGGCTTGACCATGTTGGCCATGCTGAAGAGGGTCTCGGTATGGTGTTCGTCGCCCAGATTGCAGTGGAAGATTTCCCGGTCACCCGGTTCCAGGCCAGCGATGCGGGCGGCGAGGACGATGGCGGCACCATCGAAATGGCCCTCGGCCGCGCGGGCGGCGACATGCAGAACCACCAGCATGGGACCGGGCGGAAAGGATAGCGCGGCGAGTTCGGGGTCGGGCCGGACCAGGTCGAGATTGGCCGTGGCGGATCGGACCCCTGACGGGCGAATGGGAGAGGGTTCCGCCTTGCCCGCCGCGTCGGCCTCGAGGCCCTGATCATCCCGTTCCCAGGCGCCGAGGTGGCCTTCCCGCCGCAGGCTGTGGTTGGCATCCGAAGCCTCGTCCAGGTCCTCGCCCCACAGGGCCATCCGGTCCCGGTCAGCGTCCTCCCCGACCTGCTCATCCTGATGAATCTGACGGCGGCGCTGCTCCCAATAGTAGAGCCCGGCGATGATCAGGGCGCCGAGCACGGCAAGGATGATGCGGAGGATATCGGCGTCCATAGGCAAGTGGGGCCAGGGGTTGGAGTGGAAAACCGTGGCAAAGTATAACCGTTATCGGCCCCGGCCATAGCGCCGCGGCGAGCGGACTGGGCGCCGCGGCGTGAGGGACGGGACCAAAAAGGCTTAAGATGCCGGTCATCGCCCCCTGCCGCTCCCCGCCATCCCCAATGCCTGAGTTCTTCGCCACCGCTCCCCGGCACCTGGAATCCCTGTTGGCCGACGAATTGCTAGCCCTTGGCCTGGCGGGGGTCAAGGAGGCCCGCGGCGGCGCCCGCTTCTCCGGCCCCCTCGGGGACGCCTACCGCGCCTGCCTCTGGTCCCGGGTGGCCAACCGGGTACTCCTGCCCCTGGCCCGCTTCCCCGCCGTGGATAGCGACAGCCTCTATGCCGGGGCTACGGCCATCACCTGGGAAGAGCACCTTTCCCCCCGGGGCAGTTTCGCCGTCCAGTTCGATGGCACCGCGGGCGGCATCAGCCATAGCCAGTTCGGTGCCCTGCGGGTCAAGGATGCCATCGTCGACCGTTATCGGGCCCGGTGCGGGGAGCGGCCTACCGTCGACCGGGCGACGCCGGACGTGCGCGTTCAGGCCTATCTGCACCAGGACCAGGTGACGCTGAGCCTGGACCTCTCCGGCGACTCCCTGCATCTGCGCGGCTACCGCCGTCTGGGGAGCGCCGCGCCCCTCAAGGAGAACCTCGCCGCCGCGATCCTGCTACGCGCCTCCTGGCCGGAACTGGCCGCCGCGGGCGCCGCCCTGCTCGACCCCCTGTGTGGCTCCGGTACCCTGTGCATCGAGGGGGCGCTGATCGCGGCCGACATCGCTCCCGGCCTGGGCCATCGGCACTGGGGTCTGACGGGCTGGCGCGGCCATGAAGCCGCGTCCTGGGAGGCCCTGCTGGCGGAGGCCCGGGAGCGGCGGCGTGCCGGTCTGGCCCGGCTGGCGGCCGAAGGGGGCTCGATTCGTGGCTATGACTGGGACCCGGCGGCGATCCGCGCCGCCAACGACAACCTGTCCCGGGCCGGCCTGGCGGGGCGGGTCCAGTTCGAGTGCCGGGAGCTGCGGGAGGCCGCACCGGGTCGCGCGGACGACCGGGGGCTGGTGGTGACCAATCCCCCCTATGGCGAACGGCTGGGCGAGGCGGCGGAACTGCCGGGCCTCTACGCCCTGCTGGGTCAGGTGTTGCGGGAGCGCTTCCGCGGCTGGCGAGCGGCGATCCTCACCGGCAACCCGGAACTAGGGCGGTCCCTAGGTCTGCGGGCCCATGGCTACCACAGCCTTTACAATGGGCCCCTCCCCTGCCGGCTGCTGCACTTTGCGGTGCGGGAGGAGAACTTCATCTCTGATCAGCCCCGCCCCTTGCCGCCGGCCCAGCGTGGCCCCGGGGCGGAGATGCTTGCCAACCGGTTGCGCAAGAACCTAAAGACCCTGGATAAATGGCGGCAACGCGAGGGCGTGGCCTGTTTCCGGCTTTACGACGCCGACCTGCCCGAATATAACCTCGCCCTCGATCTCTACACTACCCTGGACGGCGAACGCATCGCCAACGTCCAGGAGTACGAGGCCCCCGCCAGCATCGATCCGCGGGACGCCCGTCGCCGGCTCCGGGAGGCCTTGGGGGTCATCCCCGAGGTGCTGGGTATTGCCGGCGAGCGCCTCTTTCTGCGTGTGCGTCGCCGCCAGCGCGGCAAGGAGCAGTACGAACGCCTGGACAGCCAGCGGCGCTTCTTCCAGGTCCAGGAGCAGGGCCTCAAGTTTCTGGTCAATTTCGAGGACTATCTCGACACTGGGCTCTTCCTGGACCACCGCTTGGTCCGCCACCTGATCGGTGAACTGGCGGCAGGCCGGCACTTCCTCAATCTTTTCGGCTACACCGGCACCGCCAGCGTCCATGCCGCTGCCGGGGGGGGCCTGAGCACCACCACGGTCGACCTATCCCGGACCTACTTGGACTGGGCCGGCCGCAACCTGGCCCTCAACGGCTTTGGGGGGCGGGAACACGAGCTCATCCAGGCCGACTGCCTGACCTGGCCCCGGGAGGTTGCCGGGCGGCGGCGCTGGGGCCTGATCCTCCTCGACCCGCCCAGTTTTTCCACCTCCAAACGCATGACCGCAACCCTGGACATCCAGCGCGACCAGGCGCTACTACTTCGGGACGCCCTGCGGCTCCTGGAGCCTGGCGGCATCCTGATCTTTTCCAATAACCTGCGCCGGTTCCGGCTGGACCGGGAGGCTCTGGCCGCCGCACTGGGCACGGCGCCGGCCCCGCGCGTCAGTGTCTGGCCGGCGACCCCCGGCAGGGGGCCCGGCGGGGCGGAGGGGTCAGATTGGCCAAAGCGTCCGGATGAGGGCGATACGCTGGCTGGGCTGGAGATTCGCGACCTCACCGCCGCCACCCTGCCCAAGGACTTCGCTCGCAACCCCCGCATCCATAACGTCTGGCGTCTCCAGCTTCGCCCTGACGCGGCCGACGACTGACACCCGGGCCCGGGTTAATACCGGCGGGAGACGATAAAGGCGGGGGTTAGAGCATACAGCCGGCAGCCATAGTGCCCGGATCGAGCAGGGTGATTCAGCGGCGGCACGGATGCTATGGTCTCCCCGCCTCGCCTGCCGCGGAGCCCAGCCGGCATCAAGGCTCCAGGTTCCGCTCCAGCCAGTCCCGGAGCTCCTCGAAGGCATGAACGCAATCAACCGGTTCATGGCGCAGCAACCGCTCCAGCCCATGGACGCCATAGGCCACCGCCAGGGCGGCCACCCCGGCGTTGCGGGCCATCTCCATGTCGAACTCCGTATCCCCGATCATCAGGGTCTCGGAGCGGTGCGCCCCCAGTTCATCCATGACCTGCAACAGCATCTCCGGGTGCGGCTTGGAGAAGGTCTCATCGGCGCAGCGGGTGGCATGGAAATGACCGCGCAGCCCGGTACTGGCCAGGGCGGACTCCAGACCGCGCCGGCTCTTGCCGGTGGCCACCGCCAGCAGCAGGCCGCGTTGATTGAGGTCTTCGATCAGTTCCCGGGCACCGGGAAACAGGCTGGAGGAGCCTTCGCTGCCACCGAGAAAGTGGAAACGGTAGCGATCAACCAGTTCCCGCCGTTGCAGCACGCTGCCATCCGGCCAAAGCATGGTCATGGCCTCCTCCAAGCCGAGCCCGATCACCTCACGGGCGACCTCGCGGGGGGGCGGCATCTCCCCCAGATCGGCGAAGGCGGACTGGATGCAGGCCACGATGCGGGCCTCGGAGTCCATGAGGGTTCCGTCCCAATCGAAGACAAGCAGTTTGAAGGACATGGCTTCTGGAGAATGGCTAGCGGACGATGGCCGAAGGGATGACCGTAACTTAGGCAAGAAGCGTGCAAATCGGCAGCAGAGGAGCAGCGAGACCCGGGGCCCAAGCAAGGGAGCGGTGATGGCGCACGCCAGACCGGGACCAAAATAACATCAGGATCTTATTGAAAAAAATGAGCTTTATTGTCAGGAATCTGCCAGAGACCGGCCCATGCCTGACTGATATCCCTGACAAGGGCTATACCTTACTCCTTCCTGGCCATTTCCTCCAGCCTGGCCAGCACCGCCTGGAGTTCCGGGGGCAGCGGGGCCTGAAGCCGCAGGGGCCCAGGGAGGTGCGCGGGCTGGAGACTCAGCTCGGCGGCATGGAGGAAGAGTCGCCGTAGCCCCAGCGGGCGCAGGGCCTGGTTGATGAGCTCGTCGCCGTACTTCTCGTCGCCGGCCAGGGGGGCGCCCAGGTGGGCGGCATGGACACGGATCTGGTGAGTGCGGCCGGTCACCAGGCGGGCCTCGACCAGTTCCAGATTGCCGCGAGGCCCCGAATAGCCCTGTAAACGGCGCAAGCGGGTGCGGGACGGCTTGCCCTCGGCTTGGTCGACGCGAACCACCCGCTCCCCGCTCTTGAGGGTGTTTTTGAGCAGCGGGGCATCCACCGTCAGCTCGGCCCGCGACAGCGGCCGGGTCAGGAGGGCCAGATAACGCTTATCGATGGCCTGATCGCGGATCAGCCGATGCAGGTCGCGCAAGGTGCTGGAGCGTTTGGCCAGCAACAGGCAGCCGGAGGTGTCGCGGTCGAGCCGGTGGACCAGTTCCAGTTCCATGCCGGGGCGGAGCTGTCGCATAGCCTCGATCAGCCCGAAGCTGAGACCGCTCCCCCCGTGGACCGCCAGCCCGGCCGGCTTGTCGATGGCCAGCAGGCGTTCGTCCTCGTAGAGGATGGCCGCCTCCAGACCCCGCAGAAGAGCGGACGGAGCCAGGCCCGGCGCCCGCGGCTCGGCCAGCCGCAGGGGCGGGAGGCGCACCAGGTCTCCGTACCGCAACCGATAATCCGACCGGACCCGCCCCTTGTTGACCCGGACCTCGCCACTGCGCAGGATGCGGTAAATATGACTACGCGGCACGCCCTTCAGGCGTGCCAGGAGGAAATTGTCGATCCGCTGGCCCACCGCCGCCGCCGGCACGGGCACAAGCTGGACCCCGAGGCTCGGTGACTCACCGGGCATGGTCGGTCAAGGGACAACCCAGGGCAGAGAAATATTGTTGCATGGCCTTGATTCGATTGCCGCGATCAGGGTTCACTGTTACCATTGTTCCCTTGCTCCTCCCCGGTGCCGAGGGCCCGGCCGGATGATGCAAGTGATGATTTTCCGGGCGATTATTCACGAGCCGCCCTCCGTTCCAGTCCCACGGCGCCCCGACACCGTCTTCGTCGGCCTGGCCCCTTGCGCTTGATAGCGGCGTCCCTACCCTCCAGCGGCCGCGGATTGTACACCGAGACGGCCCGGCACATCGCGGCGGTCCCGATTCCCACCGAATCAGCCGCCAGCCGATGACCTGATTGCCCTGGTCCAGCGCCTTCGCCCTCCCGGCAGCGCGGGACCTTTGCGCGTGGTGCCCGAAGGACACCGCGAAACGAGGCTTTACGCGCGCCCGTCCGCGCCCCTCCCCGCCCACCCCTTCGCAGGGCAAGGTCCCAGGAGGTGGAGCCGGATGCAGTGCCTGCCAGTGCCCCCTCAGGGTGGTAACCGGTCGGCGCGGATCCGGGCTGGCCGGCGTGCCCGGTTACGAGACAACGAATGAAAAGAATGCTGATCAATGCAACTCAGCCGGAAGAGTTGCGGGTGGCTATCGTCGATGGCCAGAAACTCTTCAACCTGGACATCGAATCCCCGGGACGGGAACAAAAAAAGGCCAACATCTACAAGGGCTCCATCACCCGCGTCGAACCCAGCCTGGAGGCGGCCTTCGTCGACTACGGTGCCGAACGCCACGGTTTTCTGCCCCTCAAAGAGATCGCCCGCGGCTATTTCAGCGACGAGGCCAACAAGCCCGGTTCCAAGGTCAACATCAAGGATGCCCTGAGCGAGGGCCGCGAGGTCATCGTCCAGATCGAGAAGGAGGAGCGCGGTAATAAGGGCGCCGCTCTTACCACTTTTGTCTCCCTGGCTGGGCGCTACCTAGTGCTCATGCCCAACAACCCCCGCGCCGGTGGCGTGTCGCGCCGTATCGAGGGCAACGACCGTTCCGAGCTGCGCGACGCCATGAGCCAGCTTGAGATCCCTGAGAACATGGGGCTCATCGTCCGCACCGCCGGTGTCGGCAAGAGCGTCGAGGAGTTGCAGTGGGATCTCAACTACCTCACCCAGCTCTGGACCGCCATCGAGCAGTCCGCCGCCGAGCGTAAGGCGCCCTACCTGATCTATCAGGAAAGCGACGTCATCATCCGCTCCATCCGCGACCATCTGCGCACCGACATCGGCGAGATCGTAGTCGACGACCGCAAGATGTACGAGAAGGCCGAGGCCTTCATCCGCCAGGTCATGCCCCACAACCTGCGCAAGCTGCGGCTCTACGAGGACGAGGTGCCGCTCTTCACCCGTTACCAGATCGAGAGCCAGATCGAGTCGGCCTTCCAGCGCGAGGTGCGGCTGCCTTCCGGGGGCTCTATCGTTATCGACCACACCGAGGCCCTGACCTCCATCGACATCAACTCGGCCCGGGCCACCAAGGGCGCGGACATCGAGGAGACGGCCCTCAACACCAACCTGGAGGCCGCGGACGAGATCTCCCGCCAGCTCCGGCTGCGCGACCTGGGCGGCCTCTTCGTCATCGACTTCATCGACATGACCCCGGCGCGCAACCAGCGCGAGGTGGAGAACCGGCTGCGGGATGCCATGAAGCAGGACCGCGCCCGGGTCCAGCTCGGGCGCATCTCGCGCTTCGGCCTGATGGAGATGTCGCGCCAGCGCCTGCGTCCTTCCCTGGGCGAATCCAGCCAACTGGTCTGCCCGCGCTGCAAGGGCCAGGGCACCATCCGTGGCGTCGAGTCCCTGGCCCTGTCCATTCTGCGTATCCTCGAAGAAGAGGCGATGAAGGAGAACACCGAGCGTATCCTGGCGGAGCTGCCGGTGGACGTCGCCACCTTCCTCCTCAATGAGAAGCGCAATGCCATCCTCGGCATCGAGCAGCGCCAGCGGGTCATCGTCCTGTTAGTCCCCAATCCGCACCTCGAGACCCCGGACTTCCGCATCGAGCGGATCCGGACCCAGGACGCGGAGCGGCTGGCGGACGATCAGCCCAGTTATCAACTGGTGAGCCGGATGGAGGAGCGGCCGCTGGACCTGGGGCGGGCCGCCGAACCGGTACGCACCGAGGAACCGGCGATCAAGCAGACTGCCCCGCGAGAACCGGCGCCGCCACCCCGGCGCACCGAACCCCAGCAGCCTGTTCAGCCCCAGCCCGTCCAGGAGCGCCAACCCGAGAGCCTGCTCAAGCGACTCTGGACCACCCTCTTCGCCCCCCGTAATGCCGAAGAACCGGCCCCCCCGGCCCAACCGCCGCAAGCGGAACCGGCGCGCCGTTCCCGACCCGGCCGCGCCACCCCTGATCAGCGCCAGGCAGAGCCACGCCCGCTGGAAGCGCGGTCCCCGGCTTCCAGGCCCGCCGGTGGCGAGACCAGCCGTCCGGGCACCGGGCGCCAGCCAAGCCGCCGCGAGGAACCGCGGCGGGAGGAATCACCCCGCCGCGACGAGGCCCGACGGGATGAGCCGCGGCGGGAGGAGACCCGACGCGAGGATTCCCGGCGTTCCGAGGGACGGCGCGATGCCCCCCGCCGGGATGACGGCGGACGTGAGCCGGGCCGGCGTGACGACAGCCGTCAGGAAGAGGTGGCACGCGAGGGTGGTCGACGCGAGGAGTCACGCCGGGAAGAGGCGGGACGTGAGGGTGCCAGACGCGAGGAACCAAGGCGCGGCGAACCCCGGCGGGAGGAATCTCAGCCCCTGACGACCGGGCGCGACGAGCGCCAGGGTGCAGCCGCGCGGCTCGAAGAAAGCCGTCGCCCGGATCGGGGGCAGGAGGAGCCCCGGCGCGGCGGGGGCTTTGGTCCCCGGCCACTCCTTAGTCCCCCAGCCGCCCGTCCCACGGCACCGGACACCCTCACCGCCGAGGCCAGTCCCGGCCTCTCCCCACCCCCCAGCCAACCGGGACCTCAGGACGAATTGGCCGAGGGGGATTCCCCTGGAGAATCGGGACGTTCCAGTCGACGCGGCAGCCGTGGCCGCGGGCGGCGCGACGGCGAGGGGCGCCGCCCCGAGGCCGTCACACCGTCGCCCTTCATCGAGGATGAAAACCTCGACTTTTTCGACTGGGACCTGATCCCGGCGGAACCGGCCCCAGCCCCGCTGGGAAAAGGCGCTCGACCGACCCCGGACCACCAGGACCGGGCGGAACCCACCCCCTCGACCCGGGAGGGCACCCCTTCCGCCATGGCCTTCACCGCGGAGGCCTCCCCTCCCGCCACGGCCATCACCGCGGACGTTCCCTCCGAGATCAAGCCAGCAACCCCGCCCCTGCCCCAGGAAGATCAGACGGCCAACCTGGCCGAGCCCCTGCCTGCCCCCCGGGGCAACGCAGCCGACGCGGCCACCGAAGTGGTGCCTGTCGCCGCCGCGGACGTGATGGACCTGGAGGTTCTGATCGCCGGAGGAGAGGCTGAACAGGAGCCCACGGGCCGGCCCCGCTCCCGCCGTCGCCGCGGCGGCCGCGGTCGTCGTGGTCGGGGTGGCAGTGCCGAGATGCAAGCCAGAGAGGAGGGTGAAGTGGTCCCGGCTGGGGTTGACGCTGCGGGGGAAACGACCCTGGCAGGGATCTCCTCCGCGGTCCAGGAGGATGCCGGCATGGCCGCCCCTGAAAGGCTGGCGGCCCCTGACAGGGACGTCCCTGAAAGCGGCCTTGCCTTAGCTGAGACCCCGGAGGTCAGTAAGCCCGCGGCGCCGGTCACTCGGCAATCCCGCCCCGTCAAGACATTCGCGGAGCCGGCAGCCAGCGAGTTGACAACTGAGGTCCCGATGACCCCGGAGGCCAGAAAGCCCCCGCCTGAGACCCCAGCGATGCCGGATACCACAGAACCGGCACCTGCGGTCCCACCGTCGCCGGTAGCCAGTGCACCCGCATCAGTGGCCCCGGCGATTCCGGAAGCCCGCGAGCCCATGCCTGCGATGGAGGCGCTGGCGGAGTCCGGAATACCATCGCCTGCGGCCCCGGTGATCCCCGCGGCCAGAGAGCCCGCCCCGGAGGTTCAGGAGACAACGAAGGCCAGGGGAAGATCCGCACCGGCGGTGAAAACGGAAATGGAGACCGCTGTTACCGTGGCCGCCGCCGCGCCGGCACTGATGCCGGCGAGCGTTGCCCCGCCGACCCCGCAAACCCTGGCCGCGCCAGAGACCTCCCCCAGCACCCCCGGGCGACCGCCAGCCGAGACCGAGGAGCCCAAACCGGCTTCGCCAGCAGGCGGTCAGCGCCGCCGGCGGCCAACCGCGGAACACAGTGCCTCCCGGGCCAAACCAGATCCGGCAGAGGGTGAGACCGGTGAGGCAACCGTGGAGCAGCCTCCGGCTGCCCCACGGCCGTCAGCCCCGGCCAGCACCACCCTGGAGGCAGCGGTCACCCCTGCTGGCGGAAAACCTCCCCGTGAGCGCTCGGCCGAGCAGCCGGCCAGCCCTGACGCCGATACCGCCGCGCAGCAACCTCCCAAGGTCAGGGCCGAGCCCAAGCCGGTCCCAGACAAGCCTACGCCGGTCGTGGACACCCCTGCCCCACCCAAGACCCGCGAGGCCAGGTCCAGGGGCGAAAAGTCCACCGCGGCGAGCGAGACCAAGGGATCAGGGAAGGATCAGTCCCCTCCCCTGGCTGAGCCGGAAGTTCCGCCGGCCGCGGTCAAGGCCGAGGATTAGGCCCCATCCGCTAACCGTACCCGACCAGAGTGACGGGCCCCCGGCTTTACCTCCAGGATGAGTTGCCGGTCGGGCCCGGATGGCTGTTGAGGAACACCTGGCGATTCAGGCCGCGATCATGCGACGCTGATGGAGCCCGGGGGGTGAGGAGCTGCGATTGAGGATTCGGGGCGGCGGTTGAGGGATCGACCGCGGCAAGCCAGTCATCAGGCCGGAAAACGCCCGCGGATATCCTCCAGCAGCCCCATGGCCGCGGCCTCCACCATATCGAAGACCTGCTCGAATCCCCCCGGTCCCCCATAATAGGGATCGGGCACCTCCCGGACCCCCATCTCCGGGGCAAACTCCATGAATAATTTCAGCTTACGGCGGTGATGGGGCGGGCAGAGCGCCATCAGGGCCTGGTAGTTTTCCCGATCCATGGCCAGCACGTAGTCATAAAACTCAAAATCCTCCCGCGCCACCCGTCGGGCCCGAAGATCACTGAGGTCAACCCCCCGCCGCAGGGCCGTCTCCCGCGCCCGAGCATCGGGAGGCTCACCGATGTGGTAACCATGAGTCCCGGCGGAATCGGTTTCGATAACATCCGCAACGCCTTCACCGCGCAGCAGATGACGGAAAACACCCTCCGCCGTGGGCGAGCGGCAGATATTTCCCATGCAAACAAACAGCACCCGGACCCTGGCTGTTGCGCTCATATTCCCAACCTCTTCGCTTGTGCAAACAAAAAAAGCTGATAAGTGGCGGGCCAATCCGTAATCGCCAGCAGGGACGCTTCCCCGCGTTTACAGCCACTGCCCTGAGATACCGGGATGCGATCCCCTCCACGAGGATCATAGCATTGCCGCCAGGGGCCACCACTCCGGCCGCCGACCTCCAGGCCGCAGGAGGATGAAGCTCAGCTTCAGATTAAGCCGCACCACGGCGGTGCAGAAATCCCTCCGCTCGGCTTCCGTTGGAACATAGGGGCTTCCTACAGCGGAGGGGAGGGGCTCCTCCCTGGATCGCCCTCCTGGGCTTGCCAGGGTCTGGCCTGACATCCGGACCGTCAGGCCCTTGATGAGGCGCCTGGAACAGCCTGGTTCCAAATTCATCAGCAGGGCGTTGGTTCACCGGACAACATTGGCGCGCAAATTGCGTAGTACAGGATGAGGCGGATTTTTCCTCCGACAGGTCCGTTCTCTACCTCCTCAGTGGTGAATTGCCCCGCCTCCAAGCGGGGCTTTTTTTTGACTCTACCCGAAGAAGGTCGGTTTTCGGTCTGGCGCGGAGGGGCATCAGCCTGCGGATGAACAGGGCTCAGCGACCAGCAATATTAGGAAACACTAAATTAGTACTTGCTAATATACGAACTGTCGGCCATACTGAACCCATAATCAAAAGCCGCTGAACGCCAACGTGCTATCTGATCAAATGGTTAGGAGACTGACATGAACTTTGACGCCTTGACCCTGGGGGGTTTCCTACTGACCCTTTTCATCACGGGGCTTTTGCTCGCCCTTCACCTTAGTAACGAAAAGCTGTCGCAACTTCATCAACGACTGCGGGGTTGCGGAACCTGTTGACGACCCCTCGGTACCTGGTGTCGGGATCTTGGCCCAGGACCGATCAGGGGGTAAGAGTCCGGGTGTCAGGACTAGTCCTAGGCCCCGGGGAGAACGGGGTAGTCACCATCAACGGCTAGCACCCCACCCGATCCAGTGGGTGCAAAGGGAAGGCCGACAGGAATCAATCAGACTTAACCGCCTGATCAAGGGGTCCTTTGTCAGAATATGGCGGTGAGGGTGGGATTCGAACCCACGGAGCCTCGCGGCTCAACAGTTTTCAAGACTGCCGCAATCGGCCACTCTGCCACCTCACCTGAGTCTGCTATTCCCCGCTTTCCGGCCGACTTATTGGCCCGGCGTTGCGGAAACGGGGTACGGAGCTTTGCGGAAACGATCCGCTTTTCCTTTTGTATTCAGAGCGCTAACAAGGGGGTAACGGTGCTCAAGACCACCGCAATCGACCACTCAGCCACCCTTCCGGATTCGTGCGGGCTCTCGACTTGGGATGGGCCAGGACGACCCCCAGATTCGAGTCCATAAAGGATACCGGAATGGGCATCCCCAGGCCAAGCGCGCTGAGGTTGCCTTTTCGACCCGTACCGGTATCCTTCGGAACTCAGTCTGCAACTGCGGTTCTAATCGCGGACCAAAACCTTCATTCGACCCTTACCGAGGAGAGACGCCCGATGGCCAACCCCCAATACTCCGTGCTGAGCGGCGCCCAGAGCGCCATTTCCGCCAACAAGGTGTTGAAGAACACCTATATGCTGCTGTCCGCCACCCTGGGCTTCAGTGCCCTGATGGCTGTGATCTCCATGTCCCTCGCCCTGCCGAGCTGGATGTATCTGGTGTCGGTGATCGGCGCCATGGTGATGGGCATGTTCGTCCTGCCCCGCACCGCCAACTCCAGCGCCGGTATCGGCGTTCTCTTCGCCATCACCGGCTTGCTGGGCCTGGGACTGGGCTCCATCCTGACGATGTACATGGCGCTGCCCCGGGGTCCCGAGATCATCGCCACCGCCTTCGCCGGCACCGGCCTGATCTTCCTGGGCCTGTCCGGCTACGCCCTGACCAGCAAGCGCGACTTCAGCTTCATGGGCGGCTTCCTGTTCGCCGGCATCATGGTGGTCTTCATCGCCGCCATCGCCAATATCTTTCTGGCGATGCCGGCCCTGTCCCTGGCGGTCTCCGGCGGCATCATCCTGCTGATGAGCGGCTTCATCCTCTTTGATACCAGCCGCATCATCAACGGCGGCGAGACCAACTACATCATGGCCACCTATGGCCTCTACCTGAATATCTTCAACATCTTCATCAGCCTGCTGCAGATCCTGGGGATCATGAGCAGCGACGACTGATTCTGGCCCGACCACCGTCAGCCTTAAGCTGAACTGGACCCCGGCCCCGTGCCGGGTTTTTTTTGTCCCTCACCCCTCAGCTCAGGTTTTCCCAGATCAGGGCCCTGACCTGGCAGGCACGCCCTGTTTTTTCCCGACCCGGGAGGATGACTATGGATCTCTTCATGAAGATTGTGGCGGCGGCCGCCATGGGCATGATGGTCTTCTACGCCTGGCGGGCCTACCAGCAATGGCAGCAGCAGGGTCCGAAGGCCGAGAAAGGTGACTGGCAGGCCGTCATCCTGCCCCTGGCGATGGTGGCGGGGCTCGTGGTCCTGCTCATCGCCATGGTGCGATGAAAACTTGCCAGACGCCACCCGCCTGGGTCAACGAAAATTGACCGGCGCTGGAGCCAGTGCCCTCTCCCCGGCCCCTCCACTCCCTGGCGCCTTATCCCGGCGTCTGCACGAATTCGGCCCCCCCCAGATAGGGCCGCAGGGCGGTGGGGATGCCCAGGCGGCCATCGGCCTCCTGGTAGTTCTCCAGTATCGCCACCAGGGTCCGCCCCACGGCCAGGCCCGAGCCGTTGAGGGTGTGGAGTAACTCGGGCTTGCCGGTCTCGGGGTTGCGCCAGCGGGCCTGAAGGCGACGCGCCTGGAAGTCCTGGAAGTTACTGCACGAGGAGATCTCCCGGTACTTCTGCTGGCCGGGCAGCCAGACCTCCAGGTCATAAGTCTTGGCAGCAGAGAAGCCCAGGTCCCCGGCGCAGAGACTGACCACCCGGTAAGGCAGCTCGAGCCGCTGCAGGATGACCTCGGCGTGGCCGGTGAGGGCCTCCAGGGCGGCGAAGGAGTCCGCGGGCCGCACCAGTTGCACCAGTTCCACCTTTTCGAACTGATGCTGGCGGATCATGCCGCGGGTGTCCTTGCCATAGGAACCGGCCTCGCTGCGAAAGCAGGGGGTGTGGGCCACCCACTTGCAAGGCAGGCGATCGGCATCCAGGATCAGGTCCCGCGCCAGGTTGGTGACCGGCACCTCGGCGGTGGGGATGAGGTAGTAGTCCCGCTCGCCAGGGACCTTGAACAGGTCCTGCTCGAACTTGGGGAGCTGACCGGTACCATAGAGGCTGTCGGCGTTCACCAGATAGGGGACATAGACCTCGGTGTAGCCGTGCTCCCGGGTGTGGGTATCGAGCATGAACTGGATCAGTGCCCGGTGCAGCCGCGCCAGGGGGCCGCTGAGAACCACGAACCGCGCCCCGGCGAGCTTGGCGGCGGTGTCGAAGTCCATCCAGCCGGTGGGAACGCCCAGATCCACATGGTCCTTGGGGGTGAAGTCGAAAACCCGGGGCTCGCCCCAGCGCCGCTCCTCGCGATTGTCCGCCTCCGCACGCCCGGCGGGGACGCTGGCATGGGGCAGGTTAGGCAGCCCCAGGGCAATCTCCCGCAGACCCTCCTGCACGGCCGCCAGCTCTGCCTCGGCGGCCTTAAGCTGATCCCCCAGGTCATCCACCTGCGCCAGCAAGGGGGTGACGTCCTCCCCAGCCTTCTTGGCCTGACCGATGAGCCGGGAGCGGCTGTTACGCTCGCCCTGAAGCTCCTGGGTCCGGACCTGGATGGCCTTGCGCCGGGTCTCCAGGGCCTCGATGCGCCCGGTATCAAGGGTCAGGCCGCGACGGGCAAGCTGCGCGGCGACAAAGTCCAGGTCGGCGCGCAGCAATTGGGGATCGAGCATGATGAGTCACCAGATGGGTGTTAAAAGGTGCTGGGGGTAAAGTGGGAATGACCGAAGGCAGGCATTTTATAACCGAAGCATTTCAATAGGGATGCCGTGATCAAGTCTACCGGGAGGTATGCAGGTTATCGCTCGCCGGACATCACCCGACCCGGCAAGGCTGAATCTTGATTGGCGATAGCCAAGGCTGAAGGGGATGGTTTCCGCGTGCTGACAGCGGGTACTGACTGCCTTGGCTGCGCTGGCTCACTGGCTTGGCAGCGGGGGCTCATGGCCCTGGCACCAGGGTCTCGCTGCCAGGACACCAGTCGCCGAAGTCGGGCTAGTGATGCAACCAGACGCAACGACCCTCGCTGGCCTTGTCGATGGCAGCCAGGCGCTGCTGGTGGGCCTGGAGCTCTTCGGCGGTGGCCCGGACCACGCGCAAGGGCGGGCGATCGGCCGGCAGGCGGCGGATGGGATGGCGATCAGCCTCCGTGCCCGTCTCGCCCTGCCCCCCCAGGGCCAGTTTGACCTGACCGCCAGTCATGGCCAGATAGACCTGGGCCAGGAGTCCGGCATCAAGCAGGGCACCGTGCAAATCGCGGCGCGTGCTGTCGATCTCATAGCGCTTGCACAGCGCATCCAAGGAGTTGCGCTGCCCGGGATGACGGCGACGGGCCAGGACCAAGCTATCGAAGACCGGGCAGAGGTCAGCGATGCGCGGGGCCTCGGCCCGCCACTGCTTCAGCTCATGGTCGAGAAATCCCACGTCGAAGGGGGCGTTGTGGATGATGAGCTCGGCACCACGGATGTAGGCGAGAAACTCCTCGGCGATATCGGCGAAGCGCGGCTGGTCGCGGAGGAAGGCATTGGTGATGCCGTGGACATTGAGGGCACCCTGCTCCACGTCGCGATCGGGCTGCAGGTAGCGATGGAAGTTATTGCCCGTAGGCCGCCGCTCCACCAGTTCGATGCCGCCAATCTCGATGATGCGATGGCCATTGCTGGGTTCCAGGCCGGTGGTTTCCGTATCAAGGACGATCTGACGCATGGGGGAATAACCTAGCAATAATTAGAGGTGCTTCATCCGCGGGGAATGCCCCGATTGGCCAGGGCATCGGCGCGCTCATTCCCCGGATGACCGGCATGACCCTTGACCCAGTGCCACTCGATCTGGTGCTCGCCCAGGGCCCGATCCAGGCGCTCCCAGAGGTCCTGGTTCTTAACCGGCTGGCGATTAGCGGTCCGCCAGCCATTGCGCTTCCAGCGCGGCAGCCACTGGGTGATCCCCAGGCGCAGGTATTGGGAATCGGTGACCACCCGGACCGGCACGGGCCGCTTGAGGGCCTCCAGGGCCTGGATGACGGCCATCAGTTCCATGCGATTATTGGTGGTGTGGGCCTCGCCGCCGCACAGCTCCTTTTCGTGGGCGCCAAAACGCAGCAGCGCGCCCCAGCCACCCGGACCGGGGTTGCCCTTGCAAGCCCCATCACTAAAGATCTCGACCGATGCCGTCATGGGGCCTGCCTCCCGCCCGAGCTTCCGCCCCAGCTGCCGCCCGAGTTTCTGCCTAAGCTCCCTTCCAAGTTTTCGCCCAAGCCCGGGTAGCGGTCCCGCCACGGGCGGGTCAGCCGGTCGGCAGGGTGGATGGGCGTGGGGGGGAAGGTGACCGGGGCGCGGTTGGTCCCCCGGGCGGTGGGCTCCACCGCCCCGCCAGGTAGCAGCCGGCGACGGGTGTTCCAGGAGGGCCGCAACGGGGTCAGGGTGGACACGCGCTTGACAGCACGCAGGGCATAGACCCCTCCCAAGGCCGGCCAATAGCGGCTACCGGCGGCGGCGAGGAAACTCCCGGAGCACCAGCGGGAACCAGCCCAAGGGGCCTGAAAGACCAGCATGCGCTGCCACTCGACGTCGAAACCCAACAGCGACAGCCAGTCCCCGACCCGGTAACGGGTCAAAAAGCCGCCACACCAGGGCATGCGCCCCGGTCGCGCCAGGCGCACCAGGGCCCAGGGACTCAGGGCATTGAAACCAAAGAGGATGAGTCGGCCCTCGGGGATCAAAACCCGCTCGGCCTCCCGCAGGACCTGCCGTGGGTCACGGGCGAAGTCCAGGGTATGGGGCAGGAAGACGGCGTCCAGGCTGTCGCTGGCAAGCGGCAGGGCCTCGGGGGTGGCGACGATGCGCATACCCAGCCCCCCCGGTTGGCGCGCCGGCGGCAGAGTGATCGCGTGGCGGACCTGGCTGGTGACCACCGTCTCGCGGAAGGCCTCTCCCCCCCCGACCTGGAGGATGTAGTGGCCAAAGACCCCTTCCAGCATGTCCAACAGGCAGGCTACCTCCTGGCTGGCCACCTCCCGACCCAGGGCGGAGCCATACCAGGCCTCGAGCTGAAGGGCCCGGTCGGCCCCCGGGGATTGGTTCTCGATGAGCGTCATCGGCAAGCCTGCTCAGTCGACTGGCGGTGGCGCCAGGACCTCGCGGTTGCCGTTGGTCTCCGCCGGACCGACGATACCGATGCGCTCCATCTCCTCGATCATGCGCGCGGCGCGGTTGTAGCCGATCTTGAGCCGACGCTGGACCCCGGAGATGGAGGCGCGCCGGGACTCGACCACGATCTGCACTGCCTCGTCGAAGAGTGGGTCGCTGTCCTCCAGATCGCCGTTGGCGCGCGGTTCCGGATCGATACCGGGGATGCCGTCGCCCATGTCCATGAGAATGGTGTCGATGTACTCCGGCTCACCCTGGGCGCGCAGGAACTCCACCACCTGATGCACCTCGTGGTCGTCGATGAAGGCGCCGTGAATCCGGTGGGGGATACTGGTCCCGGGCGGCAGATAGAGCATGTCGCCATTGCCCAGCAGGTGCTCGGCACCCATCTGATCGAGGATGGTCCGGGAGTCGATACGCGAGGAGACCTGGAAGGCCATGCGGGTGGGAATATTGGCCTTGATCAGGCCAGTGAGCACGTCCACCGAGGGCCGCTGGGTCGCCAGCAGCAGGTGGATGCCCGAGGCGCGGGCCTTCTGCGCCAGGCGGGCGATGAGCTCCTCCACCTTCTTGCCCACCACCATCATCATGTCCGCCAGTTCGTCGATGATGACGACGATGTAGGGCAAATGGACCAGGGCCGGGGGGGCATCCATCCCTGGAGGCATGTCCCGCGCCACACTGTAGAGGGGGTCGGGGATAGGCGTACCGGCGGCCTCGGCCTCGGCGATCTTACGATTGAAACCGCCGATGTTGCGCACCCCCAGTCGCGCCATGAGCTTGTAGCGCCGCTCCATCTCGGCAACGCACCAGCGCAGGGCGTTGGCAGCCTCCTTCATGTCCGTCACCACCGGGGTCAGCAGGTGGGGGATACCTTCGTAGACCGACAGCTCCAGCATCTTGGGGTCGACCATGATCAGGCGCACGTCCCGGGGCCCGGCCTTATAGACCAGGCTGAGGATCATGGCATTCAGGGCCACCGACTTGCCGGAGCCAGTGGTGCCGGCGATGAGGGCGTGGGGCATGCGCGCCAGGTCTGCCACCACCGGGTGACCGGAGATGTTGGTGCCCAGGGCGATGGTCAGGGGCGACTTGGCGTCCTGGTAAGCGCTGGAGCCGAGGATCTCCCGCAGGGCGACGGTCTCGCGGAAGTTGTTGGGAATCTCCAGGCCGATGACCGACTTGCCGGGAATGACCTCGACCACGCGCACGCTGATGGTGGACAGGGCCCGGGCGATGTCGCGGGACAGGCCGGTGATCTTGCTCGCCTTGGTCCCCGGCGCGGGCATCATCTCGAACAGGGTCACTACCGGCCCGGGATGGACGGCGACCACCTGAACACTGACGCCGAAGTCCGCCAGTTTGATCTCCACCTGGCGGGAAAGCTCATCGAGCTGCTCCTTGGTATAGCCCTTGCCGCTGCGGCGGGCCTCGTCGAGGAGGGCCAGGGGGGGCAGTTCACTAATCTTCTCCTCCTCCCACTGCGCCAGGGACGGCGACTCCTGACCGGCCCGGCCGCGCTGGCCGGCCGGAGTAGGATCAGGCTTCGGCATCTGGCTCTGCGACCGGGGGAGGGAGGGGGAGGCGGGGTCCAGCGGGGACAACGACGCGCTGACCCCCGACCTGGATGCCAACTCCAGGTCCGGCTCATCCTCCAGCATACCGTCCAGGCTGAAGGACGGCGCGGGCCCGATCCGCGAACCGGGTTCGGGGTTAGCCGGGGACCCGTTGCCCGCCCGGGCCCGGGAGGTCATGGCGGCCCGTGGCGCGGGGGGCTCGATCTCAGCCGCGGGAGGCTCGGTGGTTAGCCGCTTGGCCACTCGCGTCTTCGGGCTCGCCGGCGCGGGGGCGCCTCCCGCCACTTCCGCGAACCGCGGTGGCCTCGCCTGCCCCATTTGCCCAGGTTCGGGCTGGGCGACAGCCGGCGTCCGCGGGGCCGGCCCCACCAGCTCAATCAGGTCCTCCTCATCCACCAGGTCCTCTACCTCCATCCGCCCGACCCCAGCCAGCGACCCGACCTCATTCATCGGTCCGGATTGGCGGCGCCTGAAGGGGTTTAGCGCCGCCAGGAGAGCGGGGCGCTCGTGGCCTTGATCCTTGGCGGCGGGCCGCAGGAACCAGCGGACCAGACGCTTGCCGGCGTCCCAGGCGAGGAGGGTCAACCAGCCGATGCCGTCCAGGACCCGCAGCCAGGACAGGCCGGTGAAGAAGGTAATGCCCGCCAGAAACAGCGGTGCGAGGAGCAACAGCGCCCCGGATTGATGAAAATGGGCGACCAACTTGCCGCCCACCAGTTGGCCGACACCGCCGGCGACGCCGTAGGGCAGGTTGACGGGGACGGAAGCCAGCAAGATCCCCGCCAGCGCACTCCCCGCCGCCAGGGTGAGGAGAAAGCCGAACAGGCGCAGGGCCAGGCGCTGAACCCGCGTCTCGGCCTCATCGTCCATGCCGCGCAGGGTCAGCCAGGCGCTCCAGGCGATGGCGAAGGGCAGCAGATAGGCGAAATAGCCAAAGAGGGACAGGGCCACGTCGGCAAACCAGGCACCGACAGGACCTCCCAGGTTGCGCACCTCATTCCGCGGCTGGATGTGCGTCCAACCCGGGTCCTCGGGACTATAGGTCAGGAGACAGGCAACCAGCAGCAGCGCGACCGCGAACAAGGCCCACATGATGGCCTCGCGCAGGACGCGCTGAAAATAGTCGCTGAAGGTCAATTGCCCGATGCGGGTCGCCTGTGCCAAATTCACTTCCTCCGATTAGCCGCGCGATTATACCCATCGCCAATCAATTTTCGGTTTTCCCTGACTTCCTTGTCTGCCTCCCCTGCCTTCCCTGGTCCGACCCGTGACCTCATGCCTTGGGTATTCACCTAAGCTATTCAGGATGTTGGCGTGATGCGCGGACCCCCCATCCAAGCTGACACCCTATCCAATTAAGTTGACTTACCGCCTCAGAGCGAAAGCAGGGCCGGCAATACCCGTCGCCCCCGGTCCACATTGACCGCATCCACCAAGGCCGGGGCGGCACGCCAATCCTCCCCGGCGAGGAGCCGCACCCAGGGGTAGAGGCTGGCGCACAAAGCACGGGAGGCGGTCCGGGGCACGGCCCCCGGCATGTTGGTGACGCCAAAGTGGATGACCCCCTCCGCCACATAGGTGGGGGCGGCGTAGGTCGTGGGGCGAATGGTCTCGATACAGCCGCCCTGGTCCACGGCGATATCCACCACCACGCTGCCCGCGCCCATGGCGGCCACCTGGGCGCGGGAGACCAGACGGGGCGCCCGGGCGCCGGGGATCAGGACGGCACCGATCAGCAGGTCCGCCTCCCGCACCGCCTGCTCAAGGCTATCCCGGTAGGGGTAGAGGCTGGTAACGTGGGGACCGATCTGGTCCATGAGGCGCAGTTTTTCGGCATCCAGATCGAAGACGGTGACCCGGGCACCCACGGCCGCCGCCAGGCGCACCACGGCGGCCCCGGCATGCCCCGCCCCGAGCACTACCACCTGTCCGGGTTCCGCCGTTGCCAGACCGCCCAGCAGCAGCCCCTTGCCACCCTCGGGGGCAAGCAGCAACCGGGCCCCGATCTGCACCGCCAGACGCCCGGCGATCTCGCTCATGGGCGCCAGGATGGGGAGGCCACCCCGGTGCTCCAGGGTCTCGAAGCCCAGGGCCGTCACCCCGGAGGAGAGCAGGCGCACCACCAGTTCGGGGTCCGCCGCCAGATGCAGGAAGGAGAAGAGCCGTTGCCCCGGCCGCAACCAGTCCGGCTCCTCGCCCCAAGGCTCCTTGACCTTGACCACCAGGTCCGCGGCCGCGTACAGGGCCCGGGGTTGATCCACCAGCCTGGCCCCCACCGCGGCATAGGCCGCGTCCGGGAAGCCGCTGGCGGCGCCGGCACCCTGCCCGACCAAGACCTCGTGACCCTCGCGGACGAGATCCCCGCAGGCCTCCGGAATGAGGGCCACCCGGCCCTCCAATGGTTTGATTTCCTTCGGTATGCCGATACGCATGCACTCGCCTCCGCTAACGGACTGGGACGGGTCCCCATCCTGCCTGGAAAAAACGCCCCTGCCAAGCCAGTTGACCCGCCTCCAGCTTTACCCGTTGCAGGTCAATCCGTAACATGCGGAGCACGCACTTCCCGAGCATCACGCACCTCCCGGGCCGGTTCCCCTACAGGCCCGGGGCGAGCTGAGGTTCGGAAAGCCACCATCCCCTGCCCGTCGGCGACGGGCCTAGCTGTACGGAGTCACCCTGATGAGCGATACCAAACACTGCCGGCTGCTGATCCTGGGCTCAGGCCCGGCGGGCTACACCGCCGCCGTCTACGCCGCCCGCGCCAATTTGCACCCGGTCCTGGTCACGGGGCTGGAACAGGGCGGCCAGTTGATGACCACCACGGACGTGGACAACTGGCCTGGCGACCCCGACGGCGTCCAGGGCCCGGACCTGATGGAGCGGATGCGCCGTCACGCCGAGCGCTTCGAGACCGAGATCCTCTTCGACCATATCAACCAGGTCGACCTGGGCCAGCGGCCCTTCCGTCTCACCGGTGACGGCGGCGTCTACACCTGCGACGCCCTCGTCATCGCCACCGGCGCCAGCGCCCGCTACCTGGGCCTGCCCTCGGAGCAGGCGTATCGCGGCCGCGGCGTCTCCGCCTGCGCCACATGCGACGGCTTTTTCTATCGCAACCAGAAGGTCGCCGTCATCGGCGGCGGCAACACGGCGGTGGAGGAGGCCCTCTACCTGTCCAACATCGCCGCCGAGGTCATCCTGGTCCACCGGCGGGATGCCCTGCGCTCGGAGAAGATTCTCCAGCAGCATCTCTTTGAAAAGGCCGAGCACGGCAACGTCAAGATCCTCTGGAACCACACCCTGGACGAGATCCTGGGGGACCCCACCGGCGTCACCGGCATGCGGGTGCGCAACGTCAAGGACGGCGGCACCCAGGACATCGAGCTCCAGGGCGTCTTCATCGCCATCGGCCACCAGCCCAACACCCAGCTCTTCGCGGGGCAACTGGAACTGAACAACGGCTACATCAAGGTACAGGGCGGCAGCGAGGGCAACGCCACGGCCACCTCCGTCCCCGGCGTCTTCGCCGCCGGCGACGTCATGGACCACGTCTACCGCCAGGCCATCACCTCCGCCGGCTCCGGCTGCATGGCCGCCCTGGATGCCGAGAAGTACCTGGATAACCTGGGGAGCTGAAGATAGCCAAAAGAGGCTGGCATGACCGGGCAAAGGCCTCGAACCCGATCACCTTTAGTCCTCCGTCGGCTCCCGTAGCAGGACCACGGCGAAGGCGGCGATGCCTTCGCCGCGGCCGGTAAAGCCCATACGTTCCATGGTGGTGGCCTTGACGTTGACCCGCTCCGCGGGGCAATTCAGGTCGCTGGCCAGGACCTGGACCATGGCGGGGATGTGGGGCGCAAGCTTGGGGCGCTGAGTGACGAGCGTCACATCGGCGTTGTGGACGGTCAGGCCGCGTTCGACCAGGGAGGCCATGACCCGGCGCAGCAGGAGGCGGCTGTCGATGCCGGCGTAGGCGGCGTCGGTGTCGGGAAAGTGGCGGCCGATGTCGCCCAGGCCCGCGGCACCCAGCAGGGCGTCGCACAGGGCATGGATGGCCACGTCGCCGTCGGAGTGGGCCTCCAGCCCCAGGTCATGGGGGACCTGGACGCCAGCGAGCACCAGCGGGCGGTTGGCGCCAAAGCGGTGGGCGTCGATACCCTGTCCAATCAACATCTTTTAGACCTCATAGGTTCTGACCCTTCTCCTTATGGATGGCTTCAGCTGACCCTTACTCCACAGATGAGGTGAGACCTCTCAGGAAAATCAGCTTGGCCTGACGCTCCTCGCCAGGTCCGGAACCCACCCTTGTTGGGTCAGGTAAAAATGGGCCAGGGGTAGGTCCTCCGGGCGGGTAATCTTGAGATTGTCGGCGTGGCCCTCCACCAGTAGGGGGCGTTGGCCAGCCAGTTCCATGGCGCTGGCGTCATCGGTGACCAGTTGGCCAGCGGCGAGGGCTCGGGTCAGGGCCTGGCGCAGGGCGCCGAGGCGGAACATCTGGGGGGTGTAGGCATGCCAGAGGCCCTCCCGGGGGACCGTATGCTGGACCTCGCCGCGGGCATCCGCCGCCTTCATAGTGTCCCGCACCGGGATGCCGAGGAGGCCACCGACGGGGTGCCCTTCCAGGATCGCGATGAGGCGATCCAGGTCCGTTCGGCGCAGGCATGGCCGGGCGGCGTCATGGACCAGGACCCAGTCGTCCCCTCCGGCATACCCCCCCAGGGCTTCGAGGCTATTAAGCACCGAATGGCAGCGCTCGCTCCCGCCGGGGACGCGCAGCACCTTGGGATGACGGGCCGAGGGCAGGCCCTCCCAGCGTTCGTCGGTGGGGTCCAGGGCCACCGCCAGTCCGCGGATGCGGGGATGGTCGAGGAAGAGCCGCAGGCTATGCTCCAGCACCGGCAGACCCGCCAGGTCCAGGTACTGCTTGGGGATGGCGGCGCCCATCCGGCGCCCGGCGCCGGCGGCGGGGATGACGGCCCAGCAGGGGGTGTCAGTCATGGCGCTTGGCCTCGGCCGTTCCCGCCGGGGGCTTGGGGGCTTCTTTAGCCCCCGGTTTTGCCGCCGGGGTTACCGGCACGGTCGCCCCTGGGGCGGCCGCGCCGGGGGCAGGGGCCGCCGCCGGGGATGCCTCAGCCTTGCCACCCTGGCTGCTGTGGCCAGCCTGACTGCTTTGGCCAACCTGACCGCTTTGGCCAACCTGCCCTTCCTGACCACTCGGCTCCGCCGCCCTGGCCACCGGGGGATCGGGCTCGATCACTTGGAGGAAGAGTTCACCCTCCTTGATCATGCCCAATTCACTGCGGGCGCGTTCCTCCAGGGCATCCAGTCCCTGGCGCAGATCCTCGACCTCGGCCTGCAGGCGGCGGTTGCGGGCTTGCAGCTTCTCGATCTCCGCCTTCTGGGCCTGGATCTCCCGTCGCAGGGCGGTGACCTCCGCCAGACTGCCCTCCCCTACCCAGAGGCGGTACTGCAACCCGCCCAGCAGCAACAGCAGAACGAGGATCAGAATGCGCACGGCGGCTCGTCAGCCGTGGCCAGGGGGCGTCAGCAAGTGACCTGGCATCGGCGGCATCAAAGCCAGCGGAAGGCGCCCCGGCCGGCGTAGACGGCCTCGGTCCCCAACTGGTCCTCGATGCGCATCAACTGGTTGTACTTAGCCACCCGGTCGGAGCGGGACAGCGAGCCGGTCTTGATCTGACCGGCGCTGCTGGCCACCGCCAGATCGGCGATCGTGGTGTCCTCTGTCTCACCGGAGCGGTGGGAGACCACGGCGGTGTAGCCGGCGGTATGGGCCATGGCGATGGCCTCCAGGGTCTCGGTCAGGGTGCCGATCTGGTTGACCTTGATGAGGATGGAGTTACCGACGCCCTTGGCGATGCCCTCGCTGAGGATGCGGGTGTTGGTGACGAAGAGGTCGTCGCCCACCAGTTGCACCTTGTCGCCCAGACGCTCGGTGAGGCGCTTCCAGCCTGCCCAGTCGCCCTCGGCCAGGCCATCCTCGATGCTGAGGATGGGGTACTTGGCGCACCAGTCCGCCAGCAAGTCGATCATGCCGTCGGCGTCCAGCTTGCGGCCCTCGCCCTCCAGGTCGTAGACGCCATCCTTGAAGAACTCGGAGCTGGCCACGTCCAGGCCCAGGTAGATGTCGCTGCCCAGCTTGAAGCCGGCCTTCTCGATAGCGACGATGATAGCCTCCACCGCCGCCTCGTTGGAGCTGAAGTCCGGGGCAAAGCCGCCCTCGTCGCCCACCGCCGTGGACAGGCCGCGCTGGTGCAGCACCGCCTTGAGGGCGTGGAACACCTCGGCGCCATAGCGCACCGCCTCGCGCAGGCTACCGGCGCCCACCGGCATGATCATGAATTCCTGAAAGTCGACGCTATTGTCCGCGTGCTGGCCACCGTTGACGATGTTCATCATGGGGACCGGCAGGCGGTAATGGCCCTGGCCGAGGTAGCGATAGAGGGGCAGGGTCTGCTCCTGGGCGGCGGCGTGGGCCACGGCCATGGAGACACCAAGGATGGCGTTGGCGCCGAGGCGGCCCTTGTTGTCGGTGCCGTCGAGCTCGATCATGCGCCGGTCGATGCCGCCCTGGTCGGCGACCTCCATGCCCAGCACCGCCTGCTTCAACTCGCCGGCGATGTTGGCGACGGCCTTGCGCACCCCCTTGCCCAGGTAGCGCCCCTTGTCGCCATCGCGCAGTTCCAGGGCCTCGCGAGAGCCGGTGGAGGCGCCAGAGGGCACCGCGGCCCGTCCATAGGCGCCGTCGGCGGTGATGACATCGCACTCGACGGTGGGATTGCCGCGGGAATCCAGAATTTCGCGGGCACGGACGTCGACGATCTCGGACATGATGAAGCTCCCTGGGGGGGTTCTACCCCGATGTTGGACTGTATTAGTTGCTCGGTACCGCAGCCCGACGCCAGCCGGGGCCACGGGGTCTGGGTTTAGAGCTGGGTCTAGGTTTGCATCCGGCTCTGGGATGGGTCTGAGGCTGAATCAGGCGCTGGGTTGGGCCTAGCGTCAGCTACTCAATTCCGGGAAACCGCGCGCCTTCACCACCCGGTCGATTTCCAGCAAGGTCTCCAACAGTTCCCGCATCCCCCCCAGGGGCCAGGAATTGGGGCCGTCGCTCAGAGCGCTGTCCGGGTGCGGATGGGTCTCGACGAACAGGCCGGCGATGCCCGCCGCCACTGCCGCCCGCGCCAGCACCGGGACGAACTCGCGCTGGCCGCCAGAACGGTCCCCCTGCCCTCCCGGCAACTGGACCGAGTGGGTAGCGTCGAACACCACCGGACACCCGGTCTCGCGCATCACCGCCAGGGCGCGCATGTCGGCGACCAGGTTGTTGTAGCCGAAGGTCACGCCCCGTTCACAGACCATGATCTGGTCGTTGCCGGTGGTGTGGGCCTTTTCCACCACCCGCTTCATGTCCCAGGGCGCCAGGAACTGGCCCTTCTTGATATTGACCGGCAGGCCCATCTCGGCGACGGCGAGGATGAAATTGGTCTGGCGGCAGAGGAAGGCCGGGGTCTGCAGCACGTCCACCACCTCCACCACCTCCCCCAGGGGGGTGTCCTCGTGGACATCGGTCAGGACCGGCACCCCCAGGCCCGCCCGGATCGTCTCCAGAATCCGCAGCCCGGCCTCCAGGCCGGGGCCACGGAAACCGGCGATCGAAGAACGGTTGGCCTTGTCGAAGGAGGACTTGAAGATGAAGGGGATACCCAGTTCCGTGGTCAGCTCGCGCAGATAGCCCGCCGTGTGCTGGGCCAGTTCCGCGCTCTCCAGGACGCAGGGGCCGGCGATGAGGAACAGAGGCTGGTCCAGCCCGACCTCGAAGTTGAGCAGGCGCATCAGCACGCCCCCTCGCGGGTCGCGGCGGGTCTCCCCGCGGTACCGCCCGCGGGAGACGCGAGCGCGGCGGCGGGGGACTCCCCCGTGCCGGTAATGGCGGTGGGTCTCCCCTGATTGCCTTTAGCCTGGGCGCCGGTGGCCTTGCCGGCCGCCCCTCCCTTGCTGCCCGCTACGGCCTGGCTGACCATCCCCTCCCCCAGGTCCCCACCAGCGGCCTGGTGATAGGCGATAGCGGCGCGGATAAAGCCGGTGAAGAGGGCGTGGCCATCGCGCGGCGTCGAGGTGAATTCGGGGTGGAACTGACAGGCGATGAACCAGGGGTGATCCGGGATCTCCACCATCTCCACCAGGCGACCGTCCAGGGACCAGCCGGAGAAGCGCAGACCGGCGTCCTGCAAGGGCGCCAGGTAGCGGCTGTTGAACTCGTAGCGATGGCGATGGCGCTCGCGAACTTGAGGCTGACCGTAGACGGCCCGCGCCAGGCTACCCGGCTCCAGGCGGCAGTTCTGGCCACCGAGGCGCATGGTGCCGCCGAGGTCGGTGTCCTGGTCGCGGCGCTCCACCTGGCCGCTCTCGGTCAGCCATTCGGTGATCAGGGCGATGACCGGGTGCGGGGTCTTGGCGTTGAACTCGGTGCTGTGGGCACCCTCCAGGCCAGCCACGTCACGGGCGTATTCGATGACGGCCACCTGCATGCCGAGGCAGATCCCCAGGTAGGGGATGCGGTGCTCACGGGCGTAGCGCACCGTCTGAATCTTGCCCTCGATACCGCGCTCGCCAAAACCGCCGGGGACGAGGATGGCATCGACCCCCAGCAGGCAGTCAGTGCCCTCACGCTGGATGCGCTCGGAATCCACGTAGCGCACCCGCACCCGGGTATGAGTCTGGACCCCGGCATGGGCCAGGGCCTCGGACAGGGATTTGTAGGCCTCGGTGAGGTCCATGTACTTGCCGACCATGCCCACCGTGATCTCCCCGATGGGCTTGTCGAAGCCGTCCAGGACCCGCTGCCACTCGCTCAGGTCCGCCGGCGGGGTCTGCAAGCGGAACTGGGCCACCACCAGGTCGTCCAGCCCTTGGGCGTGCAGCAGCATGGGAATCCGGTAGATGTTGTCGGCGTCGACGCAGGAGATGACGGCGTCCTCCGGCACATTGGTGAAGAGGGCGATCTTGCGCCGCTCCCCCTTGGGGATGTCCTGCTCCGCCCGACAAACCAGGACGTCGGGCTGAATGCCGATGGACCTCAGTTCCTTGACCGAGTGCTGGGTGGGCTTGGTCTTGATCTCGCCGGAGGTCTTGATGTAGGGCACCAGGGTCAGATGCATGAAGAGGGCGTTCTCGCGCCCCTCCTCCACCCGCATCTGGCGGATGGCCTCCAGGAAGGGCAGGGACTCGATATCGCCCACGGTGCCGCCGATCTCCACCATGGCGATGTCAGCCGAATCCGCGCCACGGCGAATGCTGGCCTTGATCTCGTCAGTGATGTGGGGGATGACCTGCACGGTGCCCCCCAGGTAGTCGCCGCGGCGCTCCTTGCGGATCACGCTCTCGTAGATCTGGCCCGTGGTGAAGTTGTTGTCCCGCCCCATGCGGGTGCGCAGGAAGCGTTCGTAGTGGCCAAGGTCCAGGTCGGTCTCGGCCCCATCGTCCGTGACATAGACCTCCCCATGCTGGAAGGGGCTCATGGTCCCGGGATCGACGTTGATGTAGGGGTCGAGCTTGATCATGGTGACCCGCAGCCCGCGTGCTTCCAGCAGGGCCGCCAGGGACGCGGAGGCAATACCCTTGCCAAGCGAGGAAACAACGCCGCCCGTGATGAAGATGTATTTGGTCATGTGGAGGGAGAGGGGCCAGGGCTGGAGAGCGGTTAAGGGGGAGTCCCGCAAAACCGGGGCAGGCTATCAAAATCCCCGCCTCCCCTCAATGACGGGGGCCACTGCGGGACCCAGCGTGGTTTGGGCAGCTACCCAGACTGGGATTTACTTGATCCGGGTCAAATGAAACTGCAAAATGGTTGGCATGAACACCCCAGCCTTGACCACCCTGACTGCCGTGCCCGAGGGCAAGGTTATCTCCTTTGAATCGATCCGGGTCGCCTGCCGCAATTGCACCCTGATGACGCTTTGCCTGCCGCTGGGGTTGGCACCCGAGGATGTGGAACGACTGGACAGCATCGTCCGGCGTAATCGTCCCCTTCATCGGGGGGATTTTCTCTTCCAGAGCGGCGATCGCTTCCGTTCCCTCTTCGTGGTCAAGACCGGCTCCGTGAAGACCTTCGCCCAGAGCCCGGAGGGCGGGGAGCAGGTCCTGGGCTTTCACCTCCCCGGGGAGATCATCGGCCTCGACGCCATCGACAAGGATGCCCACGTCTGTTCCGCCAAGGTCCTGGAGACCTCGGCGGTCTGCGAGCTGCCCTTCGGTCGCCTGGAGGAGCTGAGTGTCACTATCCCTTCCCTGCAACACCAGATGTACCGGCTGCTGAGCAAGGAGATCGCCCACGAGACCGAGATGCTCCTGCTTCTGGGCAAGAAAAGCGCCGAGGACCGCCTGGCCACCTTCCTCCTCAGCCTCTCCCAGCGCTTCCGCAAACGCGGCCTGAGCCCCACCGATTTTTATCTGAGCATGTCCCGCCACGAGATCGGCAACTACCTCGGTCTGGCCGTGGAGACCGTTAGCCGCCTGTTCACCCGCTTCCACGAGGAAGGCTTGCTGAAGGTTGATCGTAAGCACATCCAGCTCACCAACCTTGACGCTATCGAGGCCATGGTCATCCGTGCCCCCGTCGAGGAGTTCCGGCGGCGCATCTCCTGATCCCTGCCTGTCTGCCGACCAGGGCCAGATGGCACTGGCAAACGCCCGATCGCTCCCCGCGCCCAGTCAACCAGGATAGGCCAACCGCCCGGTCAGGCCGGGTGTCTTAGGCGCCAGGTCTTCGCCGCATCCTGCCGCGGGGTCTGCTGTCCGAGCGACACCGCCCAGCCGGAAGGACAATCAGGTCGGGGCGGCCTGGCCGCCCCGGCCTCCCATCACAAGAGGCTCGTCCTCAGAAGATGCTGGCGTTCAGCCACATGTGGCAGGCGATACTGGCGATGTAGCCCAGAGCCACCGCCCAGGTCCACTTGAGGTGACTGGCAAAGGTATACATACCCTTCGACTGTCCCATCAGTGCCACGCCGGCGGCGGAGCCAATGGAGAGCATGCTGCCGCCCACGCCCGCCGTCAGGGTCACCAGCAACCACTGGCCCTGGGACATGTCGGGCATCATGCTCAGCACAGCGAACATCACCGGGATGTTGTCGACGATGGCGGAGAGAATACCGATCAGCACATTGGCCGTGGTGGGGCCCAGGTCGACATAGATGAACTCGGAGATCAGCGCCAGATAGCCGATGAAGCCCAGACCGCCGACGCACAGCACCACGCCATAGAAAAACATCAGCGTGTCCCACTCGGACCGCGCCAGTTTGCGGTAGATGTCGAAGGGCATGGCGTCCTCGATGGCCTCGTCCCGCATCATGGTCTTCTCACCGGTTTTCTTCAGGAAGTAGGCAAAGATCTTGAGGTAGGCGAGACCGGTCATCATGCCCAGCACCGGGGGCAGGTGCAGGAAGTTGTGGAAGCTCACGGCGGTGGCGATGGTGAGCAGGAAGAGGATCATGATGCGCTTGGCGCCGCGGCGCATTTTGACCTTATCCCCCAAGGCCGGTGGCACCACGTCGGGGACCGCGAAGTGCATGATCGCCGCCGGGACGACGAAATTGACCAGGGAGGGGACGAAGAGCAGGAAGAAGGTCTGAAAATCGACGATGCCCTTTTGCCAGACCATCAGGGTGGTGATATCGCCGAAGGGGCTGAAGGCGCCACCGGCATTGGCGGCCACCACGATATTGATGAAGCTCAGGGCGACGAAGCGGGGGTTGTCGGCACCTACCGCCAGCACCACGGCGCCCATCAGCAGGGCCGTGGTCAGGTTGTCCGCCACCGGTGAAATGAAGAAAGCCAGGAAGCCCGTCAGCCAGAAGAGCTGGCGATAGCCAAAGCCGCGGCTCACCAGCCAGGAGCGCAGGGCCTCGAAGACCAGGCGCTCGTCCAGGGCATTGACATAGGTCATGGCCGCCATGAGGAAGAGGAAGAGCTCGGCGTATTCCAGGATGTTGTGCCGCACCGCCGCCTCGGCGGCGTGGGGCATACCGTTCTGGACGTAGACGATGGCGATCAGGACCCAGATGATGCCGGCGGCCAGCATGACCGGCTTAGACTTACGCAGGTGGGTGAACTCCTCGACCATCACGAAGCCGTAGGCGACGACAAAGATCAGGATGGACAGGAAACCTACCCAATGTCCGGTCAGATCGATACGCTCGGCGGTCTCGGCCGCGGCGGCGAGCCCCGGCGCCAGGAGGGCGGCGACCGGCAGGATGAGGCGCGTCAGCGCTGGACCCGTCATGTTGTTTCTCCAGATCAGGTTTTAAAAGTAGCCGCCATGCCAGCCGGCCGGCGGAACAGGCGGTTACCGGCCTGGTGACTGGCCCCCGAGCTACCAGATTCGGGTTCGTGAAGCATCATGGCGGGGGCGGATTCTAGCCTGGGGTCTTGGTGACGTAATTGTTACAGCGCAATTAAAACGCGGAAATAAAACCCGCTGCGCGCCAAGGCCGCTGACAGTTCGTTATAGAATGCGAACCTCGACTGTTCCGAGGCAACCTGGAGGCCCTCCCCTCTCACTGCGATGCAAGAGTTACTGACCCTCATCGTCCTGCTCCTCCTCTCCGGCCTCTTCTCCGGCTCGGAAACCGCCCTCACCTCCCTCTCCCTGGCCCGGGCCCAGGCCCTCTATCGGGAAGGCCGTCCCGGTGCCACCGCCGTCTATCGGCTGAAAAAAGACCAGGCCTCCATGCTGATCGCCATCCTGATCGGCAACAACCTGGTCAATGTCGGCGCCTCCGCCCTCGCCACCGTCGTCGCTTCCGACTGGTTCGGCCATCTCGGACCCGGTATCGCCGTGGGCGTCATCACCCTGCTGCTGCTGATCTTCGGGGAGATCAGCCCCAAGGCCCTCGCCACCCATTTTGCCGAGCGCATCTCCCTCGTCATGGGGCCGGTCATCTATGCCTTCATGCGCGCCATCTGGCCCCTGGTGTGGCTCTTCTCCCTGATGACCAAACGAATTCATCGTTTGACGGGCGAAAGTGCCGACCCCCTGGTCACCGAGGCGGAACTGATCAGCATGATGGAGCATGGCGAGGAAGAGGGCACCATCGAGGCCGATGAGCGCGAGATGATCGAACGAGTCTTCAGCCTCAATGATCTGCGTGCCGGGGACGTGATGACCTCCCGGCAGCGCGTCTTCAGCCTCGACGGTCGCCGCACGCTCAGTGACATCACCACCGAGATCATCCACGAGGCCTATTCCCGCATCCCCCTCCATGGGGAGAACCCCAACATCATCCTCAAGGTGTTGTTCGCCCGTGACCTGCTGGATGCCCTGGTCAACGGCCGGACGGACATCAGCGCCCTGGAGATCGGCCGGGACCCCCCCTTCATCCCTGCCAACCAGACCATCGACCACCTCCTGCCCCTGCTGCGCAAGCACAAACAGCACATGGCCCTGGTGGTGGACGACATGGGTTACCTGGAAGGGGTGGTGACCCTGGAGGACATCATCGAAGAGGTGGTGGGCGAGATCTACGACGAAAGCGACGAGGCCCCGGAACAGTACATGAACCTGCCGGACGGTGGCATCCTGGTCACCGGTCAGGTCGAACTACGGGTGATCGAGGACTACTTCGACATGGAACTGCCCGGCAAGCCCACCGACCGGGTCAGTCACTGGATTCTCAACCACACCGCCCGCATCCCCGCCAAAGGGGAGTCTTTCTTTCTCGACGGTCTCGAGGTCCTGATCCGCGACGCCTCCCAACGGCACATCCGCGAGGTAGCCTTGACCAAGCCCGCCGCCACCCAGCCGGAGGGCGAACCGGTGGAAATGGTCAGCCTGCCGGCACCGAATTGAACGTTCTTCCCGGATTACGGAAGGGCCCCCCGGGGCCTTTTTTTATTTTTCCAGGCCCCTCCAATCTCCAGGTTCAAAGGCGTCCCCCCACTGCACCACTGGCTGAATCAGACTTTTTTTGCTACGGTTTCGTGACGCCACCTTGACAGTTTCATGACTGAACACTAATTCAACGACCCGTGGAGGTCCCTTGGACGTCGCATTCGTTGTCGAACTGATCGTTTTCATCATCCTGCTGGGGTTCTCAGGTTTTTTTTCCAGCACCGAGACCTCGCTCTTCTCCCTCAACAAGCTCCAGTTGGAGAAGATGCGCGTCGACGGCAACCGCCGCATCGACCTCATCGAGCGCCTGCTCAGCGAGCCCCGCCGCCTTATCGTCACCATCCTCATCGGTAATGAGTTCGTCAACGTCGCGGCCTCCGTCATCTCCGCAGCCATGGTGATCCAGCTCTTCGGCGCCGAGAACAAGTTCGTCAACCTGTTCGTCATGGTGCCCATCCTGCTGGTGTTCGGCGAGATCACGCCCAAGGTCCTAGCCATCCGCAACAATGTCGCCTTCGCCACCTTCGAGAGCGGGCCCATCGACCAATTCGCGCGTCTGATCACCCCCGTGCGCTGGGTGGTGCGCATCGTATCCGAATGGTTCACCACCCTCATCGTCGGCAAGGAACGCTCCAAGGGCAACATCGTCACCGAGGACATGGTCCGCACCCTGGCGCGGGAGGCCGTGGGCGAGGGCACCCTGGACCATGCCGAGGCCCAGTACATCGACCAGATCTTCGATTTCGGCAGCCAGCGGGTCAACGATCTCATGACCGCCCGGGCCGACGTCACCTTCGTCCCCATCGAGGCGACCGGCGCCGAGATCCTGGCGATCTTCCGCGAGAGCCGCCAGTCGCGCATGCCGGTCTACGAGGAGAACCGTGACAATATCCTTGGCATCCTCCATGCTCGTGATCTCCTGGCGGTGGACCTGAACGAGCTGGGCCCGGACCGCGAAACCCTGGAGACCCTGCTACGCCCACCCTATTTCGTCCCCGAATCCAAGCCGGCCTCCGAGTTGTTCGACACCTTCCGCCACCGCAAGAAGTCCTTTGCCCTGGTGGTGGACGAATACGGCGGCGTCACCGGGGTCATCACCATGGGCGACCTGCTGGGGGCTATCTTCGGCGACATCCCCACGCCATCGGACGAGGCCGACGACGACTGGTTCCACGAGCTGGCAGACAACCGCTTTGCCCTCCCCGGTGCGACCTCCCTGGAGGACTTCAACAGCCGCTTCCATGCCAACTTTGCGGTCGACGACGTCCGCACCCTGGGCGGACTGGTGCTGCACCACTTCGGCGAACTCCCCGAAGAGAGCGCCAGCATCGAGATCTGGCCCTTCCGCTTCACCGCCCAGCGCATCGAGGCCAACCGCATCACCGAGATCCTGGTCGAGCTGTTGCCCGGGGCCAAGCCCGATCCCCTGGAGCATAGGGAGGCCCGCACCCCTAACGAGGAACCGCCCACCCTTTCCCAGCCCCGTCCCGACGCCTGACCCCGATTCCCCCCCCGAACCCAGGCACCCCTCGACCCACTGCGCGAGATTTCAGGCCTCATGGATATCGTCACCACCTTGCTCATCATCGCCCTGTGCCTGCTGCTGGAAGGCTTCTTCTCCGGCTCGGAGATCGGCGTGGTCAGCGCGGACCAGATCAAACTGCGCCACGATGCTGCCAAGGGCTCCAAGGGCGCCAAGCTGGCCCTGGCCATGCTGAAGAATCCCGAGTGGCTGCTCTCCACCACCCTGGTGGGCACCAACATCGCCGTGGTCACCAACACCACCATGGTCACGGCCCTCATGATCCACCTCTTCGGGGATCAGGGCAGTTGGCTGGCGGTGGTACTGGCGGCGCCCCTGATCTGGGTCTTCGGCGAGATCGTGCCCAAGAGCGTCTTCCAGCAGCGCGCCGACAGCCTCACGCCCATCGTCATTTTCGCCCTGCGCTTCTTCTCCCTCCTCTTCTGGCCCATCCTGATCTTCTTCAGCCTGGTCACCAAGCTCCTGGCCAAGCTGGTGGGCGGCACCGAGCGCAATCCCTTCACCATGCGCGAGGAGATCGTCACCATGCTGAAGATGCCCGCCACCAGCGATGGCGACATCCAGCCGGTGGAGAAGGAGATGATCCAGCGCCTGTTCAACTTCACCGAGACCCGGGTCGCGGACAGCATGCGACCCTTGATCGAGATCACGGTCATTGATAAGGAGGCGACCTGCGGCGAGGCCCGGCGCCTGGCCATCGAGACCTCCCACGCCCGCCTGCCCGTGTTCGAGGAACGCGTCGACCAGATCGTTGGCATGCTCTACGTCCTCGATCTGCTGGGCGAGCCCGATGACCAGCCGATCACGGCCTTCATCCGCGAGGCCCTCTATGTCCCGGCGACCAAGAGCGTTCAGGATCTGTTGGTCCAGTTCCGCCAGGCCAGCGAAGTGGTGGCGGTGGTGGTTGATGAGTTCGGCGCTGCCGAGGGCATCGTCACCGTCGAGGACATCGTCGAGGAGGTGGTGGAGGACTTGAGCGACGAGTACGACGCCAAGGAACCGGTCCAGAGCCGCTTCCAGAAGCTCGATGAGCGCGACTACCTTACCAGCGGCCGTACTGAGTTGACGGACATCGCCGAGACCCTGGGCATCGACTTGTCCTCGGCAGAGTACTCCACCATCGCCGGCTATATCCTGCACCGCACCGGCCGCATTCCGCCCCAAGGCACCCAGATCGAGGCCGGCAAGGTCACCCTGAGCGTCCACCGTGCCACCCCCCGCGTCATCGAGGAGGTGCGGATTCGCTGGGCGGAGGCCTGAAGGCGGTTAGCGTGTCACACCCCAGCGGAGCCTTTCATCTTCTGGGATGTTGCGCGCCACCTGATGAGTGTTAACGGGAAAGTCACGGCGAAGATTCTCCTTGTCAGGGGGGTGGCGGCCCCCCATGGCAGTTAGCCTAATGCAACACACCCGCGTGGCCTTTCATCTGCCGGGGTGGGGTGTCCCCTTCATGACGATTCGGGCGTCGACACCGGTCCCGCCCAGTGCTTGGCGGGACAAAATGAGAGGACCAGCCCCCTGCGGCATGGCCGTAACGGGTGGGGACGGAGGTTGCTTGCCGCCATGCAGGATTGAGGCGAGGGGGGCCTCTCTCCGTTAAACTAAGGCCCATGGAAATCATCATTCTGATTGCGCTGATCCTGCTCAATGGCCTGTTCGCCATGTCAGAGATCGCCCTCGTCACGGCCCGCAAGGCCCGTCTGCAAAAACGGGCCGACGAGGGGGACAAGGCGGCCCTGGCTGCCCTCAAGTTGGGCGAGGACCCGACCTTCTTCCTGTCGACCATCCAGATCGGGATCACCGCCATCGGCGTGCTGAGCGGCATCGTTGGCGAGCTGGCCCTGGCTGCCCCCCTCGCCGGCTGGCTGGAGGCGCTGGGCATGTCCCCGGAGTACAGCTATGTCGGCGCGACGGCCCTGGTGGTGGTGCTGATCACCTACTTCGCTATCGTCGTCGGCGAACTGGTACCCAAACGCATCGGCCAGACCCACCCGGAGACCCTGGCGCGCCTGGTGGCCCGACCCATCGACCGGCTGGCCAGGCTGTCCAAACCCTTCGTGCTGCTGTTGACCTATTCCACCCGGCTGCTCTTGCGTCTGCTCGGGGTCAAGGAAGGGGTCACCAGCCCGGTCACCGAGGAGGAGATCCATGCCCTGCTAGCCGAAGGGACCAGCGCCGGGGTCATCGAAACGCAAGAGCACACCATGGTGCGCAATGTCTTCCGCCTGGATGACCGCCAGATCAATACCCTGATGGTGCCCCGCGCCGACGTCGTCGTCCTCGACCTGGAGGAATCCTTCGCGACCAACCTGTCCCGCGTCGAGGCCTCGGACTATGCCTACTTCCCCGTGGTGCGGGGTGACTGGAGCGAACTGCTGGGCATCCTCAATGCCCGCCAGTGGCTATTCCGGGTCGTGCGCGGGGAACAGCGGGAACTGGCCGACCAGATCCTGGCGGAACCGCTCTTCGTGCCGGAGACCATCACCGGCATGGACCTGCTGGACAAGTTCCGCCTCACTGCGATGCACATGGCCTGCGTCGTCGATGAGTACGGCGAGGTGATGGGCATCGTCACCCTCCAGGACCTGATCGAGGCCATCACCGGCGAGCTCAGCCCCCCCGACCCGGAAACCTCCTGGGCGATGCAGCGGGAGGACGGCAGTTGGCTGCTGGACGGCCATATCCCCGTGCCGGAACTCAAGGATTGCCTGGGGCTCCAGCGCGTGCCGGACGAGGAACGGGGCCGCTACCACACCCTCAGCGGCATGTTGATGCTCCTGACCGGACGCCTGCCGGCCCTGGCCGACGTCATCACCTGGGAAGGCTGGCGCCTGGAGATCGTCGACCTGGATGGCCGGACCATCGACAAGGTGCTGGCGACGCGGATCGCCCCGGATGCCGACACCATTAGCCTCCTCCCCGCCCCGGACCAGGACCCGGCGGCGGATCGGGAGCGTCACCCACCCGCGGGGGCCTAAGCCCCGGCGAGCGTTGCCACCTGCCTCCCGCCGGGGCTGCCATGGGTAGCACAAGCCGCTGATTCTTTTGGCCCCTCCCCCCTGGTGGGGGAGGGTTGGGGAGAGGGGGGGGAATGCTTATCGCCGTTCTTGCGCTCGGCAGCCGCCGGCGTCGCTCACAGGGCCTCCTCCCAGCCGATGGACAGCCGCATGGCGCAGTTGATCAGGCCCACCAGTGAGTAGGTCTGGGGGTAATTGCCCCACAGCTCACCGGTTTCGGGGTGGATGTCCTCGGAAAGCAGACCCAGGGGGTTGCGCCGCGCGAGCAGGGCGGCGAACAGCCGCCGCGCCTCCTCCTTGCGCCCCAGGGCGGCCAGGGCCTCGATGTACCAGAAGGTACAGATGGTGAAGGCGGTCTCCGGCCGGCCAAAGTCGTCCTCCACGCTGTAGCGCAGCAGCAGGCCGCCGCGCATCAACTGGGTGCCGATGGCCTCCACGGTGGCGGCGAAGCGCGGGTCATCCGCCGCCAGGAAGTCCAGTTCACTCAGCAGCAGCAGGCTGGCGTCCAGGTGATCACCGCCGAAGGTGGCGACGAAGCAGCCCAGGTCCGGGTTCCAGGCCTGATGACTGATCGCCGCGTGCAGGCGATCGGCCTCCCGGCGCCAGTGACAGGCGCGCTCCGCCAGCCCTAGGCGGGTGGCGATGCGGGCCAGCCGGTCGCAACCCGCCCAGCAGATGACTGCCGAAAAGGTATGCACGGCGGGCAGGTTGCGCAGCTCCCAGGGACCGGCGTCCGGCTGATCGAAGACCGCCACCGCCAACCGCCCCAGTTCCTCCAGGCGCTCGAACAGGACTTGGTCCCCGGCCAGGGGCAGGCGCCGGTCGAAGAAGGCATGGGTGGCGGCAAGGATGACGCTGCCATAGACGTCGTTCTGCACCTGGAGATGGGCCTGGTTGCCGATCCGCACCGGCCCCATCCCCCGGTAGCCCGCCAGGGCGGGGGCGATGCGCTCCTGGAGATCGGCGCGGCGAGTGATGCCATAGCAGGGCCGCAGGCGGCGGTTCTCGCTCTCCCCGACGATATCGGCGATGTAGCCCAGGTACTCTTCCATGGAGCGGGTGGTCCCCAGGCGATTGAGGGCGGTGACGACGAAATAGGCGTCCCGCAGCCAGCAGAAGCGATAATCCCAGTTGCGTTCGGTCCCCGGGGCCTCGGGAATGGAGGTGGTGAGGGCGGCGACGATGGCGCCGGTCTCCTCGAAACTGCACAGCTTGAGGGTGATGGCGGCGCGGATGACCTCATCCTGCCACTCGAAGGGGATGGACAGGGAGCGCACCCAGCCATGCCAGTGGTCGAGGGTCCGCTCCAGAAAGGAACGGGCGGTCTCGGCGATGCCGGCGGTCAGGCTTTCATCGGCGCCGAGGATGAAGTGCAGCGGCCGGTCGAGGAAGAAGGGGGTCTCCTCGACCACATAGGCCAGGGGGGCGTCGGTGGTCAGGCGCACCGCGCCGGAGTGACTGGCGTAGCGGACATGATTGGAGCCCAGGGTCTGCTGCGGCACCTCCTGCCCATAGGCAAACCGCGGGCGCACCCGCAGCCGCAGCCGCGGCAGGCCCTTGACCGGGGCGATGCGCCGCACCAGGGTGGGAGGTCGGAAGATGCGGTCGTATTGGTGGAAACGGGGCGCGAAGTCGGTGACCTCCGCCACGTTGCCCTCGCCGTCCTCCAGTTCGGTGATCAGCACGGCGGAGTTGAGCTGGTAGCGCTGGCGGCTGACCGCCAGGTCCCCGGCGGGTTCCACGGCGAAATAGCCACCCTTGTCCCCTTCCCGCGGGCGATAGGGCTGGGTGCCCCCGACCAGGGCGCAGAAGAGGGGGTCGCCATCCAGCCGGGGAAAACAGCACCAGAGGTTGGTGGCCCGGGTGTCGATGAGGGCGGCCAGGGTACCGTTACCAATGGCGCCCAGTTCCAGCGTGGGCCGATAGTCCGCTGTCGTCATGGCATGCTCCTATAGCGGCGTAGGCAATTTTGAGAAGGATAGAGAAGGGTCCCGGGTGCCAGGGTGGCCATCCACCTGAAATCCCGCAACCAGGGATCAGGGCAGGGCCCGGAGGTCTCGGGGCCAACATCAGGGATCAAGACAGACACGCCGCCGCGCATTCCGCGCCTCCCGGGTCCGCCGATGCCGGTGACGATGCTGATGCCAGATGGATCTCCAGTCGCTCCAACCAGTCGCGCAGGGCAGCCGGGGTCGCCAGGCGATACCGGGCCTGGGTGCCGTCCCCCGTCCCGACCCGGATGGAGATCCCCCCCAGGGCATTCACGGCGCCGAAGCCATCCTCGTCGGTCAGGTCGTCACCGACGAACACCGGCGTGCGGCCCCGGTAGGGGGGGCACGCCATCAGGCGCCGAATGCCGGCGCCTTTGCTGGCCTGGACGGGCAGGATCTCCAGCACCTCCTTCCCGGCCTGGAGCCGGTAAGCGGGACCCAGGGCCCGCAGGACGGTCTCCATCAGGTCGCGGGTGACGACCCCCTGGTCAGGGGCCTGGCGATAGTGGAGCGCGAGCCCCAGTGGCTTGGCCTCCAGCCAGACCCCGGGCAGCCGCTCCAGCCTGGCCAGCAGATCCCTGGCCGGCCCAGCCAGTGGCAAGCGGGTCATCGCCAGGGGACCAACCGCTGCCTTGATCGGATCCTCCCCGCCGGAATCCCCTCCCCCGCCGCGTTCACCCTCCCCGGCTGCCCCAGGCAACCTGACTTGCCCCTGGGCCTCCCGCTGGGTCTGCCTTTGCCCGTCCCGCTCCTCGCCTACCGCGTAACCAGCCCTCTCCACCCCACCGTCCGCCCGCGCGAGGCCGTACATCCGGCCGCCCAGCCGCCACTCGGCGCCATGGGTACCGACGGCGTCCAGTTCGCGGGGAAAGAGGCGATCGATGCCCCCGAGGGGCCGGCCACTCACCAGGGCCAGGGCGCCGCCCAAGGCCCGGGACAGGCGGCGCAACCGCCCCGGCAGCTCCGCTGGCACCACCACCCGATCCGGATGGGGCGCCAGTTCCAGCAGGGTCCCGTCGATGTCGAGAAAAAGCGCCCAGCGCTCGGCGCCCGCGAGGCTCGCCACGGGGTCCAGGGAGGGGACCCGGTGCGTCACCGGCGGGCCTCCCGCCGGCGGTCCCGCGGGAAGGGGCGGGTCACCGCGTCGATCTGGGCCTGGATGCGCGCCCGCTTGCGCAGGCGGGCCGCCGTCAACAGCATGCGCGCCGCCCAGAAATAGACATTGTGTTCGCTCACCAGGCCACGCATCAGGCGCATCCGCTCCCGCCGCTGCTCCGGGGGCAGACGCAGGCCGCGATGGATGGCCGCCGCCATGGCCTGACTATCGTAGGGGTTGACGATCAATGCCTCCTGCAACTCCCGGGAGACCCCGGCGAAGGCGCTCAACACCAGGACCCCGTCCTCGTCGTCCCGGGCGGCGACGAACTCCTTGGCCACCAGGTTCATGCCATCGTGGAGACTGGAGACCAGGCAGATATCCGCGGCCCGGAACAGGGTGAAGACTTCCTCCGGCTCGTGGTGACGCGGCACCAGCAGGATCGGCCGCCAGCCCTCATCCCCGAAGCGCTGGTTGATCGCCGCGGCCAGGGCCAGGGCCTCTTCCTGGGTGTGGCGATAGCTGGGTAGGCGGCTGCGGCTGGGGGCAGCGATCTGCAGCAGGCTAAAACGCCCACGCCACTCCGGATGGCGGTCCAGCAGACACTCCACCGCCCGGAAGCGATCGGCGATGCCCTTGGTGTAATCGAACCGCTCCACCCCCACCGCCAGGAGGCTGTCCGGGGCCAGCCCATGGGCTGCCCGCACCTGGGCGCGACACTCGGCCACGGGCGCCTGACCGGCGAGGGCCGCCGGCGGCCAGGCGATGGAGATGGGGTAGGGCTTGACCAGGGTGACCTGCCCGCCGGTAGTGGCGGTGCTGTGCTCGCGGTCGATGCGGCACTCCAGAAAGCGGTCCACCGAGTCGAGGAAGTTCAGACAGTGGAACTGGGTATGAAAACCGAGGATGGTGCTGCCCAGCAGCCCACGCAGGATCTCCTCCCGCCAGGGACAGATGCCGAAGACCTCCGGGTTGGGCCAGGGGATGTGCCAGAAGGTGATGATGGTCGCCTCCGGCAAGCGCTCCCGTATCAGTCGCGGCAGCAGGGCGAAGTGATAGTCCTGCACCAGCACCACCGGATTGGGGATGCGTGCCTCCGCCACCACCGCCGCGGCAAACTTGCGGTTGACTGCCTCATACTGCGCCCAGTCTTCGGCACGGAAGGTCGGGCGGACGAAGACGATATGGCACAGGGGCCAGAGCCCCTCGTTGGCGAAGCCGTAGTAGTAGCCGTCCTGCTCGGCGTCGGAGAGCCAGAGGCGCCGCAGCTCATAGCTGGGGTCCTCCGGTGGCACCCGGACATGATCCTGGCCATCGACCATGGCCGCGTCGGCATCGCCACTACCGTGGGCGATCCAGGTCCCGCCGCAGGCGCGCACGATCGGTTCCAGGGCCGTCACCAGGCCGCTGGCCGGGTGCTGGACATGGACCTGGCCGTCCGCCCCGCGGACATGGATATAGGGCTCGCGGTTGGAAACGACGATCACCTGCGCCTCCGGCAGCTCCGTCCGCAGCAGGCGCCGCAGGCTCTCTGGCGTCCAGTCCACGCGGATGGCATCCGCCAGTCCCCGGGGGAGTTCCAGATCCCGCAGGGCCTCCCGGGCCTCCCGCACCAGGGCGGTGATCTCGGGGTCCGAGGAGCGCTCCGGCGCCGTCCCCGCCGCGGCGGAGGCCAGGCTCTGACGCACCTGCCGCACCCAGCCCTTGAGGGTCAGGCGGGCGACGACCGCCGTCAGGGTCGCCACCAGCACCCCGAGGAGCCCCAGGAAGAGCATCAGGTAGCGCTCCAGGTCCGTGCTGCGGCGCTCGATGTAGCTCAGGTCATGGAGGATGACCAGACGCCCCAGGTCCTTGCCCTCCTCCACCAGGGGAAAGCTGGCGATCAGGAGGCTGCCGTCACCGAGATATTCGATCTCATAGGCGGGTACCGGAAGGCTGGCCGCGGGGGCAGGTGGCGGGGGGGAAGCGGGGCAGCCAAGTACCAGGGGCCAGGTCGGGGTATGGTTCAGCAGCCGCCCGTCCGGAGCGCAGAGGCCCACCGCCAGCAGGCGCTCGTCACGGGTCAGCCGCTCGAACAGGGTGTCCAGCCGCAAGCCCAGCGGCTCCTTGGCCAAGCGGATCACCGTATCCTGGACGGAGTAAAAGACGAGCTGGGAGCGCAACTCCACGTCATTGCGCAGCCACCGGTCGATCAGATTGCCCAGCAGGGGGCTGGTCCCCCAGGCCACTAGCCCCAGCACCAGGCCCAGGGGGAGCAGAAATCGCCATGCCATTCGCATCAGCCGGTTCTCCGTGGCGCGCCCGCAGCGCAGTGGTTCCGAGACAGCCCGGGGCGGGGGGGACGGGGGACCCTCACCTCAGCGGCCCCGGCCCCTGTCGGGAGATGATCGACCCGGCCAGGCCTTGCGCAAGGCCTTGTCCGCCTCGATGGCGAGGAAGGCCGGGAGGAAGGTCGCCAGGATCCAGGGCCACCAGTCGGCCGGGAAGGGCGCCAGCCGGAAGGCCGCCGCCAGGGACGGGACATAGGTGACCAGGGCATGCAGGAGGACGCTGAGGACGATGCCCCCCAGCAGCCAGCGATTGCCCAGGGGATCGAGGCTGAAGGCCGAGTCGTGGATGGACCTGGCGGAAATGACGTAGCTGACCTGGGTGATGAGGATGACCCAGAAGGCCGCCGTCTGGGCCTGGGTCAGCAGGAGGGGGGCCACCAGTTCCCCCGCCACCACTGCCGGGGTACCGAAATGGTAATAGACCAGAAAGCTCGGGACCGCGATCACCAACCCCATCAGTGCCACCCGCTGGAGGAAAAGGGGATCGATGATCCGTACCTTCGGATCCCGTGGCGGGCGGGTGAGCAGCCCGGGTTCCTTGGGCTCCATCATCAGCGGCAGGGTCAGCAGCACCGAGTCAATGAGATTGATCCAGAGGATTTGCACCGGCTCAAGGACGAAGCGCGCCGCGAACACCGGTACCAGGGCCGCCAGCAGGATGGCGCCCATGATCAGCAGGGCCTGGGCGGCATTGGTCGGCAGGGTGTAGAGGATCGCCTTCTGCAGGTTGGTCCAGGCGTGGCGACCCTCCTCCACCGCGTTAACGATGGTGGCGAAGTTGTCGTCGGCGAGGACCATGTCCGCCGCCTCCCGCGCCACCTCGGTACCGGCGATCCCCATGGCGACGCCGATATCGGCCTGCTTGAGGGCCGGGGCGTCGTTTACCCCATCCCCGGTCATGGCCACCACCTGGCCGTTGGCTTGGAAGGCCTCCGCGATTCGTTGCTTGTGCTCCGGGGCCACCCGGGCGAAGACCGAGACGTCCGCCACCGCGGCGCGCAGGGCGGCCAGGTCCATCCCCGCCAGCTCGGCGCCGGTCACCACCCGCTCGGCGGCGATGCCGAGCTGGGCGGCCACCGCCTGGGCCGTGTCGGGGTGGTCGCCGGTGACCATAACGGTGCGGATGCCCGCCTCCCGGCAGCGGGCCACGGCCTCGATCGCCGCCGGCTTGGGGGGATCGATCATGCCCTGGAGACCGGCGAAGGTCAGGTCGCGCAGGTCCTCATGGCGCAGGTCGACCCGGTCCCGGGCCACCGCGGCGAAGGCCAGGCCCAGGGTGCGCAGGGCCTGGCGGGCAAAGGCCCGGGCCGCCGCCTGCCAGTCGTCAACGTCCAGAGGCCGCGCCTCCCCCAGGGCATCGAGTTGCGCGGCGCACATCGTCAGGATCACCTCGGGGGCGCCCTTGACGAAGACGAAGCGGCCCGCGGGGGTATCGACCAGGACCACCATGTACTTGGTGGTGGAATCGAAGGGGATCTCCTCCAGACGGCGGGCGCCCTCGTGGGTGATCCCGGCCTTGGCGGCACTGACCAGCAGGGCGAGTTCGGTCGGATCGCCGACGCCACCGCCCTGGTCGCTGAGGTGGGCGTTGTTGCAGACGCAGCCGATCTCCAGCAGGCGGCGCAGACCGGGGCGGTGGGCGGGGTCCTGGCGCACCCCGGCCTGGAGGAAATGCCCGCTGACGTCGTAGCCGACGCCACCCACCTCCAGGTTCTCCCCGCCCACCCGGACCTGGGTCACCGTCATGCGGTTTTCGGTGAGGGTACCGGTCTTGTCCGAGCAGATCACCGAGGTCGCGCCCAGGGTCTCCGCGGCGGGCAGCTTGCGGATCAGGGCCTTGCGGGAGGCCATCAGGGTCCCCGAGACCGCGAGGATGGCGGTCACCAGGGCCGGAAGCATCTCCGGGATGGCCGCCACCACCAGGGACACCGCCCCCAGGAAGCTATAACCCAGGTCGTAGCCCAGATAGACCCCGTAGAGGAAATTGAAGGCACCCACGACCAGGATCGCCTTGATGAGGGTCTGGATGAATTCGCGCATCTTGCGCTGCAGCGGGGTCAGGCCGGCGTCGGCGCTCTTGACCAGAGCCGCGATCTGGCCGAAGACCGTGTCCCCGCCGATAGCGACCACCAGGCCGCGGGCGGTGCCCTGGGTCAGGTAGGTCCCGGAAAAGCCCATGTTGCGCTGATCGCCGGGCACCAGGTTCTCGCCGGCCAGGGCCTGAATCGTCTTGGGTACCGGCACGGATTCACCGGTCAGGGACGACTCGTCGACATGGAGGCTGCTGGCGTCGATGAAGCGCAGGTCAGCGGGAATCTTATCGCCCCCCTCCAGCACCAGGATGTCGCCCGGCACCAGTTCGCGGGACGGCAAGCGCCGCACCTCGCCGTCGCGGACCACCATGCACTCGGGCACCATCATGCCCTGCAAGGCCTCCAGGGCCGTCTCGGCCTTGCCCTCCTGCACGAAACCCAGGATGGCGTTGAGCAGGACCACGCCGAGGATGACCAGGGTGTCCGGGAGCATGTGGCTGCCCAGGACCGTGAGCAGGGCGGTGATGGCGGCGGTGATCAGCAGAATGATCACCATGGCATCGTTGAACTGGCGCAGAAAACGCACCCAGGCCGGCGTCTTGCGGAAGGCAATCTCGTTCCAGCCGTAACGGGCGCGACGCTCCTCGACCTCCGCCGGGGACAGGCCCCGGTCACGGGAACTGGCCAGGGCGGCGAGGACCTCATCGACATCGGCGCCATACCAGGGCTTGGGCATGTCGGACTCCTTACTGTTCAGCGTTATTTGAGAGGTCAAAACTCAGCTTTGGCTATTCAGGATCGGGTGAAACGCGAGCCACCCGCTTCGCGCCGGAAACTCAAGTTATTTGTTATATAAATATTTTTTATATCCATTGGCCGTCCGCTGACTGCGCTCCGTGGCCGGAGACTGAGCGCCGGAAACCTCGCCGGGGGTGATCAGAGAAATACCCCGGTCGCTGGTCGGTCAGCCAGTAAAAGCGGCTAGGGGGCATCATCAGTTGGCCCGCCGACAGCTCGGGGATCAAACCAGTATAGAGGTCGCGCACCTGCCCGTACTGGAAGTAGCCACGATTGCACAGCTTGGGCAAATCCAGGCTGGCAGGTTCCAGGCCCAGGTTGGCGACCACCAGCACGGCGTCCGCGGTCAGGGCCGGGTGAGTGCGCAGGAAGGCAAAGAGGCACGGGTCCTCCGGCTCCAGTAATTCACGGTTGTTGAAATCAGCGAAGGCCGGGATAGTCTTGCGCACCGCGATCATCCGCTTCAGGCCATCGAAGATGCGCTGCTCGATGCTGCCGCGCTCGCGGCGCCACTCAGCGCGCTCCCAGTCGATGCGCGGCCGGTGGATCCAGCGGCTGTCGCCGGCCTTGGCAGCATCCTGCATGAAGGAACAGTCGTTAAAGGTGCCGATCTCGTCACCGTAATAGAGCAGGGGGATGCCGCCAAAGGACAGGATCAGGCCATGCAGGAGCAGTATCTGCTCGATGGCGCGGTCGATGGCGGTGGGGTCCTGGCGCTCCAGGGCCGATTCCAGACCTACCAGGGAGGCCAGGGCCCCGGAGATGCGGGCGTCACCCGTCTTGGGGTTGACGCCAAAGGGGCGGCCGCGGGCCGGTGAGCCATCGAAGTTGCCGGTCAGCCAGTCGACCAGGAAGCGGCGGTGGGGGCCGGGCTCGTAGCCCGAGGCGCGGATATCGTTGTCGTCGAAACCCAGGCCAATGTCATCGTGGCAGCGGATGTAGTTGAGCCAGGTGGCACGGTCGAGCTTGGCGGGGAGGTTTTGGATGCCGCGCCGGAGCAGCTTGGCGTTCTTGGTGGCGGTGGCATCCCAGAGCAGGGCCATGAAGCTGGCGTTATAGGCGATCTCGCACTCCTTGGCCATGATGGCGTCCTCGCCGAAGTACTTGATGATCTCCAGGGGGGCGACGATGGCCTCGGCGATGAAGAGGACGCCGGGGGCGACCACCTGGCAGCAGTCCTTCATCAATTGCAGGATGAGGTGGGCTTCGCGTTCGTTCTGGCACTGGGTACCGATCTTCTTCCACAGAAAGGCCACGGCGTCGAGGCGGACGACGTCCGCCCCCTGGTTGGCCCAGAAGAGGATGATGTCGACCATCTCGATCAGTACCCGGGGGTTGGTGTAATTCAGGTCCCACTGATAGTCGTTGAAGACGGTCATGGCCCACTTGCCCAGCGTGGGGTCCCAGGTGAAATTGCCCGGCGCCGTCTCCGGGAAGATCTCCGGCATGGTCTCCTCGAACAGGTCCGGTATTTCCCGGTTATCGAAGAGGTAGTAGAAGGCCTGGTAGTCCTGGTCCCCGGCGCGGGCACGCTGGGCCCATTCGTGCTGGTCGGAGGTATGGTTGACCACCACGTCCAGGGTCAGCAACATGTCGCGCTTGCGCAGGCTGGCCGCCAACTGGCGGAGGTCCTCCAGGGTGCCGGCGCGGGGATCGATGTCGCGAAAATCACTGACGGCATAACCCCCATCGCTGGCACCGGGGGGACAGGCGAGGATGGGCATGACATGAATGAGGTTGATACCCAGCTCGCTCAGATAGGGCAGGCGGGCCTCCAGACCCGCGAGATCGCCGGCGAAGCCATCACAGTACAGGGCCATGCCCACCAGCTCCTGGCTGAGGAACCAGTTGTGCTCCTCCTCCCGCGCCATATCCCGGTAACGGAGTTCCTCAGGGCGGTCGATGTAGGCCCGCGCCAGCCGTTCCACCAAGTCGCCCAGCCGTCCCGTCGCGTCCGGCCGCTGGCCGTACAGGTGGTTGAAGAGGGTGTGGATGCCGTAGAAGTTGGCCCCCAGACGGGTATAGAAGTGCCGGATATCCGCCCGGCAGACCTCCGGAGCCAGCCGGTCGAGGATGTCGTTGAGCTGAGCGTGGGAAACTTGTTCGTACATGGTTTAATTCCCCTGACGGCAAGGCGGCGCAAACGGAGGGCGCCCCCCTGTTGACAACCGCCTGGTCCGGGAAATCCCAGGCGTAATTGGCGGCGGGTACAAAGCGGCCTGCCTTGGACTAGATCCGCGATTGGAACCATCAGGTTTGACGGCCGCCGCCCAGCCCCCACGCCAGGCACAGGTCCTGGTAGAGGGCGCGGTCCGGGGCCGTGGCGCCGCGGAGTTGGACGATGCGCGAGGCGAAGGTCTGGGCCCGGTCGAGGGTGAGGGATAGGGGCCAGTCGCGCAGCAGGCCGAGGAGGATGACGGCGGTGAAGGCATCGCCGGCGCCAACGGCGTCGACCAGGGGCGCGGGTTTGGGGCTGACCTGGGCGGTCTCGCCGCTGGCCATCAGGCCCAGGGCCCCGGCGGCGCCGCGGGTCAGCACCAGCCCCGTGAGGCCATGGCGAGCGCGCAAGGCCCCCGCGGCGCGGGCGATCGTCGCCCGTTCCGCGGCCCGGAGCGGGGCCGGGCGTTGAGCCGCGGACGGCGGGTCCGCCTCTCTGGCGCTGGCGGTCTCCCCCTGTCCGGCGCTAAAGGCGGGGTCCATGCCCGAGGCTGGGGTGAGCCAGGCCAGTTCGTCCTGGTTCAGCTTCGCCCAATCCGCCCCGTCCAGCAGGCGCCGTACCTCCTCCGCGTGCCACCAGGGTGGGCGCAGGTTGACGTCGACGAAGCGCAGGGGGCGGACCCGGGTCCCGGCCCGCCGATCCGCCGGTGGTGGGTTGGCGACCGCGCCGGGTAACGGGGCGGTGGGGCCCGGGCGGGGGGGGGTGGGGCCGGCACCGCAGCGGCTCAGCAACACGTCCAGGGCGGCGGCGGAGACCGGCTTCCGTAGGGCCAGGCTGCCGTGGTAGACGATGGCGGGGGTCAGCTCCGGCAATTCGTCGGCGGCGATGAAGTCCCAGGCACTGTCGGCGACGATATCGAAGCTGGGCTCGCCGTCCCGCAGGCTCACGGTCACGCGGCCGGTGGGGTGTACCGGGTCCGTCTGCAGCCCGTCGAGGCGCATGCCCCAGGCCGCCATCGCCGCGCGGATGCGTTCCCCGGCGACATCGGCACCGACGCGGCTGATCAAGATGGGGTTGAGCCCGAAGCCCTGGAGGTGCCAGGCGACGTTGAAGGGCGCCCCGCCGAGGACCTCACGGCCATCGGGAAAGACGTCAAACAGGATCTCGCCGAAGAAACAGGGGGGGTGATGCAAGGTCATTCCTCCTTTTTCAAACCACTAGCTCGGGGTGGTAATGGGCGATGCCCTCCAGGATGCCGGCCGCGTAGCAGCCATTCCAGCCACCGAAGCCCCCCCGGGCGCAGTAGAGCCGGTCGCCCTGGCCAGCCCGGGCGCTCATGGCCAGGGCCTGGGCGCGGACCTCGGGGGCGGCGTTGGCCACCAGCACCGCTGGAATCGGGCTGACCAGGACTTCGAGGTCATTGCCACTGTCGCCGGCGAAAACGCAATTTTCGCCGGCGAGCCCCAGTTCGGCGAGCAGAAACTCGATGGCATGCCGTTTGGATGCGCTGACGGGCAGAATGTCCAGCAAGCCTAGCTGGCGCGGTTCGTCGAGGCTGTGGACCAGGTTGACGCGCAGCCCCCTGGTCTGGAGACGCCCCCGGATGCTGGCAAGGAGGGGGCCGGGCGCAAGTGACGGCGGCAGGTAGTAGCTGAGCTTGAAGGGCCCCTGCTTTTCCGCCTCTTGCGGATTCAGGCCTGCAAGGTCCCCGAGGAGGGTGGCGATATCGGCCGGACCCCACTCACCCCAGTCGGGGGCCAGACGCGCGGTCCAGGCATCCAGGACCTGCCAGTCCTCCTCCCGCCTCAGGAGGATGCGGGTGCCGACGTCGGTGATGATGACATCGGGCGGGGGCAAGTCATAGGCTGCCATGGCCTCTTGCACCAGTTCCAGATGGCGGCCGGTGACATAGGCCAGCCGCAGTCCTGGCTGGCTCACCATGGCGGCGAAACGCTCCCGCACCCCGGGGGACTCGGGTGGCGTACCGTTGGGGATCAGGGTCCGGTCCAGGTCGGTACAGATAAGTAGGGGGGCGGACGGTGCCCGCGTCCCGCTGAGGGCGGAAGGGGTGGGGATCATGGCACCGGATTCTCCGCCAGGGGTGCCGCGAGGTTCTCGGCGGGGGCCGGCGGCAGGCTGCAGCGCTGGAAGAAATCGTAATAATCGATGGCCTGGAGCAGACCCAGGGCCTGGGGCTGGTCGGCGAAATAGATGCCCTCCAGATCGGCCAGTTGCGACAGCTCCTCGCCGTGACGGTTGGCCACCACCACGCCCAGGGTGTTGCCGCGCAGCATGTCCTCGTCGGCGCCGGAGCCGCCAGCCACCAGGATCTTCTCCAAGGGGATGCCCCAGCGCTGGGCTACGTAGCGCAAGGCCTGACCCTTGCTGGCACGTACCGGAATGACGTCGAGAAAGAGGCCAAAGGACTGGATCAGATTGACTGTCAGCTCCTGGCCGCGCAGCAGGGCGGCGAGTTCCTCGATCCCGGGGGCCTGAGTGGGATCGTAGTGATAGGAGATCTTGAAGGGCGTCTGCTCGCCCTTGGCCTGGGGACTGAGGCCAGGCAACCGGGACAGGACGCGGCGCACCGCCACCGGTTGCCAGAGATGAGCGATGTGTTCACGCCAGAAGGGGTCGGGCTCCAGTTGCGGAGCATAATGGATCTCGGTGCCCAGGCTGGTGATGAGGACGTCCGGACGCGGAATACCGTGCTGTTTGAGGATCCGGAGGGCCGAATCCAGGCGCCGCCCGGTGGCGATGCCGAAGGTGGCGCACTTGCGGTGGCCTTGGAGGACGGTGATGAATTGGCGCAGGCCCTCTTCGTGGCCAAGGAGGCTCTGATCCAGGTCGGTGAAAAGGGCACGGTCACGATAACGCTGGCCGCGCTTGGGGGCGACGGGGAGGGACACATGGCGCTTGGGCAGGGGCCGGACGGCGGCCAGGTAGGCCTCGGCGTGGGCCTCCCAGGAATAATGCCGCCGCACCCCGGCCAGGCCCTGGGTGCGCAGGCGGCGGTAGGTCTTGGGGTCCTGAAGCAGGGCGAGGATGGCGGCGGCCATGGCCTCCCGGTCCAGGGGGTTGACCAGGATGCCGTTGCCGCAGTTGCCGATGATGTCCACCGGGCCCCCGTTCTCCGTCGCCACCAGCGGCAGGCCGCTGGCCGCAGCCTCAAGCAGGGTCAGACCGAAGGGCTCGGTCAGGGCCGGGTTGACGAAGACGCCGCCACCGCCCGCCGCGAGGCGATAGATAGCGGGCACCTCGTCGGCGCGGTGATGCTTGGGCAGGGCCACCTGGCCGTGAAGATCGTAGGCGTCGATGAGGATCAGCAGATCGGTGAGGACCGACTGGGGGCCCTCATCCAGATCGCGGATGTCGTCCCGGTTGCCGGCGACGATGAGCAGGTTGGCTGCCTGGCGCAGATCCCGCGACTCGCCGTAGGCCTCCAGCAGGGTCTGGATATTCTTGCGCGGATCGGCCCGCGACAGGGCGAGGATCAGGGGCTTGTCCGGCTCGCGTAGAAAGCGCCGGACGTCTTCGGCCAGGGGGAAGGACCCGGGCTCCCGGCGACTGCGCGGTGCAGGGGGATGGAAACGCCCCAGGTCCGTGCCCGGAGGGATGACGCGCATTCGCTCGGGCTGGTAATAGTCGTAGAGGCCGTATTGTTCCTCGATCTCGTTGTGGGTGCTGGCGATGACCATGTCTGCCACGGCCAGCACCTCTTCCTCGGCGTCCACCCGGCGGTCCATGTGATAGCGCTGGTCGATCTCCGCCTCGCTCAGGCCCGCCTCCAGCAGGCGCTGGCGCTTGTCGCGGCCCAGGGAATGGCCGGTGTGGACCAGGGGCTTGCCCAGCAGGTTGGAAAGCCGCACCCCGACATAGCCGGCGTCCGCGTAGTGGCTATGGATGAGATCCGGCAGCCAGCCCTCCCCGTTGAGGGTGCGCACCAGGTTGTCCATGAAGCTGTCGAGATGGTCCCAGAGGCGCTCCTTGGCCAGGTATTCCTCGGGGCCGGCAGCGATGCGCAGGATGCGGGCCTTGTCGGTCAGGGGTTCGACGGGCACGCCATAGTCCGGGGACACCGCGGGATCGAGGATCCGGCGGGTCACCAGGTCCACCTGGCTCACCTCCGGGCGGGCCGCGAGGGCCAGGGTCAGGTCAAGAACATATTTGGTCTGGCCGCCGGTGTCCGGGTCCCGACCCAGTTCCAGGTCATGGCCGCGAATGAGGCCATGGATGCTGAGCAAGAGAATGTGCATGGGTGTTCAGGCGCGTATTTTCTCCAGGTGAGGGGAATGGGAAGCGGGGCAATTCCCGAAGCGTTACCGATTTCGGTCGGGCTGCCCTTCGCTTCCCGTGGGGAAAGAGGCCTCAGGCCGCCCCGGGCCAGCGTTCCTCGAACTCGTCCTGAAAGAAGAAGCGCGTCTCGCCGAAGGCGGGCTGGAGTTGGTCCAGCCAGGTGGCGTCCTCGTCGTAGCGGGCGAAGAAGGGACGATTCACCCAATCAGGATTCCGCCCTTGCAGAAAGCGCAGCACTATCACCTTTTCCCCTTTGACCCGGGCGATCCCCTGGACCTCGATTTTGCCGGGGGTAGCGCTCATGCTCGGCCCGCGGGCGGTGCGACCGATTCCGGAGACCTGACGGATGGCCTGGCGATAGATGCCGTGGGCCCGCGCCAAGGGCACCTTGAAGTAGCGGTGAGCACCGGTGTCACGTTCGACGAACATGTAGTAGGGGATGATCCCAAGGCGTACCTGGGTGCGCCAGAGTCGCACCCAGACGTCCGGGTCATCGTTGATGTGCGCCAACAGGGGGCTCTGGCTGCGGATCTCGGCGCCGGTGGCGCGGATGCGGGCCACCGCCTGGTGGGCCGCCTGCGTCTCTAGCTCGCGCCAGTGGTTAAAATGGGCCATGATCGCCAGGTGTTTCCCGGCCGCCGTCAGCCGTTCGAACAGGGCCAGCAGGGCGTCGCTGTCCGGATCGGTGAGGAAGCGGTGGGGCCAGAAGCTGATGGCCTTGGTGCCGATGCGTATGGTCTGCACATGGGCGAACTCCGGCCTTAGCAGTGGTTCCAGATAGCTGGCCAGATGGCTGGCCTTCATGACCATGGGGTCACCCCCGGTAAGCAGCAGGTCGCTGATCTGGTGGTGCTGGCGCAGATAGGCATGGAGCCGCTCCGCCTCGCGAGAGGCGATGCGTAGCGCCTTGTCGCCGATGAACTGGGCCCAGCGAAAGCAGAAACTGCAGTAGGCATGGCAGGTCTGCCCCTGGCTGGGAAAGAACAGCAGGGTCTCCCGATACTTGTGCTGTAGTCCAAAGAGGGGCTGGCCATCGGCCAGGCAGGGAGTGTTGTGCTCGATCTGGCCGGCGGGGTGGGGATTGAGCTGCTCACGGATCTCCTGCGCCGCCTCGACCAAGGCCTCCCCTGTCGGGTCCAGGCGCATCAGTCTGGCTAGGCGGGCGAAGTGGGCCGGGGCGAGCATGCCCGGCTGGGGAAAGGTGAGTTGGAAGAGGGGATCCTCGGGGACCCGGTCCCAATCGATCAACTCGTCAATGACATAGTCGTTGACGCGGAAGGGCAGGACATTGGCGACGACCTGCATGGCGAAGCGCCGCTCCGGAGGGAGACGGCTCAGCGGGGTTATCCGGTCGAAATCCCGCTGGGTATAGGCCCGGTAACTCTTTGGCCTAACGGTTGGTTTGTGGACCCCTTGATTACCTCGCAACAGGGTGAGGGTGACAGTCATCTTGTTCTCCTCTGTGTCGTCCTAGAGGGTGAATGAAGACCGGACGGCCAAAGATCCGTTGGATGTCGGCTGTGCGCCCCGCTGACGGGGGTTCGCCGGGTCCGGTCACGGCCGTGGCCCCATCGGGGACGACCGCCTGTTTCAGAACCGCGTTGGCCGTAACGTGAGGCCTGACGATTCGGGTGAGGGCGTCTCACCCGCGGGGGGCGAGACTCGTTGCTGGTGTTACCAGCGTCGGGAGAATAATAGCACAATCATGTATTTTCTTGCATTATATTGAATAATAAAGGAATTAATTGGTTCCCCATTTGCTGATCGTTGCAGTCCAAACCCGCCCAAAACGCCTCGCCCCCGTCCTCCGCCTATATGAGGAGGTAGCGCAGGCCTGTTTTCGGTCAGGCCCTGGAGGGTGGGGAAAAGCCGAAATCGAGCGGCGCTGGCGGCGACAACCTTGATTAGATCTGGGGTGACAGGCGCGGCGGGGAACCAAGCCTGGCTTCCCCACTCCTAATTGGGGTAACCTCAATCGGGAGCAGCCTGATCTGGAGACGCCTCGAATCAGGTTCCGCGGTCGCGGTGATTAACCGTTGTCCGGATGTTTCACTTTCCGTGGCCATCCCCTCGGCCCCTGGCCAGGCTGAGGGCGCGAGGCCGAAACCCGAGGGTCAGTCAAGGGGAGCAATGTGATGAAGCACTTCAAGAACATCCTGTACCTCGTCGAACCTGGCAAGGATCAGACCGCCGCCCTCGCCCGTGCCGTGTCCCTGGCGGAAAATAACCAGGCCCGGCTGACCCTGCTGGAGATCATCGAACCGCCGCGCTCGGGGATCCTGGAGGGTAGCCGCACCCTGGAGGCCCTGTTCAGCGGCGCCCGCCAACGCCTGATGGCAGAGTTGGAGGCCCTGACGGAGCCCTACGCCGACCGCCTGGACATTGACATCAGGGTTCGCCTCGGCACGCCCTACCTGGAGGCCATCCGCGAGGTCCTTGCCGAACACCGGGACCTGGTGATCAAGCTAGCCAGCCCCGACGACGGCATCCTGAACCGTTTTCTCGGCGGCACCGACCTGCAACTGCTGCGCAAGTGCCCCTGTCCGGTCTGGATCATGTCGCCCCGGGACAAGGACAACTACCGCCGCATCCTGGCGGCGGTGGATTTTGACCCCTGGCGGGAGGAGACGGCGGAGGCCTCCGCCCTGAATCGCCACATCCTGGGGCTGGCCTGTTCCCTGGCCCTCTCCGATTTCGCCGACCTGCATCTGGCCCACAGTTGGGAACCCCTGTCGCCGGAGATGATGCGCCTCTGGAGCGACACCGAGGATGCCGGGGAGATCGCCAACCAGGTAAACGTCGAGCATCTGCGCCATCAGGAGGGCTTTGAACGCCTGGCCCAGCAACTGCGCGGCTGGATCGGTGGCGAGACCTACGATTACCTGACGCCACGCCGCCACCTGCTCCAGGGCAGCGCCCGGGAGACGATCCCGGCACTGGCAGCCCGGATGAAATTCGACCTGGTGATCATGGGTACCGTGGCTCGCGCCGGTATCCCGGGCGTCATCATCGGTAATACCGCCGAGGCCATCCTCGGCCAGCTCCACTGCGCCTTGCTCGCTGTCAAGCCGGCGGACTTCGTGACGCCGGTAACCCTGCCAGAGTAGGCCCGGGTGGGTAGCCGAGGCGCAAACCAGCCCCCGGTTATCATCCCGGCACGCCCGCCTCGCGCCCTGGGTGGGCCTTGGGGCGGGCGCACCTACCCTTCACCTTCAGGCCCGCCGGCGGGTGCATCCTATTCGTGAGAAGCGTCAACCCATGGACCTGACCAACGAGCTTATCCTCATCTCTTCTCTGGCCTTTCTGGTCAGCATCCTCGCCAGCCTGGTGGGCCAGCGGCTCGGCATGCCGGTGCTCCTGGTCTTCCTCATTATCGGCATGCTGCTGGGTGAGGAAGGACCCGGGGATATTCATTTCGACGACGTCCAGGCCACTCACCTGGTCGGCAGCCTGGCCCTGGCGATCATCCTCTTCGATGGCGGCATGGCCACCTCGGTGCAGAGCTTTCGCGTCGGGCTCAAACCGGCCCTGGGGCTGGCAACCCTCGGGGTCCTCATCACCTCCGCCCTTACCGGCCTTTTCGCCACCCAGCTCCTGGGCCTGAGCCTGCTGGAGGGCCTGTTGCTCGCCGCCATCGTCGGCTCCACCGACGCGGCGGCGGTCTTTTCCCTGCTCCGTGCCCGCGGGCTGGAGCTCAAGGAGCGGGTCAAGGCCACCCTGGAGATCGAGTCCGGCAGTAACGATCCCATGGCGATCTTTCTCACCCTGGTCCTGATGGAGCTGATCCTCGCCCCCCAGGACAACCTGGGGGCGGCCCTAGCCCTGGCCTTCATCCAGCAGATGGGGCTCGGCGCCGTCCTCGGCCTCCTGGGTGGCTACGCCATCGTCTGGCTGGTCAACCATCTGGATCTGCCCCCGGGGCTGCACCCCATCGCCGTGCTCAGCATGGGCCTGAGCCTCTTCGGCCTGGTGGCCATCCTCGACGGCAGCGGCTTCCTGGCCATCTATCTGGCGGGCCTGGTGGTGGGCAACCGTCCCCTCAAGGGCCGGCGCTACATCGGCCGCTTTCACGACGGCCTGGCCCGCCTGGCACAGATCGGCATGTTCCTGGTCCTGGGCCTGCTGGTGACGCCCTCCGAATTACTACCGGTGGCCCTGGACGCCCTGCTCTTCGCCGCCCTCCTGAGTTTCGTCGCCCGGCCCCTGGCGGTCTGGCTCTGCCTGCTGCCCTTCGGTTTTCCCTGGCGGGAGCAGGTCTTCATCGCCTGGGTCGGCCTGCGGGGCTCCGTGCCTATCGTCCTCGCCCTCTTCCCCCTGCTGGCGGGGATGGAACAGGCCCACGTCTATTTCAACATCGTCTTTTTCGTGGTGCTGCTCTCCCTGATCGGGCAAGGCTGGACCATCCCCCTGCTGGCGCGCTGGCTGGGGTTGGAGCTGCCGCCCCGCACCCAGAAGGTGGAACGGCTGGAGATCGACCTGCCCGGGGAACGCGAGCTGGAGCTGGTCGGCTACGAGTTGGTAGCCAGCAGCCCCCTCGTGGCTGCCCGCCGTCCCTTCCCCCGCCTGCCACCCTCGGCCCGCCCCGTCGCTCAGTTGCGCCAGCGGGAACTGCTCGACCAGATCGACTGGGAGGACCTGCGCGCCGGTGACCAGCTCCTGCTCATCGTCGACCCGGCGGAACTGGAGGTCCTGGACCGGCTCCTGGCCCCGACGGAGACCCCTGACCACCTTTCGGATCAGGCCTTCTTCGGCGAATTCGTTCTCAACGGCGAGGCCCGCCTGGGTGACGTCGCCAATGCCTACGGCCTGGCCGTCCGCGAGCAGGAGCGGGACCTGACCCTGGACGCCTTCCTGCGTGACCGCCTGGAGACCCAGGTCGTGGTCGGCGACCGCCTGGACATGCAGCATGTGCAACTGGTGATCCGTCGCACCGCAGGAAGCCGGATTCTCAAGGTTGGGCTTAAACTGAAGAGGACCCGGTGAGGGTCCACCAGTTATCCCGTCCCCTACTCTTCAGCCCCAGCAACCGCGTCTTAATGGAACGGATGCTGCCCCGGAATATCGGTTGCAGGGGCTAAAGCTTTTCGGGAACCTGGCCCCGGTGATGGCCCGGGAGCTGAGTGCGGATCAGTCCCGGACCCGGGCGCAGGCGATTCAGGACTTGCGCTTTGGCGCCGCTCTGGAACAATGCTGCCATCTGTTGCCACCGGACCCGCCACCTCCACTCCCTGCCCAGGAGTAGGCTTCATGACGCCTATCCCCCGGATTCTGATTGTCGACGATGAGCCCCTGGCCATCCAGATCCTGTGCAAGGCCCTGGACAACCTGGGGGATCTGCGCTTCGCCCTGTCCGGGGCCGAGGCCCTGGACCTGGTCGGGACGGAGCCCCCGGACCTGGTCCTCCTCGATGCCCGGATGCCTGGGTTGGACGGCTTCGCTACCTGCGAGGCCCTCAAAGCGCACCATCCCGAACTCCCCATCCTTTTCGTCACCGCGGGCGGGGACCCGCAGAGCGAGCTGCGGGCCTTGGCAGTCGGGGCCGCGGATTTCATCGTCAAGCCCATCCATCCATCCCTGGTCCGGGCCCGGGTGGAGGTGCATCTCCGGCTGCGGCGCCAACAGCAGCAATATCAGGCCACGGTGGAACGGCTGCGTCACAGCGAGGAGCGCTTCCGCAAACTCTTCGAAGAGACCCTTCAGGCCTCGGCCCTCTATCAGGAGGGGTGCTTCGCCGCGGTCAACCAGGCTGCGCTGGGGCTGATGGGCCTGGAGCGGAGCGAACAGATGCTGGGGCTGACCCTGGCCGCGCTCTCCCCGCCCCGCCAGCCCGATGGCCGGCCCTCGGCCGAGAAGGCCGTGGAACTGATCGACGCCCTCTTCGCCGAGGGTTCCGGGGCCTTCGAGTGGCAACTGCGGCGGGGGGACGGCCGGCCGTTCCTGGCCCAGTTCCTGGCGACGCAGATCTATCAGGATGGCCAGCGCTTGTTGCACCTCGTCTTCAGCGATATCACCGCGCCTAAGGCGGCGGAGGCGGCTCTGGCCCGCACTCGGGCCGATCTGGAAGAGGCCCAAGCCCTGGCCCATATCGGGAGCTGGACCCTGGATATCGCCGCCCACCGCATGGAGTGGTCAACCGAGGTCTATCGCATCAGCGGCATGGAACCCGGCACCCCGGTGGCGCCGGATGCCCATTTCCGCCTGATCCACCCGGAGGACCTGTCCGCCTTCGAGAACGCCTGGCAGGCCACCCTCCAGGGGGCCCCCTACGACATCACCCACCGCATCATCGTCGACGGCCAGGTCAAATGGGTCCATGCCCGGGCCGAGATCAGCTTCGACCCGGATGGCCAGCCCCTCTCGGCCATCGGCACCCTGCAGGACGTCACGGCGCAAAAGGAGGCCCAGGTCCAGATCGAGTACCTGGCCTACAACGATCCCCTGACGGGCCTGCTCAATCGGGCGGCGGGACAGGAGCGCCTCGCGCATGACCTGGCCGCGGCCAAGCGCCACCAGACCAGCCTGGTGCTGCTCTATCTGGACCTGGACCGCTTCAAGTTCGTCAACGACCGCTACGGGCATGGTATCGGCGATCTGCTGCTCCAGGGCGTGGCCCAGCGCCTGCGGGACTGCCTGCGCGGCGAGGACGCCCTCTGCCGCCTGTCCGGTGACGAGTTCATGATCCTGCTGACGGAACTGTCACCGGAGCACCTGGTGGCCCAGGTCTCGGCCACCTGCGAGCGCATTCTCACCACCCTGGTCCAGCCCTTCTCCCTGGCGGGCCACCCGCTCACCACATCCTTCTCCATTGGCGTGGCGGTCTATCCCCAGGACGGTCAGACTGGCGAGACCCTGATGCGTAACGCCGATACCGCCCTCTACGCCGCCAAAAAGGCGGGACGGAATGGCTATCGGTTCTTCGAGCCGCAGATGAACGCCGCCCTCAGCCGCTTCACGGGCACCCGGGACGCCCTGCGCCGGGCGCTGGACCAGGGGGAGTTCGAACTCCACTACCAGCCGCAGGTCGAGCTGCGCTCCGGCCGGGTGGTGGGGGTTGAGGCCCTGCTGCGCTGGCGGCGGCCCGGTGTCGGCCTGGTCATGCCCGACGACTTCATCCCGGTCGCCGAAGAAAGCGGCCTCATCATCCCCCTCGGTCACTGGGTGCTCCGGGAGGTGTGCCGCCAGGCCGTCGCCTGGCGGCAAGCCGGTCCCGAGGTCCCGGTCATGGCCCTGAACCTGTCGGCCCTCCAGTTCAATCACGCCGGCCTGGACGAGGAGGTGCGCCAGGCCCTCGCCGCCAGTGGCCTGGACCCGTCCCGGCTGGAAGTGGAACTGACCGAGACCACCCTGCTGCCGTCCCAGAACGGCAGCCAGGCCCTGCTGGCCGCCTGGCGGACCCTGGGCCTGCGCCTGGCGATCGACGATTTCGGTACCGGCTCCTCCAGCATCCCCCAGCTCAAACGGCTTCAGGTCGATAAGCTCAAGATCGACCGCTCGTTCATCCGGGACCTGACGACCGACGCCGAAGACCGCGCCCTGGTCCCGGCCATGATCCAACTCGCCCACGCCCTCAACATCCGCACCCTGGCCGAGGGCGTCGAGAGCACCGCGCAGGCGCGACTCCTTCGGGCCCTGGGCTGCGACGAGGCCCAGGGTTACCTGTATGCCAAGCCCCTGCCGGCGGCGCAGGCCGCGGCGTGGGTTACGGCCCACTCCCCCGCCCGCCTTGATGGATAGCCACCATGTCCCACCTGCCCACCTGGCATCACCAGCCCGCCACCGCTGCCCTCGCCGCCCTGGAATCGCGCCCCGACGGACTGAGCGAGGCCGAGGCCCGGGAGCGCCTGGCGCGTTTCGGCCCCAACCGCCTCACCCCCCCCAAGCGGCGCGGCCCCCTGATGCGGTTCCTGCTGCAGATCCACAACGTGCTGATCTATGTCCTGATCGGCGCCGCCGGGGTCACGGCCTTTCTCGGGGAGTGGGTGGACACCGGCGTCATCCTCGGCGTGGTCCTGATCAACGCCTTCATCGGCTTCATCCAGGAGGGCAAGGCCGAGAAGTCCCTGGACGCCATTCGCAACCTCCTCTCCCCCCGCGCCACCCTGATCCGCGACGGCCACCGCCGCGAGGTGCCCGCCGAGGAGCTGGTCCCCGGCGACATCGTGCTGCTGGTCTCCGGCGACAAGGTGCCCGCCGACCTGCGCCTCATCGAGACCCGCAACCTGCGCCTGGAGGAGGCGGCCCTCACCGGGGAGTCGGAACCGGTGGAAAAGGCCGTGGCGCCCGTCGCCGCCAACGCCCCCATCGGCGACCGCACCTGCCTCGCCTACTCCGGCACCCTGGTGGTCTTCGGCCAGGGCCGGGGGCTGGTGGTGGCGACCGGCGACCAGACCGAGATCGGCCGCATCGGCCGCCTGCTGGCGAGCGTCGCCGCCGTCACCACCCCCCTGCTCAAGCAGATGGCGGTCTTCGGCCAGTGGCTGACGGTGGCCATCACCGCCCTGGCCGCCTTCGCCCTCGGCTTTGGCATGCTGGTCCACGACCAGGGGGCCGCCGACATGTTCCTCGCCGCCGTCGGCATCGCCGTGGCCGCCATCCCCGAGGGCCTGCCGGCCATCATGACCATCACCCTGGCCCTGGGGGTGCAGCGCATGGCCGCCCGCCGCGCCATCGTCCGCCGTATGCCCGCCGTCGAGACCCTGGGGGCGGTGACCGTCATCTGCTCGGACAAGACCGGCACCCTGACCAAGAACGAGATGACCGTCCGCCGCCTGATTACCGCCGACCAGGTGGTGGCGGTCGGCGGTACCGGCTACGCCCCCCATGGCAGCTTCAGCGTCGGCGACCGGGAACTGGCGGAGCCGGCGGCGGTGCCGGAACTGCGGGAACTGGGCCGCGCCGCCCTGCTCTGCAACGACGCCAGCCTGCGCGAGGTGGATGGCCACTGGCGCCTGGAGGGCGACCCCACCGAGGGCGCCCTGGTCACCCTGGGCCGCAAGCTGGGCCTGGACCCGCGCTTCGAGGCTGCCGCCCTGCCCCGTCTGGATGTCATCCCCTTCGAGTCCCAGCACCGCTTCATGGCCACCCTGCACCATGACCACCACGGCCATGCCTTCGCCTATGTCAAGGGCGCCCCGGAGGAGGTGCTGGTCCGCTGCGCCCGCCAGCGCCAGGCGGGGGAGGATCAGCCCCTGCGCCGCGCCTGGTGGCAGGAGCGGATGGAGGCCCTGGCCCGGGACGGCCAGCGCGTCCTGGCCCTGGCCTTCGCCCCCTTGCCCAATGGCCAGCGGGAACTGGACTTCGCCGACCTGGAGGGCGGGCTAACCCTCCTTGGCCTGGCGGGGATCATGGACCCGCCCCGGGAGGAGGCCATCGTGGCGGTGGCCAACTGTCAGGCCGCCGGCATCCGGGTGAAGATGATCACCGGCGACCACGCCGTCACCGCCCAGGCCATTGGCACCGCCATGGGGATCGGCACGGGCATGGGCCGCGGCACGGCTGACCCACGGGGCACGCCACCCGTCCCGGGCAGACCTGATCCGGATAGCGCGTCCTCCGCCCCCCTCACCCCGGCCATTCATCCGCGGGCGGGGTCCGCCGCCGCCGACCTGGCCCAGTTCCCGGCCAGTGGCGCCCGCGGGGTCCTCACCGGCGCTGAGTTGGAGGAACTGGACGAGCGGGCCCTGCAAGCGGCCGTGGCCCACACGGACGTCTTCGCCCGCGCCAGCCCGGAGCACAAGCTGCGCCTGGTCCAGGCCCTCCAGGCCAATGGCGAGGTGGTAGCCATGACCGGCGACGGCGTCAACGACGCCCCGGCCCTCAAGCGCGCCGACGTCGGCGTGGCCATGGGCCATAAGGGCACCGAGGCGGCCAAGGAGGCGGCGGAGATGGTGCTGGCGGACGACAACTTCGCCACCATCGAGGCCGCCGTGGAGGAGGGCCGCACCGTCTACGACAACCTGCGCAAGGCCGTCATCTACGTCCTGCCGGTGAGCGCCGGCCAGGCCGCCATGGTCCTGGTGGCCGTGCTGCTCGGCACCACCCTGCCCATCACCCCGGTGCAGATCCTCTGGGTCAACATGGTCACCGCCGTCACCCTCTCCCTTGCCTTCGCCCTGGAGAAGCCCGAGCCCGACATCATGCGCCGCCCACCCCGGGACCCAGCCACCCCCCTGGTGGACGGCTTCATGCTCTGGCGCATCGGCTTCGTCACCCTGCTCATGGCCCTGGCCTCCTATGGCCTCTTTCTCTGGGAGGAAGCCCTGGGCGCCCCGGTCGAGGTCGCCCGCGCCGTGGCCGTCAACGCCCTGGTGGTGGCGGAGATGTTCTACCTCTTCAACTGCCGCCGCCTGCACGGCTCCATCCTCAACCGCGAAGGCTTCCTGGGTAACCCCCTGGCCCTCCAGGCCATTGCCTTCCTGCTGGTGCTGCAACTCGGCTACACCTACCTGCCCCTGATGCAGTCCCTGTTCCACACCGCCCCCATCGCCGCCGGCGCCTGGCTGCGCATCCTGGTGGCCGGCATCCTGCTGCTGCTGATCGTCGAGGGGGAAAAGGCCCTCATCAGCCGCTGGACCAACCAAAGGGCCGGGGGGCGGACCCGGCGGTAGGAGCAGGCATGGGGGTGATTGCCGCCACCCAGGGGCGGCCACCCCCGCGCGGATGGCCCTGGCAGACTCTGACCCCTCCCGGCCCCGTGTCTTCGGTGTACCCCCTGCGCGGGGGACCCTGGCCGTTAAGATGGGCTTAAGTTCGCCCCGTTAGAGTCGTCCCCAGCGTCGGGACCATGCCCGGCCATGTGAACCTCATCACCGGAGAAACGCCATGTTGACCAGAACCCACGCCCTCGCCCTGTCACTGACCCTCGGCGCCAGCCTTGCCGCCGGCAGCCTGATCCTGGGTCCGGTCTTCGCGCAGCAGGCCGCCACGCCGGCCGCGCAGTCGGCCGCGCAACTAGCCGCGCCGCCGGCCGTCGAACCGGCGGCCAGCGCCGCGACGACGCCTGCTCCCGCCACCCTGACCTTGCGCCAGGTGCTCGACAAGCTGGAAGCCGCCGGCTACCGGCACTTCCAGAAGATCGAACAGGAGCGAACCTACTTCGAGGTCGAGGCGACCGATGCCCAGGGCCAGCGCGTCGAACTCGACATCGACGCCGTCACGGGTGAGATCCTCAAGACGGAAGTGGAAAGCCCCAAATAAAGCCGCCAACCGGGTGAGCCTTGGAGGCGTTCGGGGGCAACCCTGACGAAGTGAAGGGCACCGCCAGCTTCCCCCGCTGGCGGGTGTCCTTTTAGCCCTGTACTCCCTGGATAACATGCACCTCCTCGACCCCAAGAACGATTTCGTCTTCAAAAAGCTCTTCGCCGAGGCTCCTACCTTGCTGGCGGCCCTGATCAACGCCGTGCGCAGCACCGAACCGTCGGTGACGGTGGTGGAGGTCCTCAACCCGCGCATCGCCCCGGAGGAACTGGCGGGCAAGTACATCGTCCTCGACCTTCTTGCTCAGGACGAGCAGGGCCGGCGTTACAACATCGAAATGCAGGTCCGCCGCTACCGCGCCTGGAGCGCTCGCAGCGCCTACTACCTGGCGCGCACCCTGTCCCAGCAACTGGACGGGGGGGACGATTACGAACAACTCAAACCCGCCATCGGCATTCACCTCTTGGACTTCGAGCTCTTTAACGCCCCCGAACAGCAGGGTCAGGCGATCTGGTGTTTCGAGTTGCGTGACCGCACCCAGCCGGCCTTGAAACTGGGCGACGAACTACAATTGAACTTGATAGAGCTGCCCAAGGCCGACCGCCTGGGCGCGGGCACTCCGGCTCTGGCCGCCTGGGTCGCCTTTCTCGAACACTGGCAGGAGGAACGCCGCATGCAGCAGATTGACTATCCCCCGGTGCAGCAGGCCCTGCAACGCATCCGTGACCTGAGTGCCGACGCGGAGACCCGCCGCCTGGCCTTCGTCCGTGAACGCGCCTTGCGCGATGAGCGCAGTGAACTGCGCGCCGCAAGGGAAGAGGGCTGGGAAGAAGGTCGGGAAAAGGGTTGGGAGCAGGGTCGGGAAGAAGCCCTGGCAGCCATGCTAACCAAACTGCTTAGCCGTCGCTTTGGCCCCCTCAGCACGGTGACCCAAGACCGCTTGCGCAAGGCCACCGCCGAGCAACTGGAGGCCTGGACCGACCGGATACTGGACGCTCCCGACCTGGAGGCCGTCTTCCGGCATCAATAAAAGACCACCCCGATAGCGTCAAAGACAAGACAATTTCTTTCAATATCATGGGGGTGGCACGCCGCCCCATGGATGTTCCGCACTGCTTTGTAGTCCCAAGGGGATTAGCCTCCTCGGGACCCACCGCTCCATCACCCTTCCCTCCAACCACGGCCTTCTCTTGCCGTCTTCTCTGCGATAAACAGGGCACCCGAGGGTGCAAGCACCCAGGATGCCCTTCGTGTTTCCGATCCCCCACTTCAGTGGGGACCGGTCATCCTGCCCAATCCATCCCCTCACTCCCGCTTCATCCCCTCACAACGCCTCCCCCGTGCTCGGCCCCGCGTAGCTGGCCAACCAGTGGGCATAAGGTGCGGGGAGCGTCGTCCAGGCGGGGCGCTCGACGTTCAAGGCCCGGGCGAGTTCGTAAGGGTAGTGCGGGTTAGCCAGGTGCGCCTTGCCGATCATCACCAGATCCATCAGTCCTTCGGCGATCACCCGTTCGGCAACCCGGGGTCCGTCGATCAACCAGGCGGCGGCGACCGGCAAGTCCGCCTCACGCCGGACACGGCCGGCGACGGGCGCCAGAAAGGCCGGGCCCCAGGGCGGATTGGCCGCCAGCGTGGAAAAGCCGACGCTGACGTTGAGGAGATCAAGCCCCTCCGCGCGCATCCGCCGGGTCAGGCCGATGGCCTCCGCCAGGGTTTCCTCGTCGCGACCGTCATATTCGATGACGCCAAAGCGGGCGGTGAGCGGCCGGTTGTCCGGCCAGACCGCGCGCACCGCCGCCAGGGTCTCCAGGAGGAAGCGACCGCGGCCGGTGGCATCACCGCCATACTCATCGGTACGCTGGTTGGCATGGACGGAGAAGAAACTCTGTGCCAGATAGCCATGGGCGAAGTGGAGTTCCAGCCACTCGAATCCGGCGTCACGGGCGCGGCGCGCGGCCGCGACGAAGGCGTCACGCACCCGCTCAATATCGGCGCGGGTCATGGCCCGGGGCACCTTGGGAAGGGGCCCACCCAAGGCGATGGCCGAGGGCGAAATAGTCTGCCAGCCGCGGGGGTCACCGTCGGGGATGTGGTCGTCGCCTTCCCAGGGACGATTGGCGCTCCCCTTGCGCCCGGCATGGCCGATCTGAATCCCGGGCACCGCGCCGGCGGTCTTGATGGCGCGGGCGATCCTGGCCAGCCCCTCGGCCTGGCCGTCGTCCCAGAGGCCCAGGCAGCCGGGGGTGATCCGCCCTTCCGGCGCCACGGCGGTTGCCTCGACGATGACCAGGCCGGCGCCTCCCCGCGCCATTCCGGTGTAGTGCGGCTCGTGCCATGCGGTGACATAGCCATCCTCGGCGCTGTACTGGCACATGGGTGGCACCGCGATGCGGTTGCGCAGGGTCACGTCTTTTAAGCGAAAGGGAGTAAACAGTACCGACATGATTGGATTCTCACTGACTCATTATGCGAATTCAAAGGCGGTTCAGGAAGTTCAGCACGGCGGGCAACTGACCATCCAGCAAGGCCCCCACTTGGTGGCCGGCATGCGGTACGGCCCGAAATTGCAGCCGGTCCGGGGGAAAACGTTCGACCAGGCGACTGATCTCCGCTAGCGGCACCACCTCATCTGCCTCTCCATGCAGCAGCAGGACCGGACAGGCGATATCGGCGACGTGATTGATGGGAGCCACATGCTCGAAGCGGTGGCCCGTGACCCGCTGAATGTACCCCAGAACCAGGGGGAGGAGGAATGTCGGTACATGGCGTTGACGTAAGTAGGGCCGGATCACCTGGTCGGGATGGGCAAAGGGTGCGAGGGCGATGACCCCGGCGAGATCCTGGCGCCGCGCGGCGAGGAGCAGGGCCGCACTGGCGCCAAAGGAATGTCCTATCGGGATGATGCGCGTGGCTTGCCCCTCCGGCTGGGACTGGACCCAGGTAATGGCACAATCCAGGTCCTCGGCAAAGGTGGGGAGGGTGGCAAAGCGGTCGATATCGCTCTGGCCATGGTTGCGGGCATCGACCAGCAACAACTGGTACCCGGAGCGGTGCAAGGGCCTGGCCAGGGGTAACATCCGCTCGGCGTTGCTACCCCAGCCGTGAAGGACCACCAGGGTCAGGTGGGCCGCCGGGGTCGGAATCCACCAGCCCACCAGTTGGCAGTCGCGCCGCGATGGGATACGCACCTCCTCGAAGGCCAGGCCATAGTCCGCCGGCGTGGTCCCGTCCCAAGGCCGCCCCCGCCGGAGCCCGTGGTGGACCCCGATCACGAGGCCGATGATGGGCAGGCTTACCAGGGTCATGATCAGGATGAGGGCTGACACGGGCTTACGATATTCAAGAAACTCATTGAATCCCTTGGCTATTGACACCGAATACTTATGGGACCAGATCGCACGCTAAACCAACTCCACGCGGAGATTGCCCAACGGGTTACCGCCATCACCCGGGAACATCCTGACTGGCTATGTCGCAAGGGTTGCGGCAACTGTTGCCGACAACTCGCGAGAATTCCCCAACTGACCCAGGCGGAGTGGATGTTGCTGCAACAGGGGCTGCTGACCCTGCCCAACGGGGAATTGGCCGCCGTGGCGCGCGAAGTCGCCAATCAGGCGGTTGCGGGACCAGCACCGGTCACCTGTCCCTTATTGGATATCGAACGGGACGCGTGCCGGGTCTATGCCCAGCGGCCTGTCGCTTGTCGCACCTATGGCTTCTACGTCCAGCGTGACAAGGGCTTGTACTGTCCGGATATTCTGCAACAGGTCGAGGGGAGTGAACGGGAGGATGTGGTCTAGGGCAATCAGGACGGCATCGACCGCCAGCTTGCCAGCCTGGGTGAAATACGCGCTTTGACCGATTGGTTCCAGGAGTGGATGGCATGCTCCAGGCGAGAGGGGGAGTTAAGCGTCCAACCCGGCCCGGCTCCACCATGCCTATAGATCATCGCCCACACCCCAACCAATGTCTCGACTCCTTACCCGGACGTCACTCAACCTGGCGAGGAAAGATTCCGGCTTATCCTCGCGCAAGGTCAGTGCGCCTTTCAGTGACAGAAAAAGCAAAGGGCCTAGACCATAAGTCTAAGCCCTTGTTTTCTGGAGCCGGCAATAGGATTCGAACCTACGACCCACTGATTACAAATCAGTAGCTCTACCAACTGAGCTATGCCGGCGTAGCAATAAGCAGGATTCTATAGGCACAGCGCGCCTCAGACAAATATTCCCCGTAAAACCTCATCCCCATGGCGCCCCTTTAAGCCTCCCCGGGTTTTCATGCCGGCGCCAGCGCCAGTCCTTGGAGGACGAGGTCCGGCACCATTAGGGAGTCGACCTGAAGCCGGAGGCGCAAGCGCTCGGCATCGCCGCCGGTGATTAGCAGGACAGGCTCGGCCCCCGCCTCCGCGGCCAGTTGGCGGAGCAGGCGCTCCGCCAAGGCGGCAGGGGCATCCAAGGAGGCCACGGCGATGGCGGTGGCGGTATCTCTAGCCCAGGCGTCGTCCACCTCCTCGGGCTGGACGGTGGGGATCTGGGTGTTGGCCAGCAAGGCCTGACGCATGGTCTCGACGCCAGGCAGGATCAGCCCGCCGAGATGACGCCCCCCGGCCAGCAGGAGGTCGAAGGTGATCGCCGTGCCCGCATCCAGGATGAGCACCGGCGTGGAGGTCATCCGCCGGGCCGCCAGCAGGGCCAACCAGCGATCCACCCCCAGGCGACCGGGCTCCTCGTAGGCGATCGACAGGCCCTGGTGGTGGGCACGGGGGCGAACCAACTCGGGTTCCAGCCCCCAGTAGGCGCAGCTGGCGCGGCAGAGGGCCTCCGTCACCCCCTGGGCCGCGACGCTGGAGACCCTTACCCGTTGGGGTCTTGGCATGGCCTCCCAGGTGGCATGGAGGTCAATAGGGAGGCGGCCGTGGTGACGAAGGCTGCGCATCGGCTCCAGCGGGATGCCGGCCTGGGGAGCACCCCGGGTCCACTTCAGGTTGGTGTTACCGATGTCGATCAGAAGTTCCATGGTCGGATACTTTTCAGGTTCAATGAATCACTTTCCCCTTGCCACCTTCAGGGCCTATACTAGCTCTTGCCTATGGATGACGCTGACTAATCTCTAGCGCCAACCTGGCAATGATGGGAATTGCCACCGCTGGTCCAGCCCCTGTTCGGGCATCAGGTCCTATGCCCACCATACCATGAGCGCACGGATTCACGCAGTTTGTCGAGTCCTCTTCACAGTGTTCCACACACCCTGAACCCGTCGCACGCGATTGATGGGTTACATCGGTTCCCCCTGGCACCTGGTCGGTCTACCCCAAACCATACCCCTGAACGAGGATATCTTCCTGATGAGCAAGATCGCAAAGATCGCCGGCTTTACTGCCTTGGCCCTGTCCGCTGCCTCCTTCTCCGCCAGCGCCTTTTGGGGTGGAGGTCCTTGGGGCGGTGGTCCCTGGGGCGGTGGCCCGGGCTATGGCAACAACAACATGATGAATGACATGTTCGGGGACGCCGATAGCTACGGTGATTTCAACATGAACATGGGCGGCGGCGGGCGCGGCTGGGGCCGCGGCAACAATCGTTTTAACGATTATTATGGCTATGGCCCCTATGGTTACGGGGCTCCCTACGGCTATGGCGCTCCCTATGGGGCTCCTTACGGTGCTCCCTATGGGGCCCCCTATGGTGCGCCGCCTGCCCCGCCCGTCCCGGCTCCGGCCCAGTAAGTTCAGTCCGAGAGGTCCCGGTCCGTCAACGACCGGGGCCGGAACCGGCCACTCTGGCGTGGCCGGTTTTTTTTCGTCACAAGAATTAAGGAGGATACCCCCATGATCCAGCCCATTGCCGTCGCCGAAAACGTCTATGCCATCGAGACGGGCCTCTACCGCCATGGCCTGGCCGCCTGTTATCTGGTGCGTGAAGCCGACCGGCTAGCCTTTGTCGACACCGGCACGGCGCATACCACGCCGCACCTGCTCCAGTTCATCGCCGACCTGGGCCTGACGCCGGAGCATGTGGACTGGATCATTCCCACCCATGTCCACCTGGACCATGCCGGGGGCTCGGGGGACCTGATGGCCGCCTGCCCCAGGGCCCAACTGGTGATCCACCCCAAGGGTGCGCCCCATATGATCGATCCCTCCCGGTTGGAAGCCGGGGCCTCCGCCGTCTACGGCGCGGAGGATTTTGCCAAGGATTATAAACACCTGCTCCCAGTACCTGCTTCCCGCATCATCCTGGCGGCGGATGGACTGGAGATCGACCTGGCCGGCCGCAAGCTGGTCTTTATTCACACCCCCGGCCATGCCAATCACCACGGCTGCATCTGGGATGAGCGCACCCAGGGCTTTTTCACCGGCGATACCTTCGGCATCGCCTACAAGGAATTTCATAACGAGCGCGGTGACATGCTCTTCGCCCCCACCACCCCAGTGGCCTTCGACCCCGAAGCCTGGCTGGCCAGCATCGACCGCCTCATGAGTTACCAGCCGCAACGCATGTACCTGACCCACTACGGCTGTCTGGAAAACCCCGCCGCCCTAGCCGAGGATCTACGGCAAAGCGTTCGCGACCTGGCGGCCCTGGCCGTGGCGCAAGAGGCCGGGCCGCGGGAGGGTCGCCTGGACCGGCTGCGGATTGCCGTCGGCGATCATCTGGTGCAGCGCGTCCGGGATCATGACTGCGACCTGCCGGAGAGCCGGGTCCGTGAACTCCTGGCGCTGGACACCGACCTCAACGCCCAGGGTCTGGAGGTCTGGCTGACCCGCCGCCAGAAGGCGGCGCAAGCCCACGCCTGACCCGTGCCGGCAAGGGAGAGACGGCACGCAGGCGGTGATTGGCGGGGAAGTTAATCAGCTATCCCCGTCACTCAGACCGCAAGTCGCTTACACCTGCTTGGTTGACGCCAGGGCTCTGCGATCAGGAACCACAGGGAGTCCGCATCGCCGAGGTTCATCTTCTGGAAGAACCCCGGACCGCCTCACGCCTGGAGGCGGTAATGGGCGCCGCAATAGGGGCAGACAGCCTCCCCGGTCTTTTCGATGGGGAGGAAGACCCGCGGGTGCTGACTCCAGAACCGGTCCCCTTGGGGCGGGCAGGCCAGGGGCAGGTCCCGACGGGTGACGAGGATGACCTCCGGGGTCTGGGCGGGCGCGACGGCAACGGCGGCGTTGGCCATGGGCGATATCTCCTCGGCGGGGGTATGACGGCGGATCAGATCAGACCAGGGTGAGCCACTCGGGGTGCTCATCACGCCGGCCATGAACCTGATCGAAATAGAGTTTCTGCAGGCGTTCGGTGATCGGTCCCCGGGTGCCGCTACCGATGGTACGACCGTCGACCTCACGGATGGGGGTGACCTCGGCGGCGGTGCCGGTGAAGAAGGCCTCGTCGGCGATGTAGACCTCGTCTCGGGTGATGCGCTTCTCGATCACCTGGATGCCCAGCTCGTCGGCCAGGGCGATGACGGTGCGGCGGGTGACGCCGTCCAGGGCCGAGGTCAGGTCCGGGGTGAAGAGGATACCGTCGCGCACCAGGAAGATGTTCTCGCCGCTGCCCTCCATGACGTAGCCGGAGGCGTCCAGCAGCAGAGCCTCATCATAGCCATCGCGCAGGGCCTCCTGGAGCGCCATCATGGAATTCATGTAGTTGCCGTTGGCCTTGGCCCGACACATGGTGATATTGACGTGGTGGCGAGTGAAGGAGGAAACGCGGATGCGGATGCCATGGCGCATGTTGTCCTCGCCCAGATAGGCACCCCACTCCCAGGCCGCGACCATGCAGTGGACCAGCAGGTTGTCGGCGCGCAGGCCCATGCCCTCGGAGCCGTAGAAACACATGGGGCGGATATAGGCGGAGGCCAGGCCGTTTTCCCGCACCGCGGCGCGCTGGGCGGCGTTGAGGGTCTCGCGGTCGTAGGGCATCGGCATGCCCAGGATCTTGGCGGAATTGAACAGGCGGTCCGTGTGCTCCTGGAGACGGAAGATGGCGGCGCCCTGGTCGGTGGCGTAGGCCCTGACCCCTTCAAAGACGCCCATGCCATAGTGAAGGGTATGGGTCAGCACATGGGTCTTGGCCTCGCGCCAGGGCACCATTTCCCCGTCCAGCCAGATGAGGCCGTCACGGTCCGCCATCGTTTTCATCATCGTCTCCGTGGTTCTTCACGCTCGGCCAATGCCAGGCGGTGCCCGGTTGGCCCGTTACAATGCCGGGGCTTTGGGATCAGGACCGGATCCGACCGAATCGGATCTTATTTGATCTGATCTGATCTGATCTGTCCGGCCCTGACCTGATCGGGTTGGATCGACCGCGGACCTGGCGGTCTCCGGCCAGTCCCGCTCACGCCGACCATTCTCCTCCGGCCGCCATCAGTTCGCGCCACAGCCCTGCCACCCGCTCCCGGCTGTCGACCAACACCCCGTCCGGCACGCGGGTAGGCTCATCCTGGAGGGCGCTGCGGTGATAGGCGGCGCGCAAGGCCTTGTAGGCCTCGGTGAGGTCCGCCGCCGCGGTACCCGGGAGCAGGTCCAGCCGCCCCAGGCTCTCCAAGAGGCGGATATTGTCGGACCAGACGGCCAGCTCCGGGTATTGGTGGGCCCAGCGCAGAATTAGGTATTGAACCATAAACTCGATGTCGGCAATACCGCCCTGGCCCTGCTTGAGGTCGAAGCGGCCCCGCCCGCTCTGGTCCAGGCTCTCGCGCATTTTGGCGCGCATCTCCCGCACCTCGGTGCGCAATTGCTCCGGGTTGCGCTCCCGACAAATGATGTCCCGGCGAATCCGGGCGAAGCGTTCGAATAGGCCGCGGTCGCCGGCCAGAGGCCGGGCACGCACCAGGGCCTGGTGCTCCCAAGTCCAGGCCTGGCTAGCCTGGTAGTCGGCGAAGGAGCGCAAGGAGCGCACCAGCAGGCCCTTGTTGCCATCCGGGCGTAAGCGCATGTCCACCTCATAGAGCTGGCCGGAGGCGGTGGGGGTGGTCATCATGTGAATAGCGCGCTGGCCCATGCGGGTATAGAACTGGTCATGGGCGATGGGCTTGAGCCCCGGGGTCATGGCGTTAGGGTCGTCGCTGCCGTGGAGGAAGACCAGGTCCAGATCCGAGCCATAGCCCAGCTCGATACCCCCCAACTTGCCATAGCCGACGACCAGAAAGCCGGTGCCACCCTCCCCGACCCCGGCGGGAGCGCCATGGCGCTCCGTCAGGTGGCGATAGGTCAGGGCGACTACCCGGTCCAGGCTGGCCTCAGCGATATCCGTGAGGTAGTCGCTGACCACCATCAGCGGAATAGCCCCGGTAAGGTCGGCGGCGGCCACCCGCAGTCGGTTGCCTTGGGCGAACTGACGCAGACGTTCCATCTGCTGTTCCAGATCGTCCGGGTCCAGAGAACCCAGGAGCACGTCCAACTCCGCCTCCAGTTCCGCCCGGCGCAGGGGTGAATAGAGGCGACGAGTGTCGATGAGCTCGTCGAGAAGCAGGGGCTGGCGGACGATCTGTTGGCCGACCCAGGGGCTCATGCCCGCCAGCCGCACCAGTTGGGAAAGGATGATGGGCCGTTCCACCAGCATGGCCAGATAGGCGGTTCGCCGGGCCACGGCCTCCAGCACCCGCAACACCCGATCCAGGGCCAGATCCGGCGCCTCCGAACCGGCGATCATGGGCAGGCTCAGCGGCATGAGCTGGTCCAGACGCTCGCGGCCGCGGCTGCCGAGTTCCTTCCGACTGGCCGTGGCCCGGAAGTCCTCCAGCCGCGTCCAGGCCTGATGGGGGTCGGCAAAGCCGGCCTGGGCGAGGAGGTCCTCCGCCTGGGCCTGATCCAGGCCCCCGCGCCAGAGGGTGACGTAGGCGGGCTCCTGCGCGGCGGGGGCGGACTGGGGCGCGGCGAAGACGCCATCGAACTGACCCTGAACCCGGCGGCGGTGCTCGTCGAGGTTGGCCTGGAAGCTGGTCCAGTCCCCGTAGCCCATGGCCCGGGCCAGACGCAGCCGGCCAAGGTCGTCGGCGGGTAGCAGGTGGGTCTGCTGGTCCTTCCAGGCCTGAAGCCGGTTCTCCACCCGGCGCAGAAAGACGTAGGCGGCATCGAGCTGGCACACGGCGAAGTCCGGCAGCAGCATGCGCTCGCCCAATTGTGCCAGGACCTGGCGGATGGGACGGATCTGCAGTTGGGGGTCGCGGCCACCGCGCACCAGTTGGAAGGCCTGACCGATGAACTCGATCTCGCGGATGCCACCCGGCCCCAGCTTGATGTTGTCCGCCATGCCCTTGCGCTGGAGTTCCTTGGCGATCATGGCCTTCATGTCGCGGATGGACTCGATGGCGCCGAAGTCCAGGTAGCGGCGGTAAACGAAGGGCCGCAGCAGGGCTGCCAACTGCTCTGCCTCCGCCCGGGGCCCTGCCACCACCCGGGCCTTGATCATGGCGTAACGCTCCCACTCCCGGGCCTGGTCCTGGTAGTAATACTCCATGGCGGTGAAGCTCATGGCCAGAGGGCCGGCGTCGCCGAAGGGCCGCAACCGGGTATCGACGCGGAAGACGAAGCCATCGACCGTGGTCTCGTCCAGGGCCCGCACCAGGCGCTGGGCCAGGCGGATGAAGAACTGCTCGTTGGCCAGGGGGCGTGGACCCTCCACCTGGCCATTGGCGGCATAGGCAAAGATGAGGTCGATGTCCGAGGAGAGATTCAGCTCCCGCGCCCCCAGCTTGCCCATGCCGATGACCAGCAGGGACTGGGGGGCGCCTTTGAGCGCATTCTGAGCAGCCTCCGCCGTGGCCTCTGGGGTGGAGCCTGGCGCGAAATCGGGCGTCGACGCGTCCGGATGGGCCTGATGCCCGGAGTACTGTCGACCGCCCCGCGCATCACCTCCACCGGGATTGGCGCTCAGGTCCTGGCCATCACCCTGACCGGCACCCGGTGCCGCCCGCGGGATGCCAAACTCGGCCCGGCTCCAGGTCTGGGTCCAGTCGAGGGCCTGGCGGATGCAGACATCCGCCAGCTCCGACAGGTCTGCAAGGGTTTCGTCCAGAGAGGCGAAACCGCCCAGGTCACGCCAGACGATGCGTAGCATCTCGCGGCGGCGGAAGAGCCGCAGGCGGCGCTTGAGTTCCGCATCGTCGGCCCGTTCAGGCGACAGGCCCTCCAGGGACCCCGCCAGGGCCCGGTCGAGCTGACCCGGGCCCGCCGGGTGCTCCAGGTCACCCCGGGCCAGCAGATCGGCAAAGGTCGCCGGATAGCGGGCCACGGTGGCGGCCACGAAGTCGCTGGCCTCCCAGATCTTCGCCCGCGTCGCGGCAAATTCCGGGGCGGCGGGCACCGCTATCCCCTCCACCGCCGCCCACTCCCGCCACTGCCCCCAAAGCCGTTCCGCGCTCGCCGTCAATTCCGCTGCCGCCGTCATCATGTGCGTTCCGAGGGTTGGGTTGTGGGTTGATTCCACGTTGGATTATGGCTGGGATCGGGTTGGGTTTTCACTGGGCACGAAAGCTTGCAGCCTTGCCCTATGAAAACGGCTCAGGAACTGGCGCTCCCTGGCGCACCCTTCCGCTTGTGCCTGGCCCCGATGGGCATTTTATACCCGAAGCCTGTCGAGGCTTGGTCATGGTCGTACCACGGAGGATCAGGGGCACGACCGCCGCTGGCGGCCGGGTCTTGCACTGGTATGCGGCAGTGCAATATTGGCTAAAATGCCCCCTTCCCCCACCACCACCAACAAGATGGATTCCCCATGCTGCAAGCCTACCGCCAACATGTCGCCGAGCGCGCCGCCCTCGGCATCCCTCCCCTGCCCCTCACCGCCCAGCAGACCGCCGAGCTGATCGAACTGATCAAACATCCTCCCGCCGGTGAAGAAGCCTTCCTGCTCGACCTGCTCACCCACCGGGTGCCGCCGGGGGTGGACGACGCGGCCCAGGTCAAGGCCAGCTTCCTCGCCGCCGTCGCTCATGGTGATCTCCAGGTGGGCCTGATCAGCCGGGCCAAGGCCACCGAGTTGCTGGGCACCATGGTCGGCGGTTACAACGTCCATCCGCTGATCGAACTGCTGGACGACCCGGAGGTGGCCGGGGTCGCCGCCGCGGGTCTGAAGAAGACCCTGCTCATGTTCGACTTCTTCAACGACGTCGCCGAGAAGGCCAAGGCCGGCAACGCCACGGCCCAGGAGGTCATCCAGAGCTGGGCCGACGCCGAGTGGTTCACCAGCCGTCCCGCGGTGCCCCAGTCCATCACCGTCACCGTCTTCAAGGTCCCCGGCGAGACCAACACCGACGACCTGTCACCCGCCCCCGACGCCTGGAGCCGCCCCGACATCCCCCTGCACTACCTGGCGATGCTCAAGAACACCCGTCCCGACGCGGCCTTCCAGCCCGAGGAGGACGGCAAGCGCGGCCCCATCCAGTTCATCGAAGACCTGAAACAGCAAGGTCACCTGGTGGCCTACGTCGGCGACGTGGTGGGCACCGGTTCCAGCCGTAAGTCCGCGACCAACAGCGTCATCTGGGCCACCGGCCAGGACATCCCCTACGTCCCCAACAAGCGTTTCGGCGGTGTCACCCTGGGCGGCAAGATCGCACCCATTTTCTTCAACACCCAGGAGGACTCGGGCTCCCTGCCCATCGAGCTGGACGTCTCCGGGCTGGAGATGGGCGACGTGGTCGACATCCGGCCCTATGACGGCAAGGTGGTGAAGCACGGCAGCGACGAGGTCCTGGCCGAGTTCGCCCTCAAGAGCGAGGTGCTGCTGGACGAGGTCCAGGCCGGCGGGCGCATCAACCTCATCATCGGCCGCGGCCTCACCGCCCGGGCGCGTGACTTTCTCGGCCTGCCCGCTGCCACCGCCTTCCGCCTGCCCAAGGCCCCGGTGGACAGTGGCAAGGGCTTCACCCTGGCGCAGAAGATGGTCGGGCGCGCCTGCGGCCTGCCCGAGGGCCAGGGCATCCGCCCCGGCACCTATTGCGAGCCGCGCATGACCACCGTCGGCAGCCAGGACACCACCGGCCCCATGACCCGCGACGAGCTCAAGGACCTGGCCTGTCTGGGCTTCTCCGCCGACCTGGTGATGCAGTCCTTCTGTCACACCGCCGCCTATCCCAAGCCGGTGGACGTCAGGACCCACCGCGAGTTGCCGGCCTTCATCAGCACCCGCGGTGGCGTCTCCCTGCGCCCCGGCGACGGCGTCATCCACTCCTGGCTCAACCGCCTGCTGCTGCCCGACACCGTGGGCACCGGCGGCGACAGCCATACCCGCTTCCCCATCGGCATCAGCTTCCCGGCCGGTTCCGGCCTGGTGGCCTTCGCCGCCGCCACCGGCGTCATGCCCCTGGACATGCCCGAGTCGGTGCTGGTGCGCTTCACGGGCGAGATGCAGCCCGGCGTCACCCTGCGCGACCTAGTGCACGCCATCCCCCTCTACGCCATCAAGTCGGGTCTGCTGACGGTGGCCAAGGCCGGCAAGAAGAACATCTTCTCCGGCCGCATCCTGGAGATCGAGGGGCTGCCGGACCTCAAGGTGGAACAGGCCTTCGAGCTGTCCGACGCCAGCGCCGAACGCTCCGCCGCCGGCTGTACCATCAAGCTCAACCAGGCGCCCATCATCGAGTACCTCACCAGCAACATCGTGCTGATGAAGAACATGATCGCCGATGGCTATCAGGACCGGCGCACCCTGGAGCGGCGCATCAAGAACGTCGAGGCCTGGCTGGCCAACCCGCAACTGCTGGCGGCCGATGGGGATGCCGACTACGCGGCGGTGATCGACATCGACCTCAACGAAATCAAGGAGCCCATCCTCTGCTGCCCCAACGACCCGGACGACGCCAAGTTCCTGTCCGAGGTGGCCGGCACCCCCATCGACGAGGCCTTCATTGGTTCCTGCATGACCAACATCGGCCACTTCCGCGCCGCGGCCAAGCTGCTGGGCGGTAAGCGCGACATCCCGGTCAAGCTGTGGGTGGCGCCGCCGACCAAGATGGATCAGGGCGAACTGGTCAAGGAAGGTCACTACAACACCTTTGGTGTCGCCGGCGCCCGCACCGAGATGCCCGGCTGCAGCCTGTGCATGGGAAACCAGGCCCAGGTGCGCGAGGGGGCCACCGTGGTCTCCACCAGCACCCGCAACTTCCCCAACCGCCTGGGCAAGAACACCAACGTGTATCTGGCCTCGGCGGAACTGGCGGCCATCGCCTCCAAGCTGGGCAAGCTGCCGACGGTGGCGGAGTATCAGGCCGAGATGGGCATCATCGACGCCGACAAGGCCAGCGTGTACCGCTACATGAACTTCGACCAGATCGAGGAGTACGCGGAGACCGCCAAGGGCGTGGCGGTCTAAGACACCCGCTCGTCCGCACCGGCCTGAACCAAATCGGTCAGGCCGGCGGCCCTGAATTCGACAGCAACTGACCGATCTTTAACCCCAACCAGGGGTTCTAAGTGCCAGACGGCCTTAGCCGCCGATAATCTCATTGAGGCCGTCAATGACCTGGGCTATCTCCTCGGGGTCGAGAATGCCCATTTTCTTGCCGATACGTTCCGTTGAAAGGGTGCGAATCTGGCTGATCTTAATCCACGAACGCTTGGGAAGTTCCGCCTTGAGGATTTCATAGGTTAGCGGAAACCCTGCCCGTTGCTCCTGGCTGGTCAGGGCCATGGCAATCACCGTGCCCGAGCGCTCATTGAAAACATTGTGGCTCAAGATAAGCACGGGACGCTCCCCTGACTGCTCCCGACCAATGGTGGGATTAAGATTCGCCCAGCGAATCTCCCCCCTCAGTATTTTGGCCATGCCGCCAAATCCTCGGACAACCCCTCGTCAGCCATAGCCCTTTCAAAGACTGGATCGAGTTTCGCGCACTCTTCCGCCAGGCGATTACGTTCCAATCTCTCCAGTTTTTCCTGCACCGCTTCCTGAATGGCGCGACTGCGGTTGCTAAATACCTTCCGCCTCACCAGAGCATCCACGCGGGCCAAGACCCCTTGTTCAATGGTGATAGCCACCTTCGTATGACTCATGACGAAAGACCTCAACTAGTATGATTGAAGATCATACCTTTAGTTGACGCGAGGGCAAAGCCAAGGACTACGCCACTCTTCTTCTTGGTTTTGGTGGACATCAATCCTCAACCACCCCGGTCTGTCGGGGAATGACCGTCTGCGGGCAGACGGCGGCGATCTCGGCGTAGACGCGGTCGATCTCCGCCTCGTAGCGGCGTGAAATGTGGCAGGGAATGAGATAGCGGACGCCCGCGGCCTGGGCGATCTCGCTGCAGGCTTGGGTGGTGAGGTGACCGGTGCGCTCTGCCTGGGCGCGGTCGCGGGTCAGGAAGGTCGCCTCACAGACCAGGGTGTGGGCGCCGGTGGCCAGGGCGATCAGCCGGTCCCGGTTCTGCGGGGTGTCGCCAAGGTCGGTGGCGTACACCAGCGACTCCCCGGGTTGAACCAGCGTCAGTTCCGCCATCAGGTCGGCCACCCGTCGCCGGGTACCGTCCGGCAAGGTGACCGGCGCCTTATACTCGCCCTTGAGGATGGCCTGTTTCAGTCCCGTCAGCCAGGGACCCGGCGTCAACCCGGCGGCCGCCAAAGCCTCCGGGCGGATGTTGATCCGCAGGCTGGGCTCAAAGGCGAAGGCCAGGACCGGGGTGGCTCCCGAGCCAGGGGCGGCGCCGCGCTGGCCGGGATCAGGGCCAGGACCAGATCGATGCCGGCGGCCGGGACCAGCCCCGCCAGGAGTTCAGCGGCGGCCACCCCCTTGACCACCCCCGGGGTGTCGACCAGCAGGACGCCCTCCCCGACCCGGGACGCGAGCTCGGCCACCGCAGCCACCAGGGGCAGGCGAAAGCGGGCGGCATCCAGTGTACAGAGGGCCGCCAACTCCACGAGCCGCCAGCTATCCTCCCCCCAGTGGGCCAGGGAGAGGCAACCGGGAACGCCAAGGAGGGGCGAGCCGGGATCGGCGCCCAGATACCAGACCGGCCGACGCTCGCCAGTGTCGCGGCGCGCCAACGCCCTGGCCAAGGCCTGGGCGAGCGTGGTCTTGCCGCTCCCCGAGGGGCCGAACAGCAGCACCCGGCGGTTGCGATCCAGCCAGCGGTCGACCAGGTCCTCGGGCTGGTCAGCCGCGAGCGGTGGCAAGGCATCCAGAGGCATGGCGACGGCGGAGAAAGCCGGAACTACCTGTTGCCTAACGATCGAGATCCTGGTCCTGATGGGACAGGGGATCCTCGATCGGCTCCAGGTGCGTGAGGACATGGGCATGGGGTAGGAGGGCGCGCAATTCACCCTCGATCCCTTCTACCAGATCATGCCCTTGCTGAACCGTCCAGCGGCCGGGCACCAGGACATGGAAGGAGACGAAGGCCCGCGCCCCGGCCTGGCGGGTCCAGAGGGCGTGAAAGGCGATGCCCGCGCTTTGATGCTTCGCCAGCACCCCGGCGATCGCCGCCTGCTGCTCGGCGGGCAGGGCCGTGTCCATGAGCCCGGCCGCGGAGCGACTGACCAGTCGATAACCGGTCCAGACGATATTGGCCGCCACCAGCAGGGCCAGGACCGGGTCCAGCCAGAGCCAGCCCGTCGCCCAGACGGCAGCCACCCCGAGGATCACGCCGACGGAGGTCCAGACATCGGTGAGAAGGTGATGGGCGTCGGCCTCGAGGGTGATGGAGCGATGCTCCCGCCCAGCGCGGATCAGGACCAGGGCGGTGAGTAAGTTGATGACCGAGGCCACCACCGAGATGGCCAGGCCCAGATCCAGTTGTTCCAGGGGCTGGGGATGCAGGAGCCGGTCCACGGCGGCCCAGCCGATGCCCGCCGCCGCGGCGAGGATCAGGAAACCTTCAAAGCCGCTGGAGAAATACTCCGCCTTGCCGTGACCATAGAGATGCTGCTCGTCTGCCGGCTGGGCGGCGATGGTCAGCATCCACAGGGCCATGAGTGCCCCGGCCAGGTTGACCAGGGATTCCAGGGCATCGGACAGGAGGCCGACGGAACCCGTGAGCCACCAGGCCCAGGTCTTGAGCAGGATGGTCGCCAGGGCCGCGGCAATCGACAGCCAGGCGAAGCGGCGGAGGTCAGGTTGGGTCATGGTTCGTGCCCGAAGGTGCTGTTGAGGATCAGAATGATGTTGCGGTGGTGGTGATGGAATACGCTGGCGATGGGATCAGGATGAGGTTGATGACCGGTCGAACCTTGTCAGGACCCGGCGGCGGGCAGGGGCGGAGCAAGGAGGAGCCAGGCCGCCAGGCCACCATTCTCGCGGGACTGGAGTTGGACTTGCCAGCCATGCGTCTCCGCCAGTTGGCGCACGATGGCGAGTCCCAGGCCGGCGCCGCCGGTGAGGGGGCTGCGCGAGGCATCCCCCCGCTGGAAGGGCTGGAACATGGCCTCGACCTGGTCAGGCGGGATCCCCGGCCCCCGATCGAGGACCCCGACCCGCGCCTGGCCCGCGGACACCGCCAGCACCAGGTCCACCGGCTGCACCTGGCCATAACGCAGGGCATTTTCCAGCAGATTCTCGATCACCCGGCGCAGGGCCAGGGGCGGCACCGACCGGACGAGGGGCGCGGCCGGCAGGGTGCAACGCACCCGGTTGGCTGGTGCCGCCTCGGCCAACTCTGCCAGCAGTGCTCTCAGGTCCAGTTCCACCGGCGCCTCCGCCTCCAGGCCCCGCGCCAAATCCAGGACCCTGCCGATCAACTGATCCATCTCGGCGATATCCGCCTCCAGCCGTGCGATCAGCCGCGGCGTCGGCCGCTCCGCCAGCAGGGCCAGGGCTAAGCGCATGCGCGCCAGGGGCGTGCGCAGGTCATGAGAGATACCGGCCATCAGGGTGGTGCGGACCGCCAGGAGTTCCCGCACCTGACGGGCCATGAGATTGAAGCGCGCCGCCAGGGTGGCCAGTTCCCGGGGACCCGCCTCGGGCAAGGTAGCCGGGATTTCGCCCCGGCCCACGACGGCGGTCGCCCTTTCCATCTGGGCCAGGGGCGCGGCGATGCGCCGCGCCAGCCAAAGGGTCGCCACCAGGGCCAGCAGCAGGCCCCCGCCCAGCGTGAACAGGAAGGCCATCAGGGGGTGGGTGCCGATGCGCCAGGCCGGAAAACCGACGTCGATCCAGCCATCCCCGGAGGGCAGCCGCGCCCACCACCAGATCTCACCGTCACGCCACTCACCCCTCAGGTGCTGCTCGCTCCCCGTCTTGGCCGCCAGGGCCCGTTCCAGAAAATGGACGTAAAAGCCATGCCAGCCCATCGCGGGTGGCGCGGTGCCTGCCTCCCGCAGCGACAGCCAATGGGTTCGCGCCAACTCCAGCTCGAAATCCGCCCGGGTTTCGGGCGGCAACTCACTCCAGGTCTGGGCGGATAGCACCATGAGCCCGGCGAGGCGTTCGGCCGAGCCCTGGGCCATCGGCCCCATCAGAAAGACCACCACGGCCACGGCGGTGAGCAGCTCGAAGAGGATGAAGGCCATGGCCAGAGGGCGCGCGATAAACCGCACCAGACCCCTGGTCGCGGGCTTAACGGGTTGTAAACATTCACACTCCCCAATCCCTGGTCTGGTAGAGACAGGACAAGCCGCGGATTCTCTTGCTCCCTCTCCCTCGGCGGGGGAGGGTTGGGGAGAAGGGGCCAGAATAGTTGTGATGGGTCCAGCCCCCGGCCCTGGCACGAGGGCGAGGCCAGCGGATGATGCGGGGCAGGTAGGTGCGGCGGCCGGTCGGTCAGGCCCCTGTCCCCGGCTCATGGCTCGTCGCCACGGGGATTGAACAGGTAGCCCTGGCCGCGCACGGTACGGATGTAAACCGGCCGGGCGGAGTCGGCCTCGATCTTGCGGCGCAGGCGGGTGACGCGGATGTCGATGCTGCGATCGAAGGGGTCGCGGTCGAAACCCTTGAGGAGATCAATCAGTGTATCCCGGGACAGGACGCGGTTGGGGCGCTCCACCAGGACGCGCAGCAGATCGAATTCAGCGGCCGTCAGCCGCTCCTCACGACCCTGACGCAACAGGCGACGCGCCGCCAGATCCATGACAAAGGGGCCGAAAGCATTCCGCGCGCCCTCCGGGCGGAGGCCACCATCCGCGGAAGCCGGGACCCCGGATCCGCTGAGCCGCGCGGGAGGCTTGGCGCGGCGCAGCAGGGCATGCAGGCGGGCCAGCAGCTCCCGCGGACCGAAGGGCTTGGACAGATAGTCGTCGGCGCCGACCTCCAGGCCCACCACCCGGTCGATCTCCTCGCCCCGGGCGGACAGCATGAGGATGGGCACCTGGGACAGGCCGCGCAGTTCCCGCGTCAGGCTCAAGCCATCCTCCCCGGGGAGCATCAGATCGAGCACGATGGCGTCCGGCATCCCGCGCCGCAAGGCCGCGCGCATCCCCTCCCCGTCCGCCACCGTTTCCACCGCCAGGCCATTGACGCCCAGGTATTCGGCCAGCAGCTCCCGGAGACTGGGATCATCGTCGACGACCAGGATGCGACTGGGGGCGGAGGAACTCATGGGCGCAGTGTACCGCGCCCCCCAGGCCCATCCCAGTAGCGGAAACCGACGGAAACAATCGGAAACACTCGGATGCTGGGACGACATCGACCGGATACCCCCCACCGGCAGAATGACCTCACCGACCAAGCCCCAGACCCCATGAGCATGCACCGCACGCGATCTCCGCTGCTACTTCTGGTTCCGCTGCTGACTCTGGCGGCATCTGCCTGGAGCCACGAGTTCGCGGCCGCTGGGCTCGACGTCTCGCCGGCGATGAAGCCGCTGAATCTGTCGCTGCCACCGCAACCGGCAGGTGGTGCGAGCTTTGGCTCCTCATCCCCGGCTGGACTGGACCAGGGCGCGGATCTGACCCGTCTGCCCGATCTGGGCCAAGGGTCGAGCCCTGCCGACCAGGGCCGAGGAGGCCGCTTGCCCTACGGCAGCGGCTACGAGGCCCGACAGAAGGCCGCCAGGGAGACGTCCGGGACCGGGTTCGGGATGGGTGGCGGCTCCGGTGGCCCTACCGGTGGCGGGCTCGAGGGCAGTAGGGGCGGCGGCGGCTTCGGCGGCCACCAGGGCGCTGGCGGTGGCCATGGCGGCGGACGTCGGTGAATCTTTCAACATCCACGTGGATAACAGGTCAATCAACATGAAAAAACTGCAACTTACGATCATAGCGATCGCCGCTACCACCCTGATTGCCAGCGGAGTGGCACAGGCCCGGGGTCAGGGAGGCGGCGGGATGGGGGGCGGCATGAGCCAGACACGGCACGCTGACAGCGGCATGACCGGGAGCATGGGCGGTCAGGGCCGCGGACAGGGCCAAATGCAAGGCTCGGCCGGAGGGCAAGGCAAGGGGCAAGGGGGCGCTTCCGGCACCCAAACCCAGAGTCGGACCCAACTCCATGACCCCAGCGCCAACCCCGGGGCAGTCGCGATTCGCGGTCGTGATCGCCTGAATACCTCAACGGCCGCGAACAATTAAGCGCAAACGTCCGGTGGTGGCTGAACGCCACCGCTTCATTCCATCCAACCCAGAGCGAAGCATGACCATGAACACCAAACGCAACCTGATCGCCGCGACACTGACGTTGGTCCTCTCGGGACCGGCCGTTTTGAGCATGGCCACAGCCCATGCCGCCGGCCCTCAAGGGGGTAAGCAAGTCCAAGTCCAGCCTCTGAACGCCGACGAGGCGGCCACGCTGACCTTCATGCGTGAAGAGGAGAAGCTGGCCAGGGACATCTACCTCGCCATGGACCAGGCCTGGGGCTTGCCACCCTTCGGCAACATCGCGGTTTCCGAGCAGAAACATATGGATGCCATCAAGGCCCTGCTTGACAAGTACCGGCTGGCCGATCCGGCCCTGTCCGAGATAGGCGCCTTCAACGATCTTGAGTTGCTACAGCTCTACGGCGACTTGCTGGTGCGAGGTCAGGTTTCCTACCTGGAGGCCCTCCAGGTTGGTGGCCTGATCGAGGAAGTGGATATAGAGGACCTTGAAAACGCCATCGATGCCACGACTCACGCGGATCTAGCCCAGACCTACGCAAGTCTTATGTGCGGCTCCCGTAACCATCTGCGGGCCTTTGCCGCCACGATCGAGGCGCAAGGGGTGGCCTACGAGGCCCAATACCTCGACCAGGAGGTAGTAGATGCCATCATCGACAGCCCCATGGAGCGTGGTGGCGCCTGTGGTGCCGGCGGAGGCGGAAAGAGATAAGACCTTACCGCCGTGGGGCGAGGCAACGGGCTTGGGCAGTTCCCATGCCGTGGCCTGGCCCCGCCGGATCGATCAAAGGGTCGATCCGGCGCCGCCAAGGCGGGCTACCCGCGCGGGTAATCTCCCCAAGCAGAGGTATCCAAGGATGTCTTGCATCGGCACCGGATGGCTGATCTCACTGTAAATTGAAGCGGATGACGACACTCAGGGGCCATCGGTCGCGGCCGAACTCCAGGGGGATGGGGCGGAAGCGCCCCAAGCGTTGCAGGGATTCGATGGCGGCCTGGTCCAGGTCACGGTCGCCGGAAGACCGCGCCACCCGCACCTGGTCGAAACGGCCATCCCCGAGCAGGACGAAGCTTAGGGTGGCGCTGCCTTGCCGACCCTCACGGCGCGCCTGTTCCGGATAGCGCTGATGACGAATGATCGCCCGTTGCAGTTCGGCCAGGAAAGCCCCCTCGCTGTTGGTGCCGCGGGCGGCCGTCCCCTTTTCGTCCCCGGTCGGCCCAGCGGCGGACTGCGCCGGGCCCTTTCCTGGCCCGGGCGGGGCGTCCAGGGGGACCTGATCCCCTTGGGGAGTCCGCTTGGCCTCCGTGGTGGACTGGGGCGGGCGCGAAGGTAACGGCTCCACTGGCTTCGACGTCGGCTTGGGCTTGGGCTTGGGCTTGGGCGAGGGTTTCCGTTGGGGGGTTGACTTGGGCTTCGCCTGCGATGGCGCCATTGGTTCGGGCTGCGCTTCCGGCGGGGGGGTTGGTTTGTCCTCGACCACGGAGGGGCTGACAAGGGGTTCAGGCATCGCCCGGGGAAGGGGTGGCTGTTCGGCCGGCGGCACCGGAGCGGGTTCCGGTTCCGCGAGTGGCGCCGCCTCGGCGGTGGGCGGAGCGGGCGGGGCCGGGGCGGTGTCGGGCGCGGAGGGGGTGACGGGGGCCAGGCCGCCGCCCGCGGGGGCAAACAGGGCCAATTCCAATTCCAGCCCGGCCTCCGCGCCGGCCTCCAGGGTTGGCGGCTGGCGCTGTAGCAGCAGGGACAGACCCAAGCCATGCACCAGGGCCGAGACCAGAATGCCAAGCCCGATGCAGGATCCGCACAAGCGACGGGGCATCAGCTACCTCAGCCTCAGGACCGGCGGGTCAGGATGCTCACCCGTTCCAGCCCCTTCGCCTTGAGGAGGTCGATGACGCCGACGAAGGCCTCGAACCGGGCCTGGGCATCCACCCGCAGGACAAAGGGGGTGTTCGGGCCCAGAACGGCCAGTCGCGGTTCCAGGCTGGCCAGGCCGGCGGGCCCGGCCCCCAGCCCCTCGCCGGCCCAAAACAGCCGGCCCTCCGCGTCGATGGCGATCTCGATGGGCGGGGTCTCCGCCGGGGCGGGCTGAGCGTCGGCCACCGGCAGACGGATGGGCAGACGCCCTTCGACGATGAAGGTAGCGGTGGTCAGGACGATGGCCAGCAGCACCAGCATGACGTCGATGAAGGGGATGACGTTGATCTGATCCATGCGTTTCATTGCTACCTCCTCAGACAACCTCCCGCTGGCCCCAGCGGGCCTTGAGGACGTCCACCCGGCGCAACAGGGCGTTGTAGAAGACGATGGAGGGCATGGCCACCAGCAGCCCGAAGGCGGTGGCCTTGAGGGCCAGGGCCAGCCCGACCATGATGGTGGAGGTTTCGATGGCCCCGCCCTGGCCGATGTCGTGGAAGGTGATGAGGATGCCGAGCACGGTACCGAGCAGGCCGACGTAAGGGGCATTGGCGCCCACGCTGGCGATCACCGTCAGGTGGCGGGTCAGGGCAATCTCCAGATCCTCCAGCCGGTCGAAGGCCCCCAAGTCCACCCGGGCATAGTAAAGGTAGCGCTCCACAGTCAGCGCCAGGGTGAGAAAGCTCATGAAGCCGAGGAGCCCATACAAGCCGGCGTCCAGATAGGTCTTGAGCAACTCCACGGTGATTCTCTCCAGTTGTTGGCCTGGTGGCTAATGAGGGCCCCTTGGCTGATTAGTGTAGACCTTGATCCTGGCCCGTGGCCTGGGGTGGCGGGGAAACCACCTTCGCGGCTTTGCCTGGCACCCCGGGACGCCGGAAACTACGGGACGGTCGGGTATACAATCCCGGGCCTCCCTTGCCGCAGCCAGTCTTATCCGCCCACATGATCGACTCCTTGACCCGCGTCATCCAGGCCTCGCTGCTGCAGTTGCGCTGGCTGTCGGTGATCGCCATGGTGCTGGCGGCCCTGGTGAGCCCCCTGCTGCTGGGGCCCTCCGAGCTCATGGTCCGGCTGCTCATTTACGCGGCGCTCATCGGCCTGGTCAATCTGGGCTTCCAGTTGGCGGACAGCACGTTGGATATCGCCGAGGCCCCGCGCTTCTTTTCCCCCTGCGTCCAGTTGGGCTTCGACCTTCTGGCCTGGGGGGGCTACATCTTCCTCTCCGGCGGGGCGACCAACCCCCTGATCTCCCTCTTCCTGCCCCTGGTGGCCATCGGCGCCCTGATCCTGACGCCCCGTCAGGCCTGGCTGCTGGCCCTGGGCGCCATTCTGATCTACTCCTTTCTCTGGTACTTTTACGTCCCCCTGCACATCGCCGATTTTGCCAGGGCCGGGACCCTGCACCTGTTTGGCATGTGGCTGGTCTTCGCCCTCTCGGCGGTGCTGGTGGTCGGGTTCATCCTGCAACTCTCCGCCGGTATCCGCCGCCGCGACCGGCAACTGACCACGGCCCGCGAGCAGGCAATCCGCGACGATTGGCTGATCGCCCTGGGCAGCCAGGCCGCCGGGGCGGCCCACGAAATGGGCACCCCCCTGGCCAGCCTCAACGTCCTGGCCGATGACCTGCTGGACGACGGTCGCCTGCCCCCGGCACTGGCCGTCGACGTCCAGGCGATGAAGACCGAGATCCGGCGGTGCAAGGAGACCCTGAGCCAACTGACGGCCCGGGCGACCCAGGCCCTGGCCGGTCAGGCGCCGACCCAGCCGGCGGGCGACTGGCTGCGGCGCCTGCTTGAGGTCTGGCAGAGCCGCCATCCCGCCCTGGCGGTGGCCTGGGAGCCGGGTCGGAACCTGAACGACCACCGCCTGCCGGCCGATGTCGCCCTGGAGCAAGCCTTGACCCATCTGCTCGACAATGCCCGCAAGGCCGGGGCCCGTCGCATCCAGGTGCGGGCGGACGCCCAGCGGGACTGGCTGGTGGTGGGCATCCAGGATGATGGCCGGGGCATGCCCCCAGCGGCCCTGGACGCCTTCGCCCGGCGCCAACCCCTGGAGTCGCCCGCGGGCCTGGGCGTCGGCCTGCTCCTCGGGCGGGCGGCGATCGAGCGCCGGGATGGCAGCCTGACCTTTACCACCGTGGACGGCGGATCGGCCGATGTTCAAGGGACCCGCGTCGAACTGCGCCTGCCCCTGACGGTAACCGTTACAGACGATGAGACGCCTCCCACTCACAACACCCAGGTTCGCCATGGCGGCTGAGGCTAGCCATACGTTTCTGAACGAGGTCGGTCATGGGTACTGAGACCGGGCGTCTGCTCCTGATCGATGACGATGAGGCCTTCCGCGCCGTGCTGTCACGCTCGCTGACGCGGCGGGGCTTCCAGGTCGTGGCCGCCGCCGAGCCCGAGGAGGCCCTGGCATGCTGCGGGGACCAGCCACCGGCGTACGTCGTTCTCGATCTCAACCTCGCCGGCCAGTCAGGGCTCAACCTGATCCAGCCCCTCCTGGCCCTGGCCCCCGCGGCCCGCATCCTGATCCTCACCGGCTATGCCAGCATCCCTACCGTGGTCAGCGCCATGAAACTCGGCGCCGTCCACTACCTGGCCAAGCCGGTGGACGTGGCGGATATCCTGCGCGCCCTGCGGGAGGAGGCTCCGGTCCCGAGCGCGGCGGAGCCCGCGCCCGACCAACGCCTGAGCGTGCGCCACCTGGAGTGGGAGTACATCCAGCGCACCCTGGACGAGCACGGCGGCAACGTCACCGCCACCGCCCGCGCCCTGGGCATGCACCGCCGCACCTTACAGCGCAAGCTGGGCAAGCACCGGCCGCCGACTTCCCCGCCAGGGCCCAATTCCTGAGCTACCGGCGCTTACTTCCGCTCAGGTAACCGTTTCAGACCCCCTCTCCCCAACCCTCCCCCTCCAGGGGGGAGGGAGTAAGAGAACCAGCGGCAGGCGGTTCCGAAGCCTTTCTGGCGCGCTAGGGTCTGAACGAATACCGCTCAGAACTTGATGTTCAACCCGACATAAAAGGATCGTCCCATGCCGGGAACCGCCGTACCCCAGGCCAGGGTGCCGTCAGTGGGATTGAGGGCCATGGTCCGGCCCTGCCCCAAATAGGCGCCGCCCATGGGCAGGTAGTACATCCGATCGAAGAGGTTTTCGATGCCGAAGTCGATGCGCACCTTGGGCCAGGCATAGCTGCCGCGCAGGTTGAACAGGGTATAGCCCGGAGTCTCGATCTCGTTGCGGACCTCCGACAGGTCGTCCTTGCTGTCGACCATGACCACCTCGATGCCATTGTCCCAGCCGCCCAGTTGCTGGGTCAGGGTCAGGGTCAGGTTGAGGGGCATGATGTTGTAGAGGCCGTCGTTGGTGTCCAGGTTCTCGCCCTTGGTGTAGTTCAGCAGGCCCTTGAGACCGAAGCGGCCATAGTCGCCCTTGAACAGGGGTAGCTTGCCATTGAGGTCGATACCGTAGAGCTGGGCCTCCTGGTTGGCGTACTGGAGGATATTGAACTGGTCGGGCTTCCAGGTAGCGCCGGGGAAGGGGATGGCATCGATATAGTCGGTGACGTAGGTGTAATAGGGCGTCGCCTTGAGTTCCCAGTCCCCTGCCGTGTCCTGCCAGGCGAAGGTCAGGGAAAAGGTGTTGGCTTGCTCCGGCTTGAGGTCGATGTCACCGACGTAGCCGTTGCCGTCGCCTACGCTGTTATTCATAGCCGCCGCCATGGACCAACTCGACCAGGTGTAGCGCTCGTAGAGATTGGGCGAGCGCACCAGGTGGGCATAGCCGAATTCCAACTGCTTGGTGGCGTCGAATTCGTAACGGGCCAGGGCCGTGAAGTTGAGGTTGTTGTCGGTTTGCTGGTGGTCCAGGGCGTTGAAGGCGTTCGCCTCCGCGTACTGGTTGCCGGGCGCGCTGGGGGTGATGTTGTAGCCCTGAACGTCACCGGTATCCATGTTGACCTGCTCGAAACGCAGGCCGACCTGGGTCAGCCACTGGGGCGTGGGACGGGCCTCCCATTCGCCGAACAGGGCCAGGCGGTCCCGCTGACCGTCATTGATGTTCCAAAAGGTATCGGGCCACATGTTGGCCCCGGATGGCGACCACCAGTCATCAAGGTTGTAGCCCTGGTATTCAGCGCCCAGCCGCAGCAGATGGCTGGCGTTGAGGGCGATGTCCGCTTGCAGACTGCCGCCCAGGGTATTGCTCTCGGTGTTCATCGGCATCCCCGCGGCACAGGTGGGGCCGATCGGGGAGCAGGGGATGCCGTCGATGGACTTCATGCCCGTGCCACCCGGTCCCGACGCCGTGCCATACCAGAAGCGCTTGTCGGGACCGAAGTCCATGAAGTGGTCCACGTCCTCGTAATAGACCTGGGCCTTGAGGTTGCCCCAGGTGAAGTCGCCGGTGTAGTTGAGATTGAAGTTCTTCTCCTCGTTGCCGAGCATGTCCATGCGCTGGTTGGGGAAGAGCTCCTCGGGGATGTCCTGGTAACCGAACTGGGCCTCGATGAGGTGGCTGCCCGTCTTCCAGGCCAGATCCAGGTTTTGGTTGCGGCTGTCATAGGCCGTGGAACCGACCACGTCCAGGGGCAGGGTATGGTTGAGCCGGCCCGTGGCCGTGGTGCTCTTGAAGTCGCCACCCGCCTGGTAATTCCGTGACTTGGCCACCGCGCCCTGATAGCGGATGCTCAGGCTGTCAGTGGCGGCGCTGGCGCTGATGTTGGCGCTGTAGCCGTCGCCATTGCTTTGGTAATAACCACCGACCTCGCCCTTGAGCAGGTACTTCTCACCCGGGGCGGCGAATTCCGGCGGCGGCGACTCGGCGACGATACTGCCCCCGATGCTGTCCCCCGCCAGGCTGACCGGGACCAGACCGGCGTAGACCTTGAGCGAGCCGACCGCCGAGGGGTCGAGATAGGACAGGGGTGGGTTCATGTGGTTGGGGCAAGAGGCAATCAGGTCCTTGCCATCGACCTTGACCCGCACCCGGTCATCGGCCAGACCGTGGAGGGCGGGCAGGCTGGAGACGCCGCCGGCACCATACAGGCTGACGCCCGGCACCTGCAGGAGCAGCCGAGCGGTATCGCTGGTACCGACCCGCGCCGCCTCCAGTTCCCGGCCGCTGACCAGGCTGGAACTGGGGAAAGCCTCGGGCTGCTGGGCGCTGACGACAATCTCGCTCAGCTCGGTCGTGGTCTCGGCGCCGGCGGGATGCCAGGCGCCAGCCATCACGCAGGCCGTAGCCACGACGTTGGTCAAGGGGTGAAGGCGATGCCCCATGGAGTGCTCCCTGGATCAGTTGATTAGCAACTGATCATTATCAAGGAGCACCCCAAGGGTCAGGGATGCGACAAATTGTCGCGGGGGCAGAGAGAATGACGTCGCGAAAAAAGGTGGAGGTGCTGTGTCGCCGCGGGGATAGCGTCACGGTGGGGTTAGCGTCGGGGTGGGAATGACCTGGTCCGCAGCCAGTCATCCCACCGCGCCCTTACCTGCTCTGTTTGGACTCGTGACCCCTCGGCTCGGAAGGAACTGGGAGCGGAGTTCAACGGGGAGCTTACCCGACTCTCGGGCAGAGCCGGGCCATCACTGCCGATCAGGGGCTAGTGGGCGGGGGCAAGCCCTGGCTGCAAGGGCCAAGACCCCGACCGCCGCCACCACCCCAGCCGGGTCCCCGGCCACCAAAGCCCCGGCCTTGCATCATCTGCGCGTGCCGCTCTCGCTGCTCGGGGGTCAGGATGGCATCCACCCGATCCCGCATGGATTGCCGCATGGCCTGGCGCTGGGTCTGCTGCTCCTTGAAGATCTCCCTGAGCTGGTCCTGTTGTACCGGGTTCAACCCGAGCATGGTCGTCATGCGCTCGACCCGGAAATCGACATCCGCCCCCGGCCCACCCCAACCAGGTCCCTGGCCAGGGCCATAACCGCCCCAGGGTTGGGCCAGAGCGGTCGCCGCGATCGCCATCAAGCCGATGGCACTGGCGCTGAGCAATTTGTTCATGATCTCTCTCCACTGGTTACTGCCTGGCCTTGCCGACCTGGCAAGGCCCGTGGGAATCGGGCCAGGCCCCCCGCCCTCTTCGGCGGGGGCCTGGATCTCATCCTTGACCGTAAGCTTAGCCAGCCCTCATGCAAGGGCCATGCAGCAAGCGGGGAAATAAAGTGCACCCGGTTACCGTGGACACTCGACTGACTGCATTGAGTCAATTCCGCGCCACCCGAATACCCGCGCCCCCTCCCGGTCATACACGGCATCACCCCCGTAAACGATGTAGGGGGGGAGCGCATCCTCCCCCGCAAGGCCTAACCACTTTCGTGCCGCCGCCAGCCAATCCGCGACGAAGGTGGCGCCGGACTTGATCTCGATGGCTTGAAGTTTCGACCGGGTTTCGAACACCACATCGACCTCGTGACCTGCATTGTCACGCCAGAAGTACAATTCGGCCGGCTGCCCGGCATTGAAGCGCTGCTTGATGAGTTCGGACACCACCCAGGTCTCGAACAAGGGGCCGCGCATCGCATGGGTGTTCATCGTTTCGGCATCACGAATGCCTAACAGCCAGGCTGCCAGCCCCACATCCAGGAAATAAAGCTTGGGTGTTTTCACCAGCCGCTTGCCGAAGTTGCGGAAATAGGGCGGCAACCGCACCACCAGGTAACTGGTCTCCAGCACGGACAGCCACTCGCGCGCCGCCGTCTGCGAAATTCCGCAGTCAGCCGCCAAGGCGGACAGATTCAGCAACTGGCCGGTGCGCGCGGCGCACATCTTCACGAAGCGCTGGAAAAGATCCAGATCGCGCACCGCCAGCAACTGCCGGACATCCCGCTCAACATAGGTCGCCACATAGTTCGGAAACCACAGGGTTGGCGGGATCTCGCGATCAAAAAGCGGCGGATAGCCCCCCTGACACAAAGCGACATCGAGCGAATCCGGCAACTTGCCGGCATCCTTCAACTCGGTCAATGAAAAAGGTAACAACTGCACCAGGCCCACGCGGCCGGCCAGCGACTGACTGATTCCCGAGCGCAGACCGAACTGTTGCGATCCCGTCAAGATGAAATCGCCCATGCGCCGGCGGCCATCGACCAAACCCTGTAGATAGGAAAACAAGGCCGGACAACGCTGCGCCTCGTCAATCACCGCACCTTCCGGAAAGCGCGCCAAAAAGCCGCGGGGGTCACGCAGGGCATATTCCCGCTCTTCCGGATCTTCCAGCGACACAAAGGCCCGGTCGCCGAACAAGCCGCGCGCCAGCGTGGTCTTGCCCGACTGTCGGGGGCCTACAAAGGCCACGATGGGGAAAACCCGCGCCAGCGCAAGGGCCAAGGCTTCTGATTGGCGTTTGATCATGCTGGAATCTTACAAATCCGCTTTTCAAAATTCAATCTGCAAGATTCTGATCGCACTGGCCATAGCAACGGCGGTGGTCAAGGGATGAAGGCGATGCCCCTGGGGTGCCCACTGGATCAGTTGCTTAGTAACTGATAATGCTTAAGAAGCCGCCCAAGGGTTAGGAATGCGACAAATCTTCGCGAGGGGATGATGAGCGATGCCCGTCAGAGAGCCAAGGGCCGTCAGGGGGTGGTAGGGGGTGGTAGACCCTGGGGGCAAGGGGCAAGGTCTAAGGCTCCGGCCGCCACACCCACCCCAGCCGGGTCACGGGCCACCATGGTACTGGCCTTACATCGTCTGGGCATGCCGCTCAGACTGTGCGTCCTCTGCAAAAGTCCCTCCGATGGTCGATCTGGCGCACGAACCCAGAGGTGCATCTCCGACGAGATATGGCTCACATTCCGTACTTTGTATGCCCGGTGCGACTGTAGTAGATTGCAGTACATCAGCATGCATGCAGCCCTAATGGGCAAATCTAGCCACCACCAAGACCGCCACCCTGACGTTTCGCATCGCTCCCGACTTGAAGGCTGCGCTGCGAGAGGCCGCTCAGCTGGAGCACCGATCCATCGCCAACATGGTGGAAGTCCTGATCCGGGATCACTGTTCGCGAAACGGCATCGCGATTTCCGGCAGTGACAGATCAGCCTCCCAGCCGAGCGAGTCTCGCAGTGACAGGACAGATTCCAAGGAGCCTCACAACACCAAGAAGGGGACGCCATCCTGATGTCTACCGACCCGCAGTCCTTGGGCACCAAGGAGATCATCGATCGCATCTTCAAAGATCCCGCCATCCATTACGAGCTGACCGAATTCGTCAGCCTTGGCAAGCCGATACACGAGATCCTTTCCATCTATCCAAAGGTCACGACCTCGGGCAAAGACGCCGGCAAGACCAAGTATTTCCTCAAGAGCTTGATCCCGTTTTCTTCCGGCAACGAGGAGGTACAGGTCTATGTCGAAGGCGGTAAGTCCGCGCCCGAGGAGATCGTGCGCCAACTCTGGACCTACAAGCTGATCCACCAATACGGCTATAAGCCCGACGAGATCGAGCTCGAAATCAGCGTCCAGTTCGGCACCGAGGTGGGCACCAAGGCCGCCGATATCGTCGTCTATACGGATCTCACCAAGACGACACCCAAGATCATCGTCGAGTGCAAGAAGCCCAAGCGCAAGGATGGCATCGAGCAGCTCAAGAGCTACATGAACGCCAAGGGCGCGCCGGTGGCCATCTGGTCCAACGGCGCGGACAGCATCATCCTATACCGGCCCTATCCCGCTCAGTTCGATGACACCCTGTTCGATTTACCGCGGCGTGGGCAGGAGCCCAAGGATGTCGTCGAAGCTAAGAAGACCCTCTTGCAGCTCAAGCAGGATTTCAATTTCAAGAAGATTCTTCAGGACCTCGAAGAGCTGGTGCTAGCCGACAGCGGCAAGGATGAGTTCAACGAGATCTTTAAGCTGATCTTCGCCAAGATCTGGGACGAGAAGGAGGCGATGGAGAGACGGAGGGACAAGGTGGTCGAGTTCCGCAAGGCACTGGACCCCGAGATCACCTACGACCGCATCAACAGCCTCTTCAACAAAGCCTGCGACGAGTGGCCCGGCATCTTCAAGCAGGGCGAGGACATCGAGCTGGCCAAGCGCCATCTTCAGGTCTGCGTCGGCCCCATCGAAGGGGTGCGGCTCATGGGCTCCAACCTCCGTATCATGGATGACGCCTTCGAGTATCTGCTCCCCACCGAGGCCAAGAAGAAAAAGGGCCAGTTCTTCACCCCGCGCCATGTGGTCGAGATGTGCGTGCGGTTGCTCAATCCGAAGCGCGACGAGTACGTGATGGACCCGGCCTGTGGGTCCGGTGGCTTCCTGCTGCACGCCATGGACTGGTGCTACCCGGCCGCCGACAACGATCAGCGCGAACTACGCAAACATCGCTACGCCTCCAGATTCCTCTGGGGCATCGACTTCGAGCAGCGCGCCGCCAAAACCTCGCGCGCCTTAATGCTGATCGCCGGGGACGGTCACACCAACATCTTCGGACCGGACGTCAGCAGCCTTGACCCGCGCACCTGGTACGAGACCGGCTCGGGCTCGGCGCTGATGCAGGGGCTCCGTCGAGCCAGGCTCACGGCGAAGCCGATCCCCGAGAACGAGCCACTGACCGACGAGGACAAGGCGTGGGAATATTTCGATGAGCTGAAGTTCGACGTCATCCTGGCCAATCCGCCGTTTGCCGGGGAGATGAAAGACCGCAAGATGCTGGCCCGCTATGAGCTGGCACGGCCGGCGCTCAAGCGCGCCGGGAACGACAAGCAGCCCAAAGAAGAGCGCGATGTCCTCTTCATCGAGCGCATCCTCAAGATGCTCAAGCCCGGCGGACGCGCGGCCATCGTGCTGCCGCAGGGCAAGTTCAACAACTCATCCCTCGCCTTCATCCGCGAGTGGATCCTGAAGAAGGCCCGGCTGCTGGCGGTGGTCGGGCTGCACCCCAACACCTTCAAACCGCACACCGGCACCAAGACCTCGGTGCTCTTCGTGCAGAAATACACCCAGGACCAACTCGACCGGATCAGCCAGGTCCACGACCAGGTCGCGGGCGCCTGCCCGGACTACGCGGCGGACATCAGGATGCTGATGGCCGCTCACGAAGGCGCCGCCGACGTGCCGGAGGACGTCATCCCCGAGGCGATAGCCGACCTGATCGCTGAGACCTTCGGCGAACCGGAGACCGAACCCGAGGAGGCAACGAACGATGACGGGGATGAGGACGACGGCGATGGCGAGGTAAGCGCCAATGTCGATGACGATCCGATCGCGCTCGCCGAAGAGCGGCTGAACGACCTCAAGGCCGCGCTGCTGAAGGCCAAGCAGCGGTTGATGGATCTGGAGAGCGACCGCGAGGCTTTGGAGCAGCGGAAGGACCAGGAGATCGACGCGATCAGCTTGAGCTGGACCGGCGAGAAGGGCGAGTTGCGGTCACGCATCAAGGAAGTCAGGCAAGACTATCAGATCAGCCTGAAGGCGCTGAAGGAGCGGAACAGGGCCGCGCAGAAACCCATCAAGGCCGAGATCAAGTCATTGGAGACGCAGATTCCCCAGGCCGAGCGCGACCTGAAACAGCTCACCACTCGTGGCCGGCTGGAGCTGATCCTGGCCGACGACGACCTGATTGGCACCCTCAAGGAGCGCTGGATCAGCGCCGAGGTCTCCAAGCGGCTCGACTACCCCATCTTCATGGCCGTCAGCGAACGCGGGGGAAAGAACAACTCCGGCGATTATGAGTACCTGCTCGACGCGGACGGCGGCCTGATTGAGTTTCCGGACGGACACCCGCAGGAAGGGCAGTTAGTCGTCAATCAGGACCTGGTGAACTACGACTTGCGGGCGGAAGACCTCGCTGATGCGAGCCAGATTCCGGGTGAGCAGCTTTGCGTGGCGGAGGCGTTTGTTAGGTTTGCGCAGGAACAAAAGCTCAGCTTCTGGGAGAGCGAATAATGGCTATTTTCATGACCGCTCTAGCCTCCGAACTTCATCACTATGCGCGTTCCGACCCAGAGTATTTTCTGCCGAGTCACACGCAAGTAGAGGCCGATCTTGAGGCGGTTAATACTTTGCCCCTGCGTAAACTTGGCCAATTCAGTTGCAGCGCTTTTTATCCTGCCGCAACGCATCTATACACGCCTGAAGGAATTCCGTTTCTTCGTTGTGTCGATATTGTGAATTTCCCGCTCATATCACCCGATCAGCCCTTTGCAAGAATCCCGGATGATTTTGTTAATGCACATTCATCAATACGCAATCTGAAGGCAGGTGACATTGTTATCAGCAAGGTTGGTTCGCCTTGCTATGCAGCGCTTCTTTCTGACGACATGCCGTTGTCCGCGATGACTCGCACAGTGCTCGGCATATCGAATATCGACGAAAGCATCATCGATCCATACTACCTGATCGCCTTTTTACGGTCCCGGCATGGATTTGACCAGTTGATGCGAGAACGTGAGTTGACGATTCAGTATCAACTTACCCTGGAGCGTACCCGAAAGATCAGAGTTTTTTTGCCGGAACGGCCAATCCAGAAAATGGTTGGCGATATGGTCCGTGGTTACTACAAGTGCTTACGTGACAGTTTGCGCTCCTCCGACGCTGCTCAACAAATCCTCGAATCCGAGCTTGGCCTAGACAAGCTGACATTCCAGAAGCCGATGGGCTACACAGCGCGGTTTAGTAACGTCGAAACCTCAAGGCGCCTTGATCCAGAGCATTACTACCCCGCATTTGAGGCTTTCGCGAATTCCCTGCCCCCCGGCATTTCGCTTTCCCCACTCAACCGGCATCTGACCTTCTGCCAACGCGGTCAGCAACCGGTTTACTCCGCCACCGGGCTTCGGGTCATCAACTCGAAGCACGTCCAGCCGAATCGCGTCCTGCTCGAAGACAATCGGTTCGCGGCGGCGAATCTAGACAGTAAACTCCAGATCCGCCATAGCGACACCCTGCTGAACGGTACGGGACGCGGAACCCTCGGCCGGGCCGCGCCCTATCTCGTCGATGAACCCGCCGTCCCGGATAACCATGTCACCATTCTGCGGTCGAACGATCTCGATCCGGTCTACCTGTCGCTGTACCTCAATAGTGCCGCGGGTCAGATGCAGGTGGAGATGTTCCAGCGCGGAACCTCGGGGCAACTGGAGCTGTATCCGTTCGATATCCGCAAGTTTCTGGTGTGGCCCGCGCCGGAGTCGTTGCAGCAGGAGTTGCGGCGGCTCCACGACCAGGCGGCTGCCGCCGAGCGTGAATCCAGGCGACTGCTCGAACAAGCCAAATCCCGCGTCGAGCAACTCATCGAAGAGGCCGCGCGGGCGTGACCGATCCACAAACCCCGGCGACTCCACGCGAACGCGATCCCGATCTGGTCAATGCCGAGATCGCCCTGCAGCGCGCCGCGCTGCGCGCCCGCGAAAAGGCTTGGCGGCACGGCTTACCGGTGGTCTATTCCGAAGATGGTGTCATCAAGTACGAATACTCACCGCTTCCCACTGATCGGAATGGCAGGTAACGCCAGTCATGCACCCACTGATCACCGCCCAGCGCTCAGCCATCGCCAACATCTGCCGCCGCTACCAGGTGCGACGCCTGGAGGTCTTCGGCTCCGCCGCACGCGGTACGGATTTCGATCCAGAGCGCAGCGATGCGGATTTCCTCGTCGAGTTCGCGCCCGATGCCCAGGCCGATCTGGGTGGCTGGTTCAGCGTCCGAACCGAACTGGAGCGGTTGCTCGGGCGGGGTGTCGATCTGGTTGAGTATCCGGCCGTGCGCAACCCCTATGTGCGCGCCGACATCGAACGCACTCGGGAGCTGGTCTATGCCGCGTGAACTGGAATCCTGTGTTTGGGATTGCTTGATCGTCGTTCAGGAGGATGCGCGATGAAAAAGGACCAGCCACCTGACGACGACGCCAGAGGCCAGTTCCTGGTCTACGCGACCGAGGACGGGCGCATCAAGATCGACGTGCGCTTGGCGGATGAGACCGTTTGGCTGTCCCAGCGATTGATGGCGGAGCTTTTCCAGAAGGACCCCCGGACCATCAATGAGCACATCTTGAACGTTTACGAAGAGCACGAACTGGAGCCGGAAGCAACTATCCGGAAATTCCGGATAGTTCAAACAGAGGGGGCACGCAACGTAGCCCGCACTGTAGATCACTACAGCCTGGACATGATCATCTCGGTAGGCTACCGGGTGAAAAGCCATGTGGCCACACGCTTCCGAATCTGGGCCACCCAGCGGCTGAAAGAGTACATCATCAAGGGCTTCACGCTCGACGACGAGCGGCTGAAGAATCCGGACCAGCCCTTCGACTACTTCGAGGAGCTGACCCGCCGCATCCAGGACATCCGGACCTCGGAGCGGCGTTTCTACCAGAAGATCACCGACATCTACGCGACCAGCATCGACTACGACCCGACGCTGGACATCAGCATCCGCTTCTTCCAGACGGTGCAGAACAAGATGCACTGGGCCATTACCGGCCAGACCGCCGCCGAGATCGTCCACAGCCGCGCCGATGCCGACCGGCCCAACATGGGCCTGACCAACTGGCGCGGGGCCAAGGTGCGCAAGCAGGACGTGAGCATCGCCAAGAACTATCTGGACGAGGCGGAGCTGGCTGCGTTGAACAACCTGGTTGAGCAGTATCTGATCTTTGCCGAGGGCCAGGCCATGCGCCGAATCCCCATGAACATGCAGGACTGGATCAGCAAGCTCGACGCCTTTCTGAACATCAACGACCGCGAGATCCTGACGCATGCCGGCAAGATCTCACACCAGATGGCGCAGCAGCGAGCGGAAGACGAGTACGAGAAGTTCCACCAACGGCGGATCGCCGAGCAGGATCGCGCTGGCAACGACTTCGACAAACTGATCGAACGCCTGCCCGCCGACAAGCCCGCGCGCAAATAGGGAGAAGCCCTCATGACATTGGCCGATGACGATCAGCAACTGTTGCGGGAGCTCTGCGAGCAACATGGGGTCAGCACCGAGAAGGTGCTGAAGCTACTGGAGACCGTGCGGGATTACGAGCTAAAGGACCGGCGGACCGGAGTCTACGATGCCCTGAGAGACATCCTGAAGACGCAGTTCTCCGCCGACCTTGAGGCCGAATAATGACCGACACGAGCGATATCCAGCCCCTGACGCGCGACCCGAGCCTGCTGCTGGAGGCGCTCCGGGACCTGATCGAGTATCTCGATTCGGGTGCCGTGGAGATTCCGGTTGCCGAGCAGGAGGTGCAACTGCGGGCCATCGCCAAGGCCGTCGAGCAGCTCGAAAAGGCCGGCGTCCCGGTCCCCGGGCCGTTGCGCGCCGAGAAGACCCGGATCGCGGCGGCCATCGCGGTGCATCGAGAGGCCCGGCAGGCACTCGCGCAGTTGACGGACGAGCTTACGGAGATCCTCTCTGATCTGCGCCAGCGTATCGGGCAGGCTGATACCAAGACCGCGGAAGCCAAGCCGCGTATCAAAAGATCGAAGCTTCCCAAGACGGCCAAGGAAGTCTTGCGTGAGCAGATCATCCTGGCGCTTAAACGGCTTGGCGGTAAAGCAAAAGTGTCCGACGTGATCGAGGAGATGGCCCGACAACTTGACGGAAAGCTTTTGCCTGGTGACCTGGTCTGGCGGGAGGCTACCAGCGAGCCCGCCTGGCAAAACAACGCCAAATGGGAGCGTTACCAAATGGTGCAGAACGGACTCCTGTGCGGTGATTCACCCCGCGGCGTCTGGGAGCTGAGCGAGGACAACCGATGAAGTTCCGCAAGCTGGTCATCGAGAACTACAAGTCCTTCCAGTTCCCCACGGAGATCGTCTTTCCCGAGGGCGAGAACGGCCGCAGCATCTTCCTGATCGGCGGCATGAACGGGGCCGGTAAGACCTCAATCATGGAGGCCGTCACCTATTGCCTCTATGGCGCCAAGGTCGACGAGATCTTCCGCAACATCAACCGTCGCGAAAAGGCGAAGGGCAACGCCAATGTCACCTTTGAGCTGGTCATGGAGATGGACGACGGCTCCGAGCTGATCGTCAAACGCTCATGGACCGCCGGGGCCACGAGCGACCCCAGACCGCGAGACCTGACCGAGCGGTTAGTGGTGGTGCGCGACGGTAAGCGCGTATCCGTGCAGAGCCAGGAGATCTGGCAGGACTTCATCCGCGCCACGATCCCCCCGAGTATCACCCAATTCTTTTTCTTCGATGGGGAAAAGATCCAGGAGATCGCGGCGGACGATCATTCCGAGGTACGCCTCAAGTCCTCCCTGGAGGCGGCCTTGGGCATCCAGTACATCAACCGCCTGGCTATGGACATCGCCTATATCAAGCAGGAGGAGCGTAAAGGCTTTGTCGCCATCTCGGATGAGGACCTGGAGTTCAAGCAGAGTGAGCTAAAGCGGGAGCGCAGCAAGCTCCAGCGCAAGCGCAAGGACCGCGAGGACCTGCAATCGGAGCTGGAAGGCTTCAAGGCGCGACTGGAAGAGGCGAAGAAGCGCTTCCAGGCCACCTTCAATACGGAGCCGGATTCCCGCGAGGCGATGCGCGAGCAGGAGAAGAAGCGGATCCAGACAGCCAATCGCCTGGCTCAGGTGGAGAGCGAGATCCGCGCGCTGTGCGAAAAGGCCCTTCCCTTCAGCATCGCCGGCAAGCTGTTCGCCGGCATCCGGCTGCAAATCGAGGCCGAGCGAGAATCAGCCAGCAGCGAGGCGATCCGAGAGAACGCGGCAGCGCTGGCCAAGCGCATCGTCCGCGTCGTCGAGGAGCCGGAGCCCATCTACACCGAGCGGCTTTCCCCGGAGCGTATGGCCGAGCTGGAACGGCGCATCTTTCGCCTGTTGAAGGAAGGTGAGCCGGGGACGGATCAGGACAAGGTGCTGGACCTATCCGACCGGGACGCGGCTCGGGTCTTGAACCGCATGGAGTCACTGGAGTCCAGCGATATCTTCTTGTTGAATCCCTTGCTGGACGAGGTGCGAGTGCTCGAAAACCAACTGAGCCAACTGGAGGGGCTTGGCCAGATCGGTGGGCTGACCCCGAGCGAAGGCGCCCTGTTCGATGAGCTGCAGGCAGAGATGGAGGGATGCTCGACCCAGATCGGTCGAAAGTCCGAGCAGTTGCGGCTGCTGGAGGAAGAGATCCTGCGGCTCGAGAAGCGGATCGGCGAGATCGAGGTCGAGATCGAAAAGCTCTACGAGAAACACAACGTCTCGAAGGAAAAGGCAGATTTCATCGAGGAGTGCGACGCCATCGCAAGCGTGCTCAATCAATTCGTCGTGCGGCTGCGCAAGAGCAAGGTCCATATGCTTCAGGAGAAGACCTTCGAGATGTACAGGCTACTGTCCAGTCGCAGCGGGCTGATAAAGGACATCGTCATCGACGACAAGACCTATGAGGTACGCATCACGGACCGCAACGGACACGAGATTCGCAAATCGGCGATGTCCGCGGGAGAAAAGGAGGTCTTCGCGGTCTCGCTGCTCTGGGGGCTGGCCCAAACCAGCGAGCTCAAGCTCCCGATCATCGTCGATACGCCCCTGTCCCGACTCGATAGCACGCACCGCGACAACATCGTTAACAACTACTTTCCGAATGCCGGTGAGCAGGTGGTGATCCTGTCCACGGATACCGAGATCGATACCGACTACTACCGCGCCTTGAAGCCCAGACTCAGCGGCGCGGCGATCCTGGAGTTCGATCAGCGCCAGGAGCTGACGACCTTCCGCAGTGGCTATTTCTGGGAGGGCAATCATGGCTGATCGGCTCTATACATCCAGCGAGGCAGACGAGGTGCTCAGTGCGCTTCGCTTCGAGACCAAGCTGGAGAAGGCCACCCTCGCGCGAATCGCCTTCGCACTGTCCCTGGTCAAGGTCGGCTCGGGTGTCACGCCGAGCATCAGCTTCAACGGGGGAGAGCTCAAGCGTCCCACGTTTTTTGGCGAAGACGAGGTCTTTATCCGAACGCTGATTGCCCATCTCTATAACAGGCGGGAGCTCAGTGAGGATGAGCTATTCTCCAACCGCTCGATTATCAAGAGCCATATCGACCATGGCGCGGGGCTGTTGGCGGCGATGTTTCAAGAGGGCGGTCGCAGTGGCGAGGGACTAATCGCCAGGCTCGCTGATGAGGTAGAGTTCGCCGGGCGGCGTGAGCAACTGGGTGCGGGGCTTGATATCTTCATTGGCCGCACCCTCTTACAGCGGCAGGAGTTGATCCTCGAGCTGAACAACACTACCAGGCACGCCAACTCCCACCTGGCCATCATGGGCAAGCCCGGTGTCGGCAAGACCCAGTTCTTACTGAAGATCCTGACCGACATCCGCGTGCAGTCGAGTTTTCAGACCAACTTCATCTACTTCGACTACAAGGGCGACGTGGTCGACAACCAGCGGTTTCTGGAACTGGCCCGGGTGCAGCCATTTCGCTTGCTTCAGGGTCGTCAAAGCCTGCCGATCAACCCCTTCATCCTACCTGCGTACGACGAGCAGACCATCAACGTGTCGGCGCGCGAAAAGGCCGAGAGCTTCGCCTCGATCAGCAGCAAGTTGGGGGTTGTTCAGAAAGGTGCTCTGACCGAGGCGATTCGCGCGGCCTATGCGAAGCGCGCGGCGACGCCAATGCCGTTCCCTGATTTTCCAGACGTGCTGGAGATTGCCGCTACCGCCTACGAGGAAGACGGGAAGAAAGACGACAGCTTGATCGAGGTGCTGCGAGACCTCTCCGATTTTGAGCTGTTCTGGCGGCATGGCAGTGAGACGCCTCCGATGGAGCGTGTCTCTAACCGGACGATACTCATCGACGTTCATGCGATGCCCGTGCTTAAGGAGCTGGTGGCCTATCTGGTCATCGAGCGCCTATACAAGGAAATGGCGACCCTCCCCGACAGCCCGGTCATGGATGGGCGGCGGACGATCCGGACAATCCTGGTGATCGACGAGGCGCACAACTATCTCAGCCAGAGAAATATCTTCCTCGAGCGCATTATCCGCGAGGGGCGTTCCAAGGGTGTGGTTGTCTTTTTCGCCAGTCAATCGCCAAACGATTACCAGCAGAAGTTCTTCAATTTCCAAGAGCTGCTGGAGTTCGCCTACATCTTCCAATGCGATGGAGTAGCCGCGTCGTCGGTTCAGGATATCCTGGGGTGCAGTGCGAAGACGGCAAAGGAGCTCCAAACCGAGATTGCCCGACTGGAGCCCTGGCAGGTCGTCGCTCGGAGCCAAAACAAGACGGAAGATTTCGTCAAGTTCGAGGCAGAGGCGTTCTACAAGAGCTACTCGTGATTGTAAGCAAGTCTATGCCCTGATGGATCTGGCAAGAAGTATTGACGGCAACGAGGTGCTGCGTCCTTTTGCCTTGAACACCCCGGTGGTGTAAGGCAACTACAGCCAGAGGGACCTGGCCATCGAACTAGCCGGCTACCTGGAAAGACAACTCGAAACACCGCGCCCAGAAGAGGCCGGCGTCGTTACTTTGTTGCGCGAACTGGGTTCGCAACCAGTGAGTCGGGTACGCCGGTGAACTGGCGAACCACTTTCCGCGCAGCCATTGCGGTCGGCTAAAGAGTCCGGTGACAAAGGAACCACACTTTTTCCGTACGGTGCGATTCTCCAGCTCACCGCACCCTGGGTGCCATCACCGAAAGGGCGCGATCAACCCTGAGGAGTTAAAGGCTATGTCACATTGGAATCACCGGGTGATACGTAAGCCCTGGCCTGATACGGACGCCGTATCCTATGACCTGCATGAGGTCTACTACACGGATGAAGGGGCCATTGAGGGCTGGACCGCCAACCCGGTCGCCCCGCATGGGGAGTCTCCCGCTGAATTACGGGAAGATGTGCGCTGGTTTCTACAGGCGTTTCGCCGGCCGATACTCGAAGTACGGACTGTCGCAGGGCGCGAGGTTTTGATCGAAGACAAGGATGATCAACCGATCAACGAGGGCCATTACTTTGAGCTGATGGACCGGGCCTCGGTTGCGCTGGACTATCTTTATCAGTTCGTTGGCAGTCATCCGCTGATGCGGCGGGAGCCACGGCTTCGGGAACTCTACGAAAAGGCTGAATCGATCCTGGCCGACCTTTACCAGGAGGCGGGCAGGCTGGAATTTGAGCGTCAGCCCTGAACGAGCCGTGGCCCATGCAAACCACACCGGGCACTCCCTTCCCAGCCATGGCCAACCCCGACGACCTGATAACGACTTTACGCGCGATCAAACGGGAGTGGGGCGATTCCCTCGGCATCGAGGAAATGGGCATTTTCGGTTCCTTCGCGCGCGGCGGCGCCACCGAAGCAAGCGATTTGGATATCTATATCAGAACCCGATCGCCGAATCCTTATCTGCTCGTCCACCTAAAGGAGGCCATCGAGGGCCGTGTGCATCGCCGCGTGGATATCGTTCGGCTGCGCGAGCGGATGAATCCCTTGTTAAGAAAGCGCATCGAGCGGGAGGGTGTTGATGTATGACCGGACCTTGGTGCTGGACATCCTGCACCAAATCGATGGCGCCTTGCGGAAGATTCGCGATCGTTCTCACCAAATCACCAATGCCGAGGAACTGACGGCGTCTCCGGAAGGCGAAGAACGGCTGGACGGACTATGCATGCTCTTCATCGCCATCGGCGAATCCCTGAAGAACCTGGACAAGATAACAGGCGGCACACTGTTCGCCGCTCATCCCGAGATCGACTGGAAGGGTGCCATGGGATTTAGAGACGTGATCGCCCATCGCTACTTCGATATCGACGCCGAGCAAGTGTGGTGGATCTGCACCCATGAGGTGGAACCGCTCTCCGAGGCCATCCACCGGATGATCGTCGAGTTGGGGGCATGACCATTCGGCGTTTCTCCTCGCTACGCGCGCCCCCCGACCACGCCTTCCTCCGTGATCGGCTCAAGGCCGCCAGGTCCTACAAGCGCATCGCCAGCTACTTCCGCAGCTCCATTTTCGAACTGGTGGGGAAGGAGATCGCCGCGATCCCCCTGGTGCGGATCGTCTGCAACAGCGAACTGGATGCCGCGGACGTAGCCGTCTCCCGGCAAGTGCGTGAGACCGCCCTCAAGGAGCGCTGGAACCAGGCCGCGCCGGAGGTGGAAGCACTGCTGCGGTGCGCGATCTGACCCCGGAGGAGGCGGATCACTTGGAGGTGATCATTCGCGAGTTGTCCCGCCCCGAGGCTCGCGATCCCAAGCTCAATGCGGTGCTGTACTTCCTGACCGAACATCGCCCGGAGGGCAGGACCTGGCTGGAGCACGGCTGCATCGTCTTCAGTCAGTACTACGACACCGCTTTTTCCCTGGCCCGGCAGCTGGCCGTCCTGCTGGCCGGGGAGCCGGTGGCGGTCTATGCCGGCGTCGGCAAGAGTGGCCTGCTGCGTGGCGAGCACTTTGCTTCCGTGGAGCGCGAGGAGATCAAGGCCGCGGTCAAGGAGCGCCGGGTGCGTCTGGTGCTGGCCACCGAAGCCGCCTGCGAGGGGCTCAATCTCCAGACCCTCGGCACCCTGATCAACGTCGATCTGCCCTGGAATCCTTCCCGGCTGGAACAGCGCCTGGGGCGTATCAAACGCATCGGCCAGGCGCGCCGCAACGTGGACATGCTCAACCTGGTGTACGCCGATACCCAGGACGAGCAGGTTTACCGCGTCCTGTCGCGCCGCATGAAGGACAAGTTTGATATCTTCGGCGGCCTGCCGGACACCATCGAGGACGACTGGATCGAGGGCGTCGAGCGCCTGGAGGCCATGATGGACAAGTACCTCCACCTGCGCCGCCAGGCCCGCGATGTCTTCGAGCTTCGCTATCAGTCGACCTTGGACCCGGACCAGCACCGCTGGGAGCGCTGCGCCAGGGTCCTGTCCCGCCGCGACGTGGTGGAGCGGCTATCCAGGCCTTGGTGAGGCGGGAAGCTGATAGCAGGCAAGCCGCGCGGCCAAGGATGGGCCGCATGCGTTAGATGGCCGATAACCATAAAGAGCGTTCTGTGTTTAGGCAGCCGATGACGGCCATATCGAGATCGAAGTACGCTTGGCGGACGAGTCGGTTTGGCTTGCCCAGGCGCAGATGGCGGACCTGTTCCAACCAGTCAGCAACATCACCCTGCATATCCGAATCGTTCATGGGGAAGGCGAGGCAAGGGGTGCAGGAGCAATCCCCTGCTTGGGCGGCGCTTCAACGGACGCTGGCCAACCCCAAACTTAACTCACCCATTGGGAGATTCCCCCAACCTCCTCCGGCTACAGCCTTCGTGCGGCCGGAATTCCTATTCCTTGACGGCGTGCCAATCGCTGTGTAGGCCCTAAATGAGTCCCCGATGTTACCCCCTCCACCGCCCGCCCTTCTGATTCTCGGCACAGATGCCGCCGGCAAAGATTACGTCGCCGAGTTCCTGATCCGCCGCTGGAGAGCGGCCGGCTATCCCATTGAGAAGCGCGCTGGCGGATTCGCGGCACCCGCCGCCGATGCACGGTCCAGCAGCGAACGCAAGGGGCGCTGGGGCCGGTTCCAAGAGCGCGCCTTCCTGAAGCTGTTCCCGCTGCTACGTCCACTCCTACCCGCCGTAG